>JAKBHH010000007.1 GCA_021836865.1 Acidobacteriota bacterium
AGCAAACTCGACATCCATCCCCGGCGCACTGTTCGCTTTGTCGCCTGGATGAGCGAGGAAGAAGGCTCGATGGGCGCAGCAGCTTACGTCGCAGACCACGCGGCCGACATGGCAAACCACGTCGGGGCCATTGAAAGCGACCTCGGCGCAGATCATCCAACCGGCATTTACTATGCCGGCAAGTCCGCCCTGGGAGGCTGGCTCCGCCCCGTCGCCAATCTGCTTGAACCTGTTGGTGCTGAGACGCTGGAACCCTCGCCCGAGACCGGAGAAGACATCGCCGGTCTCACCAATGGCGGCGTGCCCAGCTTCGCTCCCATTCAGGATAGCCGCTTCTATTTCAACTACCACCACACCGCGGCGGACACTCTGGACAAGGTCGATCCAAAGCACCTCAATCAGAATGCAGCCGTGATGACAGTCCTCGCCTACGCGCTTGCCGACTCCGCCCAGCTGGCGCCGAGATAATGCGGCGCAGGATGCCCTTGCAACGGACTGCCTGCCCATCAATGTCCGGCATGGGTCTCATGCAAAGTCCGTGTCGCGGACTCGATGCCCTTGGCTGACCAGAGCCGCTTCGGATAATAGCCCGCGCTGATCAGAGCGCGGATCTTCTGCACCGCCCGCAGGTGATCCTCGCGATACGTCACGCCGAACCACGACTCGCCGCTCTGCAGCACCTTCACCCGCGCTTCACCTGCCAGCAGAATCTCGTTCACCGTCGTCGGGATAAAACATTCCGCTTCGAGGTTGCCGTCGATCCCTTCCAGGAACCGCTCAAAGTGCGCCGCCAGCAGAGGAAAGATCCTCGGCGTAAATCCCCACATATTCATTGAGACGACGGCATCGCCCGGCAGCCTGGTTTCTTTGCCTTCCGCGTCCACGCTCACCGCGCGCCCGTCATCGTACTCGATACGCTTTAATTCCGTGATGCTCTCCAGCAGGTCATCTTGCCCGATCTTGCAGACTCCCCGTGCCACCGCGCCAAACTCTGAGAGCGTCTCCCGCAGCACATAACCCATCATGGCAAAGTCGTTACCGCCGCAGCGCAGGTGGCGGCCAAGCAATTCATAGCTGCCGGTCCCGTAGAAGTCGTCTACGTTAATCACCGCAAAGGGTTCGTGAATCAACCTGGCCGCGCACAGAATCGCGTGGGTGGTCCCCCAGGGCTTGGTCCGCAACATCGGCACCTGGAACCGCGACGGAATCTTGGTCAGATCCTGATGCACCAGTTCCACGTTCACATACTTGCCCAGATGCGCGACGGCCATCTGCCGGAAGACTTCTTCCATCTCCCGTCGCACCACGATCACAACCCTGTCGAAGCCTGCGCGCAGGGCATCGTAGATCGAGTAGTCCATCACGATCTCGCCGTTGGGACCCACCGAATCGGTAATCTTTGAACTGCCGTAGCGGCTTCCCTGGCCGGCGGCCAGAATCAGCAAAGTTGGATTGGACATCGGGCTCATCCTTTCCTTGGGTTCAGTTGCGCATTGAGTTGGGGAGAGGGAATATCCGGGCAGTAAAATTGAGCGCCGTAGAGCGGATGATGCGTTTCGGCAAAGGAACTACTCCAGGCTTCATCGCAGAGAGCAGAACAGGCAGCGAAAGCAGTGGTTTCCATGGCTAGAAACCTCACGCGCGCGGAAGCCTTGCACGAAGCTGCACCATAACTTCGCTTCCGGCGATTCAATTCACCCGCCGAAAATGTACCACACTTCCCGGTTCATGCGGAGTGTCGGCTCTCACCCATGTCCCGGCCGCGGCCGCCTGCCGATCCCAGCGGACAACCCCTTCTGGGACGAATGAAAATCAGATTGGTCAGCAGAGAAATTCAGGAGCGCCTCAGGCTTCGTGCGCCGTGGGCACATGGGGCTGCGGAACCACCTCCGTCAGCGTGATTCCCGCCAGAATCAGCAGTCCTCCCGAAGCCGGCCGCAAACCAAGCCGTTCGCCCATGAAAAGAAACGAGGTGATCCAGGCAAAGACCGGCTCCAGCGTCAGCAGCAGAGCAATATGAGTAGAGGGCAAAACGGACTGGGCCCAGCTCTGAATAGAAAACGCGGCTGCCGTTGCCAGCGCGGCCGCAATCGCCAGCGCCACCATCAGCCGCACTGTCCAATGCACCTGCGGGTGCTCGATCATGGGCAGGCTCAGCGCCATGAACGCCGCACAAAAGCCTACCTGCAGCAGCGCCAGCGGCTTGAAGGCGATCCGTGGCGAGATGTGGCTGAGCGCAAGGCAATGAAAGGCAAAACCAACCGCACAGCCCAGCGTGAGCACATCCCCCAAATTGATTGAGGAGATATCCGGCAGCAGCGCGTCGAGTCCACCGGCCACCGAGTGCGATGCGCGGCCGTGCGCCGCGGCGGGAGCGGTCAGCAGCACGATGCCCGCGAATGCAAGTCCCGCGCCCATGTACGTGTTCCAGCGCGGCACATGAGCGCCCGGAGGCCGCAGGCCGGGGATCGCGGACAACAAGGGGACCAGGACGACGACCAGCCCTGTGATGAATGCGGATTTCGAGGGCGTTGTGCGCGCCAGTCCCGTGGTCTGGAACTGGTATCCCGCGGCAAGAAAAAGTCCCGCCAGCGCGCCCGCGCCCACATCGCGCATGCGGATGCCCCGCCACGCCCCATGGTACGCCGCCGCAAGCAGTGCAAAAGCCAGCGTCATGCGCGCCAGGTTGAAGGCCGCCGGCGTCGCATCGGCAAGCGCGCCCTTCACCAGCACAAAGGTCGAGCCCCACACGGCAACGACAAAAATCATCAACACATAGGCGCGAAGCTTCATCTCTCTGGATTATGGCAGGACGCTCTCGTCTGCCGGAGCATCCAACTTGGAATTCACACCAACCAGAGGTATTCAGCAGGCCGCAGGCAGCGCGAAGGCCATTTCTCGGCGTCCAACCTGCCAGGATATTCGCTCTGGAGGTTTAATTCGATTGCCGGCATTCACACAACACGACTGGCTCTTAGGCATATCGTTGTTTTGCGCGGTCATTGTCTTCGGCAACGGCGTGCACTTTCTTGTATTTCGGCTCGTACGCCGCCGTCAGACAGAGCAGCAGCAACGCAATCTGGGCGTGAGCAAGTACATGGCTCTGCCCGCGCGGGCTGTGCTGCTCACAATCGGCGTGCTCATAGTGCTGCCGCTGGTGCCCAACGTGCCCTTGCTCCTGCGAAGCCAGATGGAACAGGTCGCGCGTATCCTGCTGGTCGTCGTTGTTGGCTGGCTCGCAATCGGCGCCATCTATGTCTTCCAGGCGCTCGCACTCAGAAGATTTGACATCTCGGTCCCAGACAACCTCCGCGCCCGCCGCGTCCACACGCAGATGCAGTTTTTTCGGCGCATCCTTATCGGCATCGTACTCATTCTCGATGGCGGCGCGCTCCTCTGGAGTATGCACGACCCAACCCTATGGAAATTTGGGACGGGTCTGCTTGCTTCCGCCGGTCTTGCTTCGCTGTTCCTGGCCGCCGCTGCCAAATCTTCCGTCTCCAATCTCATCGCCGGCATGCAGATCGCATTCAGCGAACCAATCCGCATCGATGATGTGGTCGTCATCCAAGGTGAATGGGGGCGCATCGAGGAGATCGCCAACACCTATGTCGTGGTGAAGATATGGGACAAACGCCGCCTCATCGTCCCCCTCAGCTATTTCATTGAGCAGCCCTTCCAAAATTGGACGCGCCAGTCCAGCGACATCCTCGGCACCGCGTTTCTCTATGTGGACTACACGGTGCCAATTGAGCCGCTGCGGGCTGAGCTGGAGCGGGTTGTGCATGCGTCCCCGCTTTGGGATGGGAACGTCTGCGGGCTGCAGGTCACAAATCTATCTGAGCGCACCATGGAACTGCGCTGCCTCGTCAGCTCTGCCGGTTCATCCGAGAGCTTTGACCTGCGCTGCCTGGTGCGCGAGAAAATGATCGAGTACCTGCGCGAGCGCTATCCGCTCGCACTCCCCACCGCGCGCATTCAACTCCATACGGACACAGCCGCGGCGGCAGATCAACCGTTTCTGGAGCGGCCGGCAAGAGCCTAGTTGAGCTTCTTGCGGATATACGCGGACTTCCCCGCCACATCCGTTTCAAGCACCTGTGTCGTCAGCAGCGCAGGCGGGCTCACTCGATATAGATCCCGATCCACCAGGATGAAATCCGCGTCGTAGCCGGGCGCCAGCAGGCCCTTGTGCTGCTCGGCAAATTCCGCATACGCCGATCCCTGGGTATAGGCGGCGAGCGCCTGTCCGCGTGTGATCGCGTTCGCAGGATAGTAGGTCTTCGAGCCTTCCACATTCATGCGCGTCACGGCTGCGTACAATCCGCGAAAAGGCGTAATGGGCTCTACCGGATAATCCGTGCCGAAGGCCAGCGGCACGCCTGCCTTGAGAAATGCCCTCCATGCATAAGAGTATGCGGCGCGCTGCGACCCGAGCCGCGCTTCGGCCCAGTTCATGTCGGTGAGCAGATGGTTCGGCTGCATTGAAGCGATCACGCCCAGTTGCTTGAAGCGCGGAATATCGGCTGGATCCACCACCTGCGCGTGCTCGATCCGATTGCGCGCCGAGCGCGAAATCTCCGGCTGTGAAAAAGCATCCAGCGCCATCGCCGTTGCTCTGTCGCCAATCGCGTGGAAACCGAGTTGGAAACCCGCCATCGCGCGCTCTATCGCCATTGCGTTCAGTTGCGGCTGCGTGTACTGCGACAGGCCCGTATTCGCCGGATCGTCCGCATACGGAGCCTTCATCGCCGCCGTACGTGAGCCCAGCGATCCGTCCATGAAGCCTTTCAACATGCCGGTATGCAACATCGGATCGCTCGGATCATGATGCGCGCGCATCTTCAGCAACTCCGCCAGCGGAGCCTTGAAGGGCAGCCACTCGCTGACGCGCAGTTTCAGATGACCTTCTGCTTCCATCTGCTCAAACGTGAGGAAGTCTTCCCACTCGCTGAAGTCCTGGACGCTGGTGATGCCGTGCGCCAGCGCATCGTTGATCGCAAGTTGATCGCCCTTGCGCCGCTCCTCCGCAGTCGGCGGCGGAGTCACCTTCTCCACAAGCCCCTGTGCGGACTCGCGCAAAATTCCCGTCGGCTCCCCGTTTGCGTCCACGTCAATCGCGCCGCCCTGCGGAGGGACGGTCTTACCGGTAATGCCCGCAGCCGCCAGCGCGGCCGAGTTGGCAATGGCAATGTGCCCGTCAATGCGGTCAAGGAAGGTCGGATGATTGCCGGTCACCTTGTCGAGATCCTGGCGCGTGGGCAGCGACTTCTGCGCCCAGAGCGTGTGGTCCCAGTTGCCGCCGGTGATCCAGTGGCCGGTCGGAGCGTGGGCCGCATACTCCCCGATCCTGGAGAGCATCTCATCCAGAGATCCCACTCCCGTCAGGTCAAGATGCAGCTTCGTCTGTCCCGCGCTCCCCAGGTGCGTGTGCGCATCGTTGAAGCCCGGAAAGATGTACGTGCTGCTTCGCGCAGTGTCCAGATCGTGCAGGACGGTGTTCGGACCGGAAAGGCGCAGAATCGCCCGGTTGGAGCCGATGGCGAGTACCTTTCCGCCGCCGACCGCCATGGCCTCGACCACATGCGGATGATCGTTCGCAAATCCCTCGCCGGTATAAATCGCGCCGTCATAGTAGATCGCGTCGGGAGCAGCTTGGTCCTTGCGATCCGCACTCTCGTTTGCCGGTCGCGGGCTCTCGGCGGCAAGCACCGAAGCAGAAATGATCGCAATCAATAGCAGGGAAGAGATGCGCATGGGCGGAGTGTAGCAGATGCGCGGCCGCACTATTGGTCGGCGGCCCACTCCGTCATAGCAAGAGCCAGCAGCAACACGCGGCGCAGCCCATACTCACGGTCCCTGTCGATAAACCACTCCGCCTGCGTATGTGCGCCGCCGCCCTCGCCACCCGCGCCCATTGAGAGCGCAGGAATGCCGAGTGCTATCGGAATATTGGCGTCCGTGGAACCGAGGCGAACGTCTGTCCGCAGGCCAAGATGGCGATCCACTGCGCGCAATGACTCCAGCATGGGAGAGTCCGCGGGCAGCTCGCCCGTCGGGCGATCCCCAATCTTGTGCACTTGAAAGTTCAGCGGCCCTTTGCTGCGATGAGCCGGCGCGGCAGCGTTTGCCTTGAGCACCGCATCCTCCACCGCCCGATGTAGCGCCCCCTCAAGCCGCATCAGCTCCGCCGCGTTCGTCGAGCGGAAGTCAATCGACGCCCTCACGCTTTCAGGAATCGAATTGACGCTGGTCCCGCCGTGAATGGTTCCAATATTCAGCGTGGTACGAAAATCTTCGGCCAGAGGCGTCTCGGCCAGCGCGGCCAGCGCCACCGCCAACGCGCCGATCGGATTCGGCGTCCCCGCGTCGGTAAAGCTGTGCCCGCCCGGCCCTGTCACGGTGACCTGAAACCTGCGGCTGCCAAGCGCCTGCGTCACCGCCGAGTCCGCGCCCGCTCCGTCCAGCACAAGATGCGCCGCCACCCGTCCTGCCAGTGCGCGCTCCTCATAGAAATGCCGCACCCCGCGCAGGTCGCCTTCCCCTTCTTCTCCCACATTGGCCAGCACCAGCAGCGGTGCCGCCAGCTCAACCTGCGCATGAATGCACACCTGAGCAATCGCGAGCAGTCCGGCCACGCCTGCCCCATTGTCGCAAGCTCCCGGCGCAGTCAGCCGTGTATAGCCATCGATTGGCTCCAGCATCGGGTGCAGCGGCGTATCGGCAGGAAACACCGTGTCCAGATGCGCTGAAAGAACCACAATCGGACCGCTGCTCTCCACAGGCAAGTGTGTCGCGGGCACAAAGCCCATCACGTTGCCCAGTGAGTCTGTGCGAATTTCGCTGAGTCCAATCTCCGCAAAGCGTTCTGCAATCCACGCAGATCGTGCCTGCTCTCCAAACGGCGGCGCTGCAATCCGCACCAGATCGAGCTGCCAGTCCATGATCCTCTTCGAGTGCGTGTGCAGCCAGGCAAATGCGGCGTGAACCGGCCGCCGTGCTGCCATTGCCGTCACGCGAGAGAACGCCGAACTGCGAGAGAAAATCGCCATGCTGACCTTTTCAGGTTAGCAGGACTGCGTAAGGAACCTCGCCAGAGGGTCAAGAGCGCAACAGATCATCGGCGCACGTCTCTTCATACTCCACCGAATGCAGAAACAATCCGCGTGCCGGCGCCGTCGGTCCCGCCGCCGCGCGGCTCTTCGAAGCAACAATCGCAGGCATCGCCTCTGCGCACAATGCGCCTCGTCCCACTTCCACCATGGTGCCCACCAGGTTACGCACCATGTGGTGCAGAAATCCGTTGCCCCGCACCCGATAGACCAGCATCTCTCCCGCTTCGCCTTGCAGTCGCTCCCAGCGCGAGACAAAGATCGTCCGGATGGCGGTCGGCGGATCCTCACGCGCTTCTTCCTGGCGCATCGCGAGGTCCGGGTCCGTCGCGGCAAAGCTCACAAAGTTGTGCTCGCCCTCGAAGTACGCCGCCGCCCTCTGCATCGCATCCACGTCCAGCGCCCACGGGCACGCGTACACATAGCGCGCTACGAACGGCGAACAGACCCTGCCCGGCTGCGCTTTCTCCGTCAGGATCCTGTACTCATACGTCTTCGCTCGCGCGCTGTGCCGCGCATGAAACCCCCCCGCAGCCAATTCCGCATCCAGCACACGAATTGCGGCGGGCAGTGTGCGATTCAGCGCGCGCCGCAGATTCTCCGGCGGAATCGGCGCGCGCAAGGCGAAGCTCGCTACCTGCCCCAGCGCATGAACGCCCGCGTCCGTGCGTCCGGAGCCCTGGGGCAGCGGAGTCTCGCCCGTTACGCGGCCCAGTGCTGCCCGCAACTCGCCCTGCACTGTCGGCGTCTCCGGTTGCACCTGCCAACCGCGGAACTCCGTCCCGTCGTAGGCCAGGGTTAGCTTCCAGATGCGCGCTTGCCCATCGTTCTTCATGTCCCCGTCGTTCTTCGTGTCGCGGCTCACAGGTATCTTTCTCGATAACAGCAGGATTGACTCGAATCAGCCAAATGGTAAATAAACCGGCTGAGATATACTCAGACATTCGTGGCATCGTCCCGGGGGCTGTGCAAAAGGCCCACAGGCGGCCCCCCTTGCGGAAAGCGGGAACGAATTGTACGCCCAGCGCGTATGCATCCAGAGTAAGGGAATCTTGCACACTGGAGCGAGATGGGCCTCGCGGCGTCATAAAAATGCGTCCCGAGAGCCCTCTCAGACGTCTTGAACAATGGCACCCCACATGCCCTCAGCACTTCGTGGAGAGGAATCATGCATTTGTTCGGTATTCGTGTGTTGAAGCAGGAAGAGGCCGCACAGCTGGCCCAACCGCACTCCGGCAGGCGTTTGCGCGCCCTGGCCGCGGTCATGCTCACGCTTTCGGCGTGTGTGCCTTCGGGTTTCGCGCAACAGGCCGGGGACGTGCTCGGAGCAGGCGAGAAGAAGCCGGATCAGTCCGCTTCCGCGTTGCCTTCGGCGCCGGCTCCTGTGCGCACCCAGCCCCTCAATCTGCGCCAGTCTGAGCGGGATTTCAGCAAGCCCGCTGCCCGCGGGCTGGGCAGTCCCATCAACTGGTATCGCCCGACCTCGATCCGCGAGGCAAATTTTGAGAACTCTGTGCGCCTGACCAATCTGGTCAAGGACGGCAAGATCTACCTGAGCCTGTCGGATGCGATTGCCCTGGCCATCGAGAACAACTACGACATTGCAATTGCACGTTACGATCTCGACATCGCGGATACCGACATTCTGCGCGCCAAAACAGGAGCCGCTCTGCTGGGTGCGCCCTCCGGCCTGGTCACCGGCACCTTAGGCGGTTCTGCTTCGGCATTGACCACGGGCGGCGGTCCAGGCGGCACTACCGTTGGTTCCGGCGGTGCCGGATCGGGCGTCAGCGGCCTCACCTTGACCACCAATGGAGCAGGTCCCGTACCGGAGCAACTAGACCCCTTGATTGGGGGAACCATTCAATGGGATCGAGCTCGCACGCAGACGACGGGCCCCTTCAGCCCGGCAGCCGCCACGAACACAAACACATATAACTTCACTTACAATCAGGGCTTCGTTCCTGGATCGCTGTTCAATGTCACTTGGGGCAACACTCGCGCCACATCCAGCAGCCCGTTTTCCGCTTATTTCCCGAATTACACCTCCACGTTTAAGGCAACCCTAACGCAGCATCTTCTTCAGGGCGCTGGCATCTGGGTGAATAAGCGCTTCCTCTACCAGGCCCAGAACGACCGACGCATCACGGATTCGTCGTTTCGGCAGCAAATTCTTTACACCGTGAACCAGGTGGAGACCATTTACTGGGGACTGGTCCAGAACTATGAGGATGTAGAGGCCAAGCAGCAGGCATTGGAGCAAAGCACCAAGCTCGACAGCGATACGCGGAAGCAGCTGCAGATCGGCACCATGGCTCCCCTCGACGTGGTTAATGCAGACTCGACGGTGGCTACCGACCAGCAGGCGCTGATCGCTTCGCAGAGTAACCTGAATTATCAGCAGCAGATCATGAAGCAGGCCATCGCGCGGAATCTGAATGATCCGGCGCTGGAAACAGCTCCGATCATTCCTACTGATCGCATCGGCCTCGATGAAATTCCCGAAGAGCATCAACCGATCGAGGCGCTGGTGCAGACGGCATTCAAGAACCGCCCCGAACTGGAGCAGGCCGTGCTCACCCTGCGCAACGACGAGATTACCCTCAAGGGCGCGCGCAACGGCCTCTTGCCCACGCTGGACATCCTCGGATACTACGGGGCGAACATCACGGGCGGCCCTGTCAACCCCAATTGCTTTTTCTTCGGTCAACCCTGCTTTGCTGCCGGAAGTGTCAGCCCTGTGCCCTCAGGCTACAGTGGTGTACTCGCAGACCTTGTGAACAGCACGGCTCCGGATAAAGGCGTGGGCTTCAATTTGAGCATCCCATTGCGCAACCGCGAAGCCCAGTCAGCGCAGGCGCGCTCGCTGATGGAATACCGTCAGGCCGAGCTTCGTCTCGAGCAGCTTTACACGCAGATTCGCATGCAGGTGGTCAACGCCCAGTTTGCCCTGACCAATGACCGCGCTCTCGTGAAGGCGGATGATGCGGCTGTCGCGTTCAATCAGCAAAGCCTTGATGCAGAAGAGAAAAAGCTCAAACTGGGCGCGTCCACCACAGCCAATGTGTTGCTGCAGGAGCGCAATCTGGCCACCGCGGAAGACAACCTCATCGCCGCGCACGCCGCTTATGCCAACGCCCGCTCCGCGCTCTTCCAGATGCTGGCCACCACATTGCAGCACTACGGCATCAACCTGCAGGATGCAGCCACGGGCGAGGTAAATACAGCTCCTGTCGTGCCCGGCCTGCAACCGGCAAAAGCCAACGACCTGACGGCCACGCCACCGGCAAACCAGTGATTTGTACGAATGCACAAAATCAAAGGCCCGGCAGTCCGCCGGGCCTTTGATTTTCCTCCCATGAAATGCGATGGAATCTGTACAGTGCCCTCTATCGCTCCGCCACCTGGTCCAGCAGGTCGAAGAACTCAGGAAAGCTGATGGCCGCCGACTCCGCGCCCTGGATCAACGTCTCGCCTTCGGCGCGCAGCGCCGCCACGGCGAACGCCATGGCAATGCGATGGTCGCCGCCCGCGTCAATCGGTGCGCCGTGCAGCTTTTGCCCCCCGGGCACATCAAGTCCATCTTCAAACTCGGCGACCTCAGCGCCCATCGCGCGCAGGTTCTTCGCCACCAGCGCAATGCGGTCTGACTCTTTCACGCGTAGCTCCTTCGCATCGCGAATGCGAATGCCCCCGCGCGTGTAAGGTGCGATGGCTGCCAGCACGGGCAATTCGTCGATCAGTTGCGCGGCCAGCGCACCGGTGATTTGCGTTGAACCCAGCCCCTCGGCAGGCGCCGAGATCTGCACCGTCCCCACCAGTTCCGCGTGCTTCTCTTCCAGGTTCAGCACGGCGATGCGCGCGCCCAGGCCGGCGATGACGTCAAGCAGAGCAGCGCGTGTCGGATTCATTCCCAGCGCGTCCAGCACCAGCGACGAGCCGGGAAACAGCGCCGCCGCGCAGAGAAAAAACGCCGCCGAGGAAATATCTCCCGGTACCGCTGCGTCGATCGCCTGCAGCGCCTGCGGCCCGCGCACCGAAACCGACTCTGCCGTCCGCTCGATCGTAGCGCCAAAGGCCCGCAGCGCCAACTCGCTGTGGTCCCGTGTGCGAATCGCCTCGCGCACGGTGGTCACACCTTCCGTCTGCAGCCCGGCCAGCAGGACACAGGTTTTCACCTGTGCGCTCGGCACGGGCGTCGTATAGTCAATAGCTCGCAGCGGCCCGCCGTCAATCGCCAGTGGCGCATGGCCTTCGGTCAGCGTCAGGCACGCGCCCATCGCCTCCAGCGGCTTGCGAATCCGCTCCATCGGCCGTCGCGAAAGGGATGCGTCGCCCACCAGGGTGAATCGCCCCGGTTGCGCCGCCAGCAGGCCAGACATCATACGCATCGTCGATCCGGAGTTGCCGCAATCCAGCGGGTGGTCGGCCGGTGTCACATGCCCGGCCACACCCGTTACCTCCACTGAGCTGTCCTCGTGCCGCGTGATCTTGGCGCCCAGCGACTCCATGCAGGCAAGTGTCGAGGCGCAGTCCGCACCGGTAGAAAAATTAGTAAAGCGCGATGTCCCCTCGGCAAATGCCGCCAGCATGCCGTAGCGGTGACTGATGGACTTATCGCCGGGAAGGCGCAGGCTGCCCAGGACATTGCGTGCAGGCCGAATCATGCGTTCTTGCGTTACGGTGTGCAAAGCTTCTCCGTAGTGTGGTCTCTTCACAAGTCTAAACAATCGCCGCGGCGCGCGCCTGCGAGGTGGGCCTCAACGCACGCTCAGCACAATAATCGTCTCATCGTCAAAGCGGTCTCGCCCGCCCTGGAAGCGCGTCACGTCTGCAAGAATCGCCTCTGCGATTTGCGATGCAGCCTGGCCACGATGCGTGCAAAGCAGGCTGGCGAGCCGCTCGTCGCCGTACATCTCGCCCTCGTCGTTTTCCGCATCCAGTATGCCGTCGGAGATAAACACCACCGCGTCTCCCGGTTGCGTGGCAATGTTGAATTCCTCATACGTCACGTCCGGAAACAGCCCCAGCGGGAATCCCTCCGCGCGCACGGTCACGGATTCGCCGGCGCGGCAGAACACAGGTTGCACGGCGCCCGAGTTTGCCACTTGCAGCGTCCGATTCTCGTCGTTCCACAGCGCAAACAGCAGTACGACGTATTGCGACTCAAGCTTGCGCTCCTGCAGTGCATCGTTCAGCAGCTTCAGCATCTGGGCCGGCCCAGGACAGTGTGCGGCCGCAGCACGCATAATGCCGCTTACCAGCGCTGCGAACAACGCGGCCGGCGCAGCCTTGCCGCTCACATCGCCCAGCACGATCGCAGTCTGGCCCGGTCCATAATCGAGAAAGTCGTACAGATCCCCGCCGATCGTGCGCGCCGGCAGAAACCGGACGGCCATGTCGGCATGGGGATGCTCCGGTGCAGCCTGCGGCAGCAGCCGCAGTTGCACCTCGCGCGCCATCGCAATGTCCCGCTCCAGTTGCCTCTCCTGCCGCTTTACCGCCTGGTACAGACGCGCGTTTTCAATCGCAATCGCCACCTGTGCGGCCATCGTTGTCAGCGTCCGCTCATGTTCTTCGTTGAAAAATGCCGCGCGCGTATGTTCCAGGTCCAGCACGCCGATAATGCGCCCCTTGTGGAACAGCGGCACAATCAATTCAGAACGCGTCTCAGGGTTCATCGGCAGATACCGCGGATCCTTGCGGACATCGGGCACGTTGATCGGGCGCCACTCACGCACCGCCACGCCCACCAGGCCGCTGGTGATCGGAATCCGTCGCAGTGGGGCATGCGCATATCCAAACCGCCACGCATACCGCGTAATCAGCGTCTCGCCTTGGTCGTCCAGCAGCATGATGCTGAACATCTGGTAGTCGATGAGCCTGCGCAGCAGTTGGCCAATGCGCGCCAGCAGAGGGTCGAGATCCAGGATGGATGTCAACTCGGCGGAAATCTCGTTGAGTACCGTCAGTGTTTGCGCCTGCCGTGAAACGCGCGCATAGAGCCGTGCATTCTCAATCGCCTGCGCTATGCGCGAGGCGGTCATAGTCAGCAGGTGCAAATGGTCGGGGCGAAAATGGTCCGGCTTTTCGCTCTCCAGATCCATCACGCCGATCAGTCTGTTCTTGGCAATCAGCGGCACCGCCAGTTCCGACCGCATCTCTGGATTCGCTGGGATGTAGCCCTCGACCGTTGCAACATCGTTAATCAGCAGCGCTTGCCTTGTGAGGGCTACCTGACCCACAATGCCTTGGCCCAGCGGAATGCGCGCGCGCTGCACCTCGGGCGAATGACCGATCTGGAATCGCATCCGCAGATCATGCGTCCGATCGTTCAACAGCAGAATGGCAAAAATCCGATACTCGATCACTTCGCGCACCAGCTCTGAGGTGCGGCGCATTAGAGTTTCAAGATCCAACGTTGTGTTCAGAGCATCCGCCAGCTGCACCAGATAATTCAGGTCAGCCGCCTCCACGCGCGCATTCTGCGGATTCAGATACGCGAGCGGGTTATCGGGATTTGCCGGGCGATAGTCGCCCTCAAAGTCATGCGGCGCTGTCGGCTGTGGGGGAATCGATGTCATGCGTGTCGTAGGGAATCATATCTGACGGGGCTAAATGAAGCAGATCAAAATGGATGCGAGGAGCAGCACTCGACAACGCATGGCGGGATGAGGGATGCACGGCGGCAACCTCCGCAGATTTGCGCCGTGACGCGTTCTACCCAGGCTCGGGCCTACTCCGCGCCCAACTCCTGCACAATGGCTACGGATGCCGACGCGCCGATCCGGGTCGCGCCCGCCTCCAGCATGGCTCGTACATCCGCCAGCTTACGAATGCCGCCCGCAGCCTTCACTCCGCAGCGCGCACCTGCCACGCCGCGCAGCAGGGCAACGTCCGCGGCAGTGGCGCCGCCTGAGGCGAATCCGGTGGATGTCTTCAGAAAATCCGCCCCCGCCGCAATCGCAATCTCGGCCCCGCGCAGCTTCTCCTCCACGGTCAGCAGCGCCGTTTCCAGAATTACCTTCAGCAGCGCTCCGTGATGATGCGCCACCGCGGCCGCCGTGTGAATGGCGTGCGTGACCGCCTGGTTGTTCCCGCTCTTCAGTTGGCCAATGGGAATCACCATGTCCAGCTCGCGAGCGCCCAGCCGCACCAGCGCGGCGGCCTCCTGCCGCAGCGTGGAGACTAGCGACGCTCCCAGCGGAAACCCGATCACGACGCCGACCGGAATTCCTGTCCCGTTCAGTACGCCTCCAGCCACGGGCACCCATGCCGGATTCACCATCGCGCAGGCAAATCGGTAGCGAATCGCTTCGTCACACAAAATCTCCACCTGGTCGCGCGTGGCGTCAGGTTTCAGCAGCGTATGGTCAATCACCGCAGCCAGCGCTTGCCAGCTCGACAGGGTCTCCCCCGCAAATGCGGAGGCATCGAATGTGCCGTTGTCAAAGTCCAGATCCGCAGCGCCGATGGGGGTAATGGCTGTCATAGTTGCAACTCCTTCTGCTCGCACTTCCGCGCCATCAGGCGCCTCGTCCGGGGGGAGTCTTCGGAATTCGAGTATAGAGCCTTCCCGAGGACCGCGCCAAATCACGCTTTGCGGCCGGGCATCTTTGCCCGCCGCTCTATTCAATGTCCATTCGTTCAATAAGATTGTCATGAATGCGATATGAATGGCGCACCATCGTGTCTAGCAGCAGAGCTCCTTCGGCGTCCCGCACAACCTGGTGAACTTCGACAACAAAGCGGCCAGGCTCGGTCTCGTGAATGCGCAAAGGTTCCACGTGGGGATCGACAAGACTCCATTGCCGAGTCCAATAGGCACGCACTCCTTCAACACCATGGACGTAGCCGCCATCCATTCCGTTTACCCATGCTACTTCCGGATGCATCCGCGCCAGTACGTCCTCGATGCGGCGTGCATTGAAGTCGCGATAGGCTCCAATCAACAATTCGCGCTCATCCAAGGGCTGCCCTCTGCTGGAATTACTCAGGGTGGTCCGGCGACATCAGGCAAATGTCCGGCAGGTTACGGTAGCGCTCCGCATAGTCCATGCCGTACCCGATCACAAAAAGGTTCGGAATGGAAAAGCCTACATAGTCGGCGTCAATCTTCTCGATACGCCGTGATGGCTTGTCGAGCAATGTGGCAATCCGCAATGTCTTGGGGTGCTGCTGCAGAAAGACCTTGCGCAGATAGGCAAGCGTCAGGCCGGTGTCCAGAATGTCCTCGACAATCAGAACATTCTTGCCCTCGATCGGCTCATCCAGGTCCTTGATCAGCTTCACCGCGCCCGAGGAGCGCTGGCCCTTGCCGTAGCTGGATACCGCCACAAAGTCGAAGGTTGCCTCGGCGTCTAATGCGCGCGCCAGGTCGGCCAGAAAGATGGCTGCGCCCTTGAGCACACCGACCATCACCAGCTTTTCGCCCTTCAGGTCCTTTGTGATCTGCGCGCCCATCTCTGCAACGCGTGCACCAATCTGCGCGTGGGAATATAAAACATCGAGGCCCTGATACGTGCTTGTCGGCATGTGCCTAGTATCGCCTGAACCGGCTCCCTCCCGGCAAGTCCTACTGTGAAAATCCTGCCTCACGCCTGCTTCACGCGGCCTTCCGCGACGCTTTCCTGACCGTCGCGCGTCTATACTTGGAAAGGTATGATTCCTTATCTCCATCTCTGGCACTTCAGCATCCCCACCTTTGGCCTCATGCTTTGGCTGGCCGCCGTGGCTGCCGCCCTGCTCATGGACCGCGGCTTCAAGCGCGCCGGCGTGCAGGCAGATGCCGTCAGCATCGTTGCAGTCACCGTCATCGCCGGCATTGTCGGCGCCAAGCTCTGGCATGTCATCGATACGCCCATCGAATTTCGCGAACAGGGCTGGCGCGTGTTGTGGGATTCTGCCGGCTTTGCCTGGTTTGGCGGATTGGTATTTGGCCTCTCGGCACTGATCTTCCAGGGCTGGTGGGCGCGCATCGGCGCCCTGCGTACGCTCGACCTTGCCGCGCCCTCGGCTGCCATCGGCTACGGAATCGGACGTATCGGATGCTTTCTATCCGGAGACGGCTGTTACGGCCTTCCCACAAACCTGCCCTGGGGTATGAGTTTTCCCAACGGCATCGAGCCCACCTTTGTCCGCGTGCATCCGACACCCCTCTATGAACTCGCCGCAGGCCTACTCATCGGCTGGTGGCTTTGGAAGCGCGCTGTTAAAAAGCATCCGACCGGCTGGATCGTCGGGGAGTATCTGATCCTCAGCGGACTGGCCCGTTTCCTGGTCGAGTTCATCCGCCGCAATCCGAAAATTCTCTGGGGCTTGTCCAATGCACAGTTGGCCAGTGCCGGTTCGGTGCTGGCGGGCATTGTCCTGCTCGTCTGGGCTGCATCACATCGCGCAGCCAGCCCTGAGCGTTCTCGCCATACCGCTGAGCGCGCCGCCTGAACCACAGCCCGCGCGCCGCTACAGACCTACGTCTCCAAACCACCCGCGCCGGGGCGGAACCCGATTCGAACTACGGGTTCCGCCCCGGCCTCAGCCGTCCTCAGTTGTGCGGGTTCTCGTTCTCATCCTGCGCCTGTTCCAGTGCCGGCCGCCGCACCACGGTAATCCCATCCCGGTTCAGTAGAAAAATGGTTCCCGTATCCACCTTGGTCAGTCGCTGCGTCACGGCGGGAACCGTAGCCAGCAGGCTGGGTCGCGCAATCTCCTCGGTGTCCATCACGTAGTACGTCTGTGGCCGGCGCTCTGACGTAGCCAGCGTCTTGTCGCTGGTCAGCAGCAGCCCCGTTCGTCCAAAGGTCTCGGCTCCGCCCGCATGTTCCAGCGCCGGTTCATCCACCAGCGCCGGGGCTGCCTGATGCGACAGGTCCACCAGCGCCACGCCCGAGCCGTCCCGATAGCGAATCAGCGCGCCCTCGTCGCCCACGTCCTCAACAAAATCAAACGGGCCCTTCGCCGCAAGCGGTACATGCTTCAACGACCGGATTCTCGATGGATCGCTCACATCCAGCACCGTTAATGACCTGCCCGCATCCGTCTCCACGTAAAGCAGCGTCCTTCCGCCGCCCGTGCTGTGCAGATAGATCGCCTCGCCGCCCGCCTGCGCCAGCGCCGGAACAGCGGCGGGCGGTTCGACAATGATGTTTTTCGAGTGTGCCCGTGAGGCGGCCAAACTCTGCACGGCTGCAAGAGCAATTGCGCTGGCTGCGACGATAACGTAGATGCGTAGCTTCATGGTGTCCCCTTGTGCTCCGTTTTGGAGCCGGTCCAATCACAGCCCGGTTTGCCTTGATGTTTGCCTTGGTCGTACTTTCCGAAGCCGTGGCGTTCGGACCTGCAGGCCGGATAAGACCATGGATTAGTCTCCGCTTTGCCGAGCTCAGCGTCCAAGCAGATGTTCTTATGTGCCATTACTTCTCATAATGGCCCCCTTTTCCGGCTCGTTGACCGACGCGCCCAGAGGCGCGCATCCATGCCATGTCTTGACGAAACAGGGCTTCTGGATCGACCGTTGACAATGCAGCTATCCTGTTAGAGTGGATGTCGTGCTCCCGGTTTGCCTATTCCGCAGAGGGAACTCTACATCCACGGCGCACCGCGCCAGCAAGCCGGCCGTGGAGACGGTTGTGAATGAATATGCGCCACATACTCTTCGTGGGGTTCCTCCTCATCGCACTGCAAGTGCAATCGCCCTCCCAGCCCCCGGCTCATTCCGCGCCGTCATCGGCTCCCGCACCGCCGCCGCCTTCCAGTCTGCTGCAGCCGTCGCTGACCACCGTAGACCAGACTCTTTCCGCCCTGCAGTTTGACCATTGGCGGCGCGGCACCATCCGTGATGAGGCAACCTCCAATGTCAGCTCGATTCAGAAGGACATCCGCGAGAACATGCCCCCTCTCCTCAAGGAAGCGGACGCCTCCCCGTCGAGTCTCAGCGTTGCAGTCCCGGTCCTGGCTCATGTCAATGCGCTGTATGACGTGCTCCTGCGCGTCGTTGAGGCATCGCGTGTCTCCGGGCCCGGTGATCAGGTTACCTCGCTCCAGGAGGCGCTCTCAGACATGGGTAAAGCGCGCCGCGCGCTGGAAGATCAGATGCAGCAGAACGCAGCCGCGCACGAAAAAGAGATCGTTACGCTACGTGCGCGGTTGAACGCCCTGACTGCGACGCGGCCCCAGACCATTCCCGTGCCCATGATTCTTCCCTGTGGCGCATTTGTCGTGCATCATCCGGTCAAAAGGAAACCGAAAGCCGCCGCTCCGGGCGCGGCGCCCGGTTCGGCCGCGCCTGCTAACACAGCCAAACCGGCCGTACCAGCTGGCACTCCGCAGCCCAAAAAGACCCCCTGAACTGCCCAGCCACGGCAAGTCTATCCTCCGGCTCAGAGCCGCTTGATAAAGGCCATGGCCGCATCCAACTCGGGAAACAGCCGTTCCTCCGCCTTGAACTCGCGGCTATGCACGCAGCGCCGCACGCCGCGCATCCTCACCGGATGCTTCAGGTGAAGCATCTCGTGGTACAGCAGATACTCGATCGCATAGCGCGGGCTTGAAGGCCGGTCAAATACGCGGCTCACCACAATCGTGTTGTGTGCTGCGTCATAGTGGCCCAGGGAACGCTTCGCCACGCCTTCGCTCCAGGTCAGCTCGGGCCGTCCCAGCAGGCCGCCGAAGAATCGCAGATTCAGCGAGTCGAAGACCTCTTCCAGGTTGTAATAGCGCCCCTCAGGACCAAAATACCGCTTGCTGCCCCGCGCATGACGAATCAGCTCGGTCTGCCGCGCCACCGCCGCCGATGAAGCAAACCGCTTGAAGCGCAGATTCTGCCCCGCATCAACCGGCTTCTTGTAGAGTTTGGCCAGCAGGATGTGCGCAATCGCCTGAGCCACCACGTCCGGCGCGCCTTCCAGCAGATCGGACAGACTCACCAGGATGCGCCCCTCCCGCAGCCGGATCGTCGTATTCAGCGAAGTAAAACGTCGGAACCGAACCACAAACGGAGGCATCGGCGCACGCGGGCGCAACGCTCGGTACTCCTGCTGAAAAATAGCGACGAAATCAACAGCCACAAGAATGGAGATTAGCACAGAGATGCGGGTCTGCCATGCGCGCAGGGGCATAGGTTTCAGCTCGCCGCTGCTGCGCTCTCCGTCAGTTGGGCTCAGCTCGCTCCTGGCCCCGCTGGTCCTTGTGCTCTTTGAAGTACTCCGTCTGCTCGCCCAGCAGTTGCGCCGCCTGCTTGGCCAGGTCGGTGTCGCTCTCAATGGCTTCCTTGCGCGATAGCTCGTAATCAGGATCGGAGGGCAAGCCGCGCAGCGTAGTCAACCACCGCGGAGCCTCTTCGTTCACCTTTTTAAGGGCCTTGCGAATGTCCGCCTTGCGCGAGCCATACTGGTCAAGGTTCGCTCCCAGTTCGTCCGTCAGCTCTGTCACGTTCTGCAACTCGCCGTCCAGGCGACTTGATCGCGCTGCAGATCGCGCGCGCTTCACCAGGCGATTGATCTCCGTCAGGTGTTCGCCCACATACTTCGCATACAGCAGGATGCGCCCGTCCGGATCGATCCCAGCTTCCCGAATCTCCTCGATCTGGGCCGGAGTCAGCGGGTCCGGATGGTCTTTCTGGGCATTCGCCTGCACGGCCAACAACAGGCACGCAACCAGTCCCGCCGCAAACTGTCGATGACCCATCTCCGGCGCGCTCCCTGTTCTGCCGTTTACTTCTTGAAGACCTGCATCATTGCGTCGGTGTCCACTTTGTTCACCTGGGCCAGTGTCTCTTCCACAAGCGGCCTGTCTTCAAAGCTGCTTGTATGCAGCATTTCGTTCAGGCGAAATGCGCTATGCCGCAGCAGAATCTCCGCGTTCTTCAATCGTTTGTTGTCATCGGCCATGGTTAAGTGCAGCTTGTGCGCGAGGTCTCTTACGCGCATAAGCATGGCATCGGCCTTTTCAACGTCTCCGGCCGCGTACTGCCGAACGCTGAACTCGGTCATCTTGTGAATCAGTTGAGCTTTGAGGAAGCATTGCTCGCGCGGTTCAGCCTGCACAATTCGCGCCTCCAGCGCCGCGATCGTCTGCTGATCCGGCGGCGTCTCATCGGGCGAATAGGCGCGCGCCTGAAGAGGAGTAGCAGCAACGAAGAGAGCGAGCAGCATCCACGATCTTTCGAGTCGCATGGGGAACCTCCGCTTCTGCGGACTTCGGAGCCTCCTTCCGCAAAGAAGAAACACTCCTCCCCAGGCCATGACCGCAGGAGATCAGGCTTGCCCCTGCACTTTGGTAAATCGTGGGCGACCCTGCTTCCCTGACCGTCGCGGCCCAGTCCGGCAAAGGGGGCTGGTGTCACGCCGTTGGTATTTTCAGATCGATGCTCGGCTTAGTGCTTCTTTTCCAGCAGTTGAAGCCGTTGCCGCGCTTGCCATTCCTGGTCCGGAAATTTCCCGGCGGCAGCATCCAAAAAATGATGGTAATAGGTGGCTGCCTGTACCTTGTCGTGAAGCGTATCGTAAGCCGTGGCCCAAAGGAAGTAGGTTGCAGGCAATTCTGGAAGATACTTTGATCTCATCGTAAGAGCGTGAAGTGTTTCGGTCGGTTGTCCCGCCTTCAGAGAGGCAAATGCCAGGCCGCCCCACGCATCCCCGTTTCTGGGCTCAATCTCCGTTGCCTTCTGGAACGCCGCATACGCTTCCTGGTACTTCAGCAGCCGGATCAGGTTCTGCCCATGAGCCACCCACATCGCAGCGTCGTAGGGGTCCGCCTTGAGCAGCGAACTGTACAAGGCATCCGACCCCGCTGCATCTCCCGCCGTGTAGAGCACATCCGCAAGCATCCTGCTGATGGCTTTGTCCTCCGGATGCGCCGCGTGCAGGTTCTGCAGCAGGGGTAAAGCCTCTGCCTTGTCCTGCGCCGCCAGGGAACTGGCCAGTTGCGCCGTCAGCGTCGGGTCTCCGGGCCATGTCGTCAGCGCCCCTCGCAGTACCGTCTCCGCGTCGGAATACTTTTTTTGCAGCATCAACACGTGCGCCAGCCCATCCGTTGCATCCTTTGACTTCGGATCGGTCGTAAGCATGCGCCGGTACGCTGCCTCGGCTGTGTCCAACTGACCCGAAGACTCCGCCAGTTGCGCCGCAAGCAGCGTGTCATGCGGCGTCTCGGGCGTCAGTTTCAGCGCCTGCAGCAGCTCATTGGACGCAGCCGCGGGGTCGCTCTGCTCGTCAATCTGCGCCAGGGCACGCCATGCTCTGGCCTGCAGCGCCGGTCCAGCCGGTCCGGGGTCCAGCGTGGTCGCCGCCAGCAGTTCCGGTCGCGCTTCCGCCAGCTTCCCCTGCCGCGCCAACAGCAACCCCAGTTCCACCCGTGACTCAAACGACTTGGGATCAGCCGCCACCGCCCGCCGGTACAACCCAACCGCGTCATCCAGCCGGTTCTGCGCGTCCGCCGCATAGCCCGCGTCAAACAGAGCCCGCGCGTCGGTCGGATGCGCCGCCAGCCATGCATCCAGCCGCGTCTCTGCCGTCTTCCAGTCGGACTTCACAATGGCCGCCTCGGCCTCGGCCACCGCCGGTGAAATCGTCTGGTCGGTACTTGCCACCGGCGCAGTAGAGTGTTCAGTGGCACCGGCTGCGGGACTCTGGGCCACGCCCATCGCCGCAGCGCAAAACACAACAAAAATCAGACAAAAGCGCACGCAATACCTCATCTCCAGTCTAATTGCGACGGCTCCTGCCCGGCATCGCGCGTTGACGCATCCCGCCGTCCCTGACCGCGACCGGAGGCGCACCGTGAAAAATTCAGGCCTCCGGTACGGCAGGGTCGCAGCGTCTGACCGCCTGGCTGCAGGATGAGGCCAACCTGAGGCGCTCATTTGCCCTCTAAAGTTAGCCGTGGGAGCAATACTGAACAGAACCTGAGGCGCAGAGGGCCCACTCTTGGCTCAGGAGCGATAAACCATGTCGAATGAATTTCAGGTTTCAGAGCCAGCCAAGACGGAAGACGTGAAAGAACCCGAGATCCCCGTGCAGAAAAAGGTCCAGGACATCGCCGACAAGGCCGCGAACAAGGCTGCCAAGACAGAAAACAAGTACGACAAGGAAAATAGCAACCTCTTTACCAGGTAGCGGACCTCTCGGAACAATCCAGGCAGATTGGGGGTGCGGAATGAAGCTATGTACAGGAAAAGAGAGCAAGACAAAGGCTCCGGCGGGCTGGGCTGAAAGCCCGGCCCAATCCGCCTATCTGTGCGAGGATTGCGGCGCCATCGGCGACTCGTCGATGAAGTGTCCGGGGTGTGCGGTGGGAATTCATCTCGGGCTGTCAGGGGTAATCGACCCCGATGAAAAGCCCGAGGAATCCAATCTCTTCCGGTTTCCGGGGTGGGCTGCTTAAGGCCGTTGGACTCCTCGCCAGCGGAGAGCTGCCCAACCCCGGCCCTTGTATGCCCGCGCTCCGGCTCGTGCATTTGCTCCGTCCTGCGCGCCCTATAATAAAGAATGGCTGTGTGTGTCCTGCACCCCTCTGAGGGGTCGCAGGTGCAGCTGGCCAGGTTTATTTCGGTGCCTTCCCTTTGAACGACGCCATCATTATCCGCGGTGCGCGGACCCACAACCTGAAGAACCTCTCCTGCGAGATTCCGCACGGAAAGCTGACCGTCGTTAGCGGCGTCTCGGGCTCGGGCAAGTCCTCGCTGGCCTTTGACACCATCTACGCCGAAGGACAGCGCCGCTACGTCGAGTCGCTCTCCGCCTACGCGCGCCAGTTTCTTGAGCGGATTGAGAAGCCCGACGTGGACGAGATGGACGGCCTCGCGCCGGCCATCGCCATCAAGCAGAAAAACACCACGCGCAACCCCCGCTCCACAGTTGCCACCGCCACTGAGATCTATGACTACATGCGCCTGCTCTACGCCCGCTGCGGCCAGGTCCACTGCGTCCACTGCGACGGCCTCGTCAAGCGCGATTCGATTGACGAAGTAGCCGCCGCCGTCCTGGCCCTGGGGGAGGGAACTCGCCTGCACGCGCTTTTTCCTGTCCGCCATCGGGAGCCGCAGCCGGAGCCGCCCCGTCCTGCGCGCCGCAACGCAAAAGCCGCCGCCACCCCTGCCTCCGCCTCGGTCAATGAGGCCATGAAAGATCGGCTCAGCGACCTGCGCCGCTCCGGATTCAATCGGCTTTACCAGCGCGGCCGCATCTTCGAGTTCTCCACCCCCGAGTCGCTCCTCGACCTCGACTTCACTCTTCCCGTTTTTGTCCTTCTGGACCGCATTGTCGTCAGCGACGACAATCGCGCCCGCATCGTCGATGCCGCCGAAATCGCCTATCGTGAAACCGGCGAAGTTGTCTTTGAAGAAGTTCTGCGCGATGAGGCAGCCGAACCGCGACGCCGCCGTTTCTCCGGCGAGTACGAGTGCACAAGCTGCCACCGCCCCGGCAAGGAACCCGAGCCGCGCCTCTTCAGCTTCAACAACCCCTTCGGAGCATGCCCGCGCTGCCAGGGTTTCGGCAACACCGTCGATTTCGACTTGAATCTCGTGGTTCCCGACAAGGGCCTCAGCCTCGCCGACGGCGCCATCGATCCCTGGAACCGGCCAAAGTACCGTCCATGGTTCGGTGAGCTGCGTAAGCAGGCGGCCGCGCTCGGCGTTCCGCTCGACATCCCCTGGCGCGATCTCCCAGAGAAAGCGCGCGAGACCGTCCTCCGCGGCTCAGGAAGCTTTGAAGGCGTCTACGGCTTCTTCGCGCAGATGGAGCGCAAGAAGTACAAGCTCCATGTCCGTGTCATGCTCAGCAAATACCGCGGCTACGCCGAGTGTCCCGACTGCCGCGGCCAGCGCCTGCGCGCCGAGGCTCGCGCCGTCCGTCTTAACGGCCTCAACATCTGCCAGGCCGCAGCGCTCACCATCGCTCGCGCCAACGAGTTTTTCTCCTCGCTCACCCTCTCGCCCATGCAGCAGGAGATCGCCGGGCAAATCCTGCACGAAGTCCGGCAGCGCCTCAATTTCCTTGACGCCGTCGGCCTCGAATACCTCACGCTTGACCGGCTCGCCTCCACGCTTTCCGGCGGTGAGGCCCAGCGCATTCAACTCGCCACTTCGCTCGGTTCACAGCTCGTAGGCGCGCTCTACGTGCTCGACGAGCCCTCCATCGGTCTCCACACGCGCGACACCGCAAGACTCATTCACATCCTTGAAGAACTCCGCAATCTCGGCAACACCATCATCGTCGTCGAACACGATGCCGACGTCCTGCGTGCTGCCGACCATTTGCTCGACCTTGGTCCCGGCGCAGGCGAGTTCGGCGGCAAGCTGCTGGCCGAGGGCGGGCTCGCTGAAATCGAAGCCAATCCCAACTCGCTCACCGGCCGCTATCTCTCCGGCAAGATTTCCATCCCTGTCCCCACGCGCCGCCGCACACCCGGCCGTGAAAAGCTCGTCCTCCGGGGCGCCCGCTGCAACAACCTCCGCGGCCTCGATGTCGAAATTCCCCTCAGCCTGCTTGTCGCCATCACCGGCGTCTCCGGTTCAGGCAAATCCACGCTGGTCCATCAGGTGCTCTATCGTGCCGTCGCCCGCGCCCTGGGTCAGACAGACGGCGCCGACCCCACCGGCCTGTACCGCTCCCTCACCGGCGTCGAGCGGCTCAACGATGTAGTGCTCGTCGATCAGACCCCCATTGGCCGCACCCCGCGCTCCAACCCCATCACCTATATCAAGGGCTTCGATCTCGTCCGCGAGCTCTTCGCCGCGCAGCCTGAGGCCAAGCGCCTTTCGCTCACCCCCGGCCACTTCTCCTTCAACGTCCCCGGAGGCCGTTGCAATACCTGCGAGGGCGATGGCACTGTCACTGTCGAAATGCAGTTTCTTGCCGACGTCGAGTTGCCCTGCGAAGACTGCAAGGGCACGCGCTACCAGGCCAAGATCCTGGAAGTGCAATACAAGGGCAAGAACATTCATGAGGTCCTGCAGCTCACCGTGAAAGAGGCCCTGCGTTTCTTTGCCGGGCAAACCCGTCTGCAGGAAAAGCTGGCCGTCCTCGACGAGATCGGCCTCGGCTACCTGCGCCTCGGCCAGTCCGCCACCACGCTCTCCGGCGGCGAGGCGCAGCGCGTCAAGCTCGCCGCCCATCTCGCCCAGGTGCGCTCCGCCAACGCCAGCGCCAAGCCGTCGCAGGCCAGCCGCGTCCTCTACATCCTCGACGAGCCCACCACGGGCCTCCACTTCGACGACGTCTCCAAGCTGCTCACCGCCTTCCGCAAGCTCATCGACGGCGGCGGCTCGCTCATCGTCATCGAGCACAATCTCGACGTCATCAAGAGCGCCGATTGGGTCATCGACCTCGGCCCTGAGGGCGGGGAAGGCGGCGGCCAGATCGTCGCCGAAGGCACCCCCGAAGAGATCGCCGCCAGCCTCCACTCCCACACAGGCCACTGGCTCGCCCGCGTGCTGTAGACCGAAGGCGAGTTTTTTCAAGTCGAGCCAGTGGCAAAAGGCTTACCGATTCAAATTCGACTACCAACCCCTCGGAACCAAGGGGTCGACCTTCCAAGTGACGATGCAGGAGGACTGGCAGGCATACCGGTACAGTCTTCGATTATGATGCCTCAATCATCACTTGGCGTGGATAGATAAGACATGAGTCAATCGGAGGAATTCGGAGAATTTGAGGCGAGAGGGAGACTGTTCACTCTGCTCTACGACGAGGCAAAGCGAGCGATCGAAGGTGCTAAGAGCGAACCCGCGGCCGACAATCGGCGGACAGCTTTCAGGGTTTCGATTTCGGCAATTGAGACTCTCATTTTCTGGCTAAAGTCTGGCGTCTTGGCCGTGGAAGACTCGGAGGCAGTTTTCACGCGGGCGGAGCTTGCTTTGCTGTATGAAGAGGGATATCGGCTCGATGGCGAAGGCAGCGTCAAGACTGAGACTCGCTTCATACCATTGGCACAAAATTTGCTGTTCACATGGAAGATGCTCCTCCGTGGTACTCCGAAAACGTCCCTCCATCCAGACGTGAGTCGTTCGGAATGGCGTGACTTCAAAGCCTCAATCAGCATTCGGCACAGAATCACTCATCCTAGGACGCTGGCTGATTTGGATGTATCTCCCGCTGATCTCGAAACGCTGTCCAGGAGCATCGACTGGGTCTTTCATTCTACGATCAAAATATTTGCGGTCTGTCGTGTGGTCGCCCGTCGGGAAAGTGATTGCGTTGAGCTCGAAAGCAGCCTCACCGACAATGCAAAGACATTTCTGGTACAGGCAACCGAGATTCTTGATGAGACATTACCGCATGAGAACGACATCATTGACATGAATATCAGCGCGGAAGTTGCTTCAATCTTAAAGCAGCTCAAACTCATCACCGAGGAGAATGGACGCCTGACATTCACTCGAAAAGCAGCGATATACATGGAGTGGCGCAAAAGAAAACACGGACAAGAGAAGTCTCCGACCAATCCGAAGGAGTAAGGGTGGGGGGCAGGTGGCCCGCTCAGCCCCTCTCCCGCCGCTCTGCCCGTGGAAGATGGTCGTGTGTGTATGCCCCGTTCATCGCGGCTTTATCGCGATGAGCGGGTTGTCGACATGTAAGCCGTGCCCCAGGTCTCGCTTCTGAGACATGGGAAAGGCAGGTGGCCCGCTCATCGACTCTCCGCTGCTCTGCCCGTGGAAGATAGCCGTGTGTGCCCCGTTCATCGCGGCTCTATCGCGATGAGCGGGCCGGCGCCATCCGTGCCGCACGCCCCATGCCCCTTTTCCGAGACCTGGGCACGCGCATTCCACAGCCTACGAGTTCCGCTTCAGCGCCCGCTTCAGCACCGTCTCCAGCGCGGCCTTCGCCTCGGCGTACTCTTCCGGCTTCACCTTGCCGGAGAGCTTCTCGCTCTCCAGAGCAAAAAGCTCTTCCTTCAGGGCATTCAGCAGTGCCGCATTCTTCGCGGCCGGGCTGGACGCCGCAGGATACGCGGGCGCCGCAGCAAAACCCTGGCTCGGTGCGCCAACCGCGCCAGGCGCGCCCACCGGCTTGCGCAGCAGGAAGGCCGCAGCTGCTGCCAGCAGCAGCGCCAGTCCGCCCAGAATCCACCACTTGTATTTGCTCAGCGGGTCCGGCGTGTTGATCGGTTCGCCTATGCCGCCGCCTGGCTGGCCGCTTGCGGCAGCTGCCTGCCCGCCGGCGTCGCTGGCCTGCTGGCCTGCGCCCTGCTGCTCGCGCGGCATCGAGCCGCTGCCGGAGACGGTAAACTCCAGCGCCGCACCCGGCGTCAGGTTCTGCGCAACAAAGGTCTGCACGCCCGGATCTTCCTGCACGGCCCGGAACGGCGAACCCGCGCCTGGCGTGAACGTCATGCTCTTGGGCATCAGCACGCCCACGTTCTGCGTCGGCAGAGACACGCTGGGATGGAACGTGAACTTCCCGCTGCTGTACGGCACCGTGTACTCAACCTGAAAGAGCGTGTCCTTCTGCCCCTCATCCGGCTGGATCGGGAAGTTGAAGGCGTACTGACCTTTCGCTCCCACCGGGTCCAGCTTCACGCTGGTCGGCAGCCCCGTCGGCCGCTGCGCCACTGTTCCGCCAACCGTTGCATCCGGCGGCAGCGTAATCACAAACGTCTTTGGGCTCCACTCCGTCTTGGGCGGAGAGCTGGTGTTGTGCACGAAGTAGCGCTCCGTCACCCGCAGCGCTCCGTTGTCCGTCTCCACCTCAATCACATCCGCCTCGACGGAGACGCCATCTACCTTTGCCGCCACGTCATACACCGGAATGTCGCCCGGCCCGCCGCCCTGCGGAGCCGCGATAAAGTACCCCGCGCCCTGGTGGGTCACGCGAATCAGGTAAGGGCCGCTGCCCGGCTCGTTCAGAGTGTAGCGGCCCTGCGCGTCAGTGGTCGCCTGCGCCACTTCGCCCATGCCGGCCTGTACATCCACCAGCACCACCTTGTCGCCCGCCGCCGGCTTGCTGGTGGTCTTGTTGGTCACCGTGCCGGTTACGCTCACAGCCTGCGCCAGCGCGCCGCACAGAAAAATGCTCATTGCCGCAGTGTGCAAAACAAACTTGATTGATCTCATGTCTTGGATGGCTTTCCTTATCGTATGGAAAAAACGCCGCGCAGCTTATGCCTGCTGCAGGTGTTCAATCTCGGCCAGCAATTGCGCCGTCTCGTCTTCCAGCAGCGCGCGCTGCGCCACAAAGTCTTCCTCGGGATACTTGCCCGCGCGATACTCGAAATTCAGGTCGCGCAGGTTCTCATAAAGTTGTTCCTTGCGCTCCAGCAGATAATCCAGTCGCGTTTTTTCGCGCTGGCTCGCAAACGCATTTTCCGGCCAGAAGGTGTACACGCCCAGCGCCAGGGCCATCATGGCGCCTGCCAGCACTCCCTGCAAATCCGTCATGGGTTAAAACCCTCCATCCGTGCCCGAGCCGGTCTCGCGGCGAACCTTCTCGCGCAGCGCATCCATCTCCGGGCTCGACGCCTGTGCTGTCGCCTGCGCCTTGCCAACTGACCACTGCCGCACCAGCAATATCGTCCCCAGCAGCGCCGCGGCAAACACTGCAAGCGGCGCAATCCACGCCACCAGGCTGAAGCCATGCGTCGGCGGCGCCGCCAGCGCTGTCACGCCATACTTGGCCGCGAAGCTGGCCAGAATCTGCTGGTCCGTCGCCCCGGTCGCGATCGCCGCGCTCAGCTCGTTGCGCTCGCGGCCAGACTCCGTGCAGCCCACGTGGTTGCACTCCCCCAGCAACTGCGCGCATCCGCAGGTGCACATCAGCCGGTGACTCAGATTGTTGAAGCGCGCGCCGGCATCCGCCGCGCCCATTGAAAAACAGACTGCCACCGCCAGCAATAAAGCCTGTGCTGACTTCATCCAGAAAGAAAAACGCGTCACGCCGCGCACTAGTCGCCCCCCCGCAGTGCAGGTTCAGTGGGCGCGCCTAGCGAAGCAGGCACCCGAAGAGAAGCAGTCGCGGGCACAAGGCTCGGCACTAGCGCCACAAATGTACCGATGACCATGAAGACCACGCCCGCCCAGATCCAGCTTACGAGCGGATTCAGAAATGCCTTGATAATCGGTTGCCCTGTGTCGGGATTCGTGCCTTCGTACACCACATACAAATCCCAGCTCAGCACGGAATGAATGGCCACCATCGTCTGCGGCTGCTGGCTGGCCAGATACACCCGCTTCTCCGGCGTCATCTGGAACTGCTTCTTGCCGTTTTGGTAGATATCGAGCAGTGCGTACTCTGAGTCGTAATTCAGGTTTGAATCCTGCGTGAAGCCCACGCACTTGAGCGTGTACGGGCCAATCGCCATCGTGCTGTTCAGCCCCAGCTCGCTTTCCTGGCTGCGGTTGAAGGCCGCGCCTGCCAGCCCCACCACCACAATCACCACTCCAATGTGGATGATGTAGCCGCCGTAACGCCGCGTGTTGCGCCGGGTCAGCAGGTACATCGCCGAGAACAGGTTGCGACGGGTTTGTCGCGCAATCACGCCCGCGCCGCGCAGGAACTCTGAAAGTATGGCCGTAAACACCCCCGCCGAAAGCCCGAAGGCCACCAGCGCGTAGAAATTGCCCGTGTCGAAGACGCCATCCTTCCACGGCCGCGCGCCCACCGCCAGACAGACAATCACCGTCGCCCACAGCGCAATCGAAGGAACCACAAAATTGCGCCGAATCGCCCGCAGCGAGGTCGACCGCCACGGCAGCAGCGGCCCCACGCCCGTCAAAAACAGCAGGAACAGCCCAATCGGAATCGCAACCCGGTTATAAAACGGCGGCCCCACCGTCACCTTGGTCCCCTGCACATACTCGCTCAGGATCGGGAAGAGCGTGCCCCACAGAATCACAAAGCAGGCTGCCAGCAGCACCAGGTTGTTGAACAAAAAGCTCGACTCGCGGCTCACAAGCGACTCCAGCCGCTGCTCGCTCTTCAGGTGGCTGCGCTGCAAAATGTACGTGAAGATGCACACCGCCAGCACAATCACCAGGAAGGCCACAAACCAGTCCCCGATCGACGACTGCGCAAACGCGTGCACCGAACTCACCAGCCCGCCGCGCGTCAGCAGGGTCCCCAGAATGGAAAGTATGAAGGTGGAGAAGATGAGCCACACATTCCAGCTCTTCATCATCCCTTTGCGCTCCTGCATCATCACCGAGTGCAGAAACGCCGTACCCGTAAGCCACGGCATGAAGCTGGCGTTCTCCACCGGGTCCCAGCCCCAGTAGCCGCCCCATCCCAGCACCGCATAGGCCCAGTGCATGCCGAGAAAGATGCCCATGGTCAGAAACAGCCACGTCACCATCGTCCAGCCGCGCGTAATCCTGATCCATTTTTCGCCGGGGTAGCGCATCATCAGCGCGCCCAGCGCAAAGGCAAAGGGAATCGTAAACCCGACATAACCCAGGTACAGCATCGGCGGGTGGATCACCATCTCCGGATACTGCAGCAGCGGGTTCAGTCCATTGCCGTCATCGGGAAGCGCGCCCTTCAGCAGCGAGAACGGCGGAGCCGCAAAGTTCACTACCGACAGAAAGAAGAGCTGAACACCCGCCAGAATCGTTCCCGCGTAGGCATACAGCTTCACGTCCGTCTTGTGCAGCAGCCGCAGCACAAAGCCGTAGGCGCCCAGCAGCCACGCCCAAAGCAGCAGCGACCCCTCCTGCCCGCTCCATAACGCCGCAAACTTGTACGGCGCCGGCAGTGCCCGGTTCGAGTGCTCCATGATGTATGTGATTGAGAAATCGTTGTTAAATACAGACCACACCAGCGCAAACGCCGCCGCGGTCACCGCCACAAACCCGGCAATGCCTGCGCGGCGCGCGGTGTCGGCCAGCCGTTCCGGTGAGATGCGCGCCGACTGTCCGGTCGCAATCAGCCGCAGCGCGATTACCCCGGCAAACAAGTTATAGGCGGCCAGCGCCAGAGCGATCAACAGGGCAAAACTACCAAAGGCTGCCATCAGGTCTCCAACACAATTCTCGCATGCAGACTGGCAGCCTCACTCAGTGGCATCCAGCAAGCTCATTCTTCCTCAAGCATAGGCCCTTTTAATGTGATTGGCCTCACACTTGAGATGGAGAATTTTAGTTGGTAAGAAGGGGCTCGCGGCGGGCCCGGCAGGTCTACTCTCGGCCCTTGGCAAGAAGCCGGCTCGCCACCGTAAGCATCTCTTCGGACGGAGCGGTACGGGCCAGGAAGCTGACTCCTTCGGCCGCGTAATCCGCCGGAGCTTCGTCCAGGCTGCCCAGCACAAGCACCGGCAGCTTGGGACGGCGCGCATGCAGTTCTGCCACAAACTGCGGTCCGCTCAGGCCCGGCATGTGCAGGCCGGAGATCACCAGACCCAGCTCCTGCGCGAACTGAGGTTGCTCCAGCAGGCACAGCGCTTCGGCCGCATCGGCCGCGCGTTGAACGTTCTTGAATCGTTTGCCGAGGATGGACTTGCGTGCGAATGCCTGAAGCGGATCGTCGTCCACAAGTAAGATGGTTGCCATGTTCCCCTGAACCCGCACGGCCGCTTGCGAGCCGCTCCAGCGATCTATTTACGAACTATCCAGCTACGATGACGCAATCCCCCCAAGCGGTTGCCTGTGCCCGCTAACGCCGCTCCTGGCTTGCCCAGCCCTCAGCCAAACAGGAACTCCTTCTCCCGTAGCTCCCTGATGCTGTCGCGCAGTTTTGCCGCCTTCTCAAACTCAAACCGCTTGGCTGCTTCGCGCATCTCCGTCTCCATCTTGCCAATGAACTGATCCACATCGGCCTGCGAGGTAAACTCCGGCAAGCCGGCAGTCTCCTCCTCCGCCACATCGCCGTACTCGGCCTTTAGAATCTGCGCCAGACCCATGTCGATGGCGCTCACAATCGACTGCGGCGTAATGCCGTGCTCCTCGTTGTATGCCCTTTGAATCGCGCGTCGTCGATCCGTCTCGCCCATCGCCTGCCGCATCGAATCCGTGATCCGGTCGGCATATAGAATCGCCCGGCCCTCGACATGCCGCGCCGCCCGCCCCATCGTCTGGATCAGCGAGCCCGTCGATCGCAGAAACCCTTCCTTGTCCGCATCCAGAATCGCCACCAGCGAAACCTCCGGCAGGTCCAGACCCTCGCGCAGCAGGTTGATGCCGATCAAAGCGTCGTATTCGCCCTTGCGCAGCCCGGCCAGCAGCTTCACCCGCTCCAGCGTCTCAATCTCGGAGTGCATGTAGCGGCAGCGCACGCCCACTTCGGTGTAGTACCCGGCCAGATCCTCTGACATCCGCTTGGTCAGCGTGGTCACCAGCACGCGCTCGTTCTTCTTCGCCCGGTCGCGGATCTCGGCCAACAGGTCGTCAATCTGCCCCTTCACCGGGCGCACTTCCACCTCCGGATCCACCAGCCCCGTCGGCCGGATCACCTGCTCCACCACCACCCCGGCCGAGCGCGTCAGCTCATACGGCCCCGGCGTCGCCGATACATAGATCGTCTGGTGCACGCGGTTCTCAAACTCCTCAAACTTCAGCGGCCGGTTGTCCATCGCAGAGGGCAGCCGAAACCCGTAGTCCACCAGATTCTGCTTGCGGCTGCGGTCGCCAAACCACATCCCATGTACCTGCGGAATCGTCGCGTGGCTCTCGTCGACAAAGAGCAGAAAGTCGCGCGGAAAGTAGTCCAGCAGCGTCGGCGGCGGCTCGCCCGGCAGCCGCCCGCTGAAGTGCCGCGAGTAGTTCTCGATCCCGTGGCAGTAGCCCATCGACTTGATCATCTCCAGGTCGAACCGCGTCCGCTGGTTCACGCGCTGGGCCTCCACCATCCGGCCCTCGGCCTCCAGCTTGCCCACCCAGTCCCGCAGCTCCGCCAGAATCGACTCAACCGCCTCCGCCTTGCGCTCCGGCTGCACCACATAGTGGCTCTTGGGGTAAATCGGCAGCCGCGCATACTTCTGCTTCACCGTGCCGAAGAGCGGGTCAATCTGCGCCAGCGACTCAATCTCGTCGCCGAACATCTCAATCCGGTATGCGCTCTCGTCATAGGTAGGGAAGACCTCGATCACGTCGCCCCGCACCCGAAACGTGCCGCGCCGGAAGTCCGTATCGTTCCGCTCGTAGAGAATCTCCACCAGCCGCCGCGTAATGTCCTTGCGGCTGATCTGCTGCCCTTTTTCCAGCAGCAGCAGCATCCCGTAGTAGGCCTCCGGCGAGCCCAGGCCGTAGATGCAGCTCACCGAGCTCACGATGATGGCGTCCCGTCGCTCAAACAGGCTGCGCGTCGCCGAGAGCCGCAGCTTGTCCAGCTCCTCGTTGATCGTCGCTTCCTTTTCGATATACAGGTCACCCGCCGGAATGTACGCCTCCGGCTGGTAGTAGTCGTAGTAGCTCACGAAGTACTCGACCGCGTTGCCCGGAAAGAACTGCTTGAACTCGTGGTAGAGCTGCGCGGCCAGCGTCTTGTTGTGCGCCAGAATCAGCGCCGGGCGGTTCGACTGCTCGATGACCTTCGCCATCGTGAAGGTCTTGCCAGACCCCGTCACGCCCAGCAGCACCTGGTGCTGCTCACCCGCCGCAAGGCCAGCCACCAGCTCTTCAATCGCCCGCGGCTGGTCCCCCCGCGGCTTGTACGGCGTCACAAGCTGAAAGTCCATTCCGGGATTATAGCGGAAGATGGGCGAACATCAGGCGAATAAATATAATCCAAGTCAAAGGCTTCAGCAGAAACTAGTCATTTCTCGTAAGTCTTTTGAATGCGAACACCATGGCGTGCCGCTGGGTTCACTCAAACGTAGTCATCCGGAGTTGCCGATCTACCACAGACCCAAGCATAGAGTTGAGGATACTGCTGATGAAATCCCACACGGTTCCTAAGAAACTCCTCGAACAGTTCACATACGCAGAACCCAGGACTAGAACATTGCGGCTGTGGAGATACGAGAAGGGACGCAAGCCCTACGGGAAGGCGTCGCCGGACAGTGCCACCGTGGTCGAGGGGATCTACTCCGACCCTCGCGATGCGGAGAAAGAAGCGGAGCTTGAGCAGCGACTGAACCAAGAATTCGAGGACCCGGTACACCAGTTCATCCATCAGGCGGGTTTTCGCACGTTCGTACCGTCGACGGCCCACATTAAAAAGTTGACAGCCTACATCACACTTCTATTTCATCGTTCGACTGCCCGCAGAGCCGCGACGCAGCAGCAGGTCGATGCGCTAGTTACGTCGTGCAGATCTCTCCTCGAGAATGAGGAACAACTCCGCGCGATTGCCGGCAAGTGGACTCTCAACTTGGTCGAACGTGGGCACCAGCTCATAGTTAGCATTCAAGACGTACGTAACGCCATTCAGAAGATGATCGACGACCAACTTGCCAAAGACCAACTCCAACATACCTATGCAGGCACGATGGAGCGGGCCATGTCGAGATTCGACGGACACATGCTCAACGGTAAGTGGGATCTGCTACACGCGAAACCCGATGAGCCATTTGTAATAGGCGACGCCCCCGTGGTGACCTGGGAGCGTACGGAACGAAACTTCCTGATCTATGGGCAAGGCTTTAGCAGGCCAAACGTCGAAGCGTTTTTGCCTATCTCGCCGATCGCATGCTTGCATGTCCAGCCATCTGTCAGGAGGGACCGCCGCGTTATGACGCCAACGACGCGGGAGGTGAACTCTGCACAGGCATCTTATTCAACACGTTATTGCTACACCAACGTCCGAAGCGGGGCGCTCGACGCCGTTTTACGGCCGCACTTTGGACGCACGATCCTAGGTGTGAATGCGTTTTCGATCCGTCACCGCGACTATCGGAATGCCATATTCGACATCCTCATGAACGACGGACGATGGGTTGAACCGCCCAACTTGATCTAACAGTCCGCCACCGTCCGCTCCCCGATCCCTCACAATTCTTTCCTGCACCCCCGCCCGCACTCACGCTGCATCCAAATGCAGCCGCTTCCCCAGCGCCCTAAGCGCCACGTCAATCCGGTCGATCTTGGTCGGGTGCTTCAGGCTCGTCAGGCGATTTACCCGCTGCCACGCGATGATGGCCCACCGCGCTGGACGCTACCTCCGTCCCGCACCGTGGCAAGAACTTCCCTGTGAAAATTCAGGAGCAGGTATACTTGGAGTGTGACTACCACCGTCCTTCACCCCACCTCGACTGGCAGCCAAGACGGCGCTTCCCCCACGCAGAAACGAGTGCTCCTGCTCAAGCCGCGCGGCTTCTGCGCCGGTGTGGTCCGCGCCATCGACATTGTTAAAATCGCCCTCGAGACCTTCGGCGCGCCTATCTACGTCCGCCGGGAGATTGTCCACAACCGCTACGTCGTGAATGAATTAGCGGAAAAGGGCGCAATCTTCGTTCATGAGATCGAAGAGGTTCCCGACGGCCAGCGTGTCATCTACTCGGCCCACGGCGTCTCGCCCGCCGTTCGCGACTCGAGCAAATCCCGCCACCTTAAGGTTATTGACGCCACCTGCCCCCTCGTCACCAAGGTCCACATTGAAGCCGTCAAGTTCGCCCAGCAGGGATACTCGCTGGTGCTCATCGGCCACCGCGACCATGACGAGATTGAAGGCACCCTCGGCGAAGCGCCCGAAGTCACCCAAGTCGTTTCCAATGTGGCGGATGTTGATGCTCTCCAGGTACCCGATCCGAACCGCGTAGCCTACTTGACGCAGACCACGCTGAGCCTGGACGAAGCCCGCGATATCATCCACGCCCTCAAGGTCAAATTTCCCAACATTGCCGGGCCCCACTCGCAGGACATCTGCTATGCCACTGAGAATCGCCAGGTGGCCGTCCGCAATGTGGCCCACAATGCAGGCCTGGTGCTCGTCGTCGGCTCTACGAACAGCTCCAACTCCAACCGCCTCGTTGAGGTTTCGCGCAACCTGGGCACGGTGGGGTATCTCATTGATAACTACCAGGCAATCGATCCCTCCTGGTTGGAAGGCGTCTCCACTGTCGCCGTCACCGCCGGAGCCTCAGCCCCTGAAGTGCTTGTCCAGGGAGTCATCGATTATCTGCGGCAAAAGGGCTTCTCCAGCGTCGAAGAGATTGAGGTCATGCCGGAGAATGTGCGCTTCGGCCTGCCTCCTGAGATCATTCAGGCCATCGGCAGCGCAGACGGCTCGAAGGCAGTCGCCGTCTAATGGAAAAGGGGCCGCACGGCGCCTCGGCAATCCGCTATGACGCGCGCGCAGGCAAACCAAATTGAACCGTTCCCGCTCTCTTCGAATCTTCATAGAGTGGCGGGCATTCGCGCATTGTGTTTCCGGCCACGCGCCGGCAATCGCGTAAAGGAACTGAGGCTTCGCAAAACCGCATGAGTGCAAAGCAGGGAAAGACAGTATCCACGGCGCCCCGATTCGGCCGGCTGGATGCGGACATGGGAGACGTGGAGCAGGCCATCCTGCGCTCCCGCGATTTCCTCCTTTCGCAGCAGCACCCGGACGGCCACTGGTGCGGCGAACTTGAAGCTGACTCCATGCTCGAGGCCGACTACATCTTTCTCCACACGCTGCTTGAGAGCGGCGACCCCGGCCGGCTCCAGCGCGCTTTCGTTGAGATGATGCGCTACCAGAACGACGACGGCAGTTGGAGCATCTATCCCGGCGGCCCCGGCAACATCTCGCTCTCCGTCAAGTGCTACGCCTCGGCCAAGCTTATGGGCCTCAGCGCGGACGATCCGCGCCTGGCCCGTTGTCGCGCTTGGGTGCTCGCCCACGGCGGCGTCGTCGAGTGCAACACCTTCACCAAGATGTATCTCTGCGCCCTCGGCCAGTATGACTACGACGCCGTACCAGCCATCCCTCCGGAGATCGTGCTTTTCCCCAACTGGTTCTACTTCAACATTTACGAGATCTCCTCCTGGTCGCGCTCCATCCTCGTGCCGCTCGCCATCATCTACGCCAAAAAACCCTTCAAGAAGATTCCGCCCGAGCAGGGCATCGACGAACTCTACGTCGGCGGCCGCGCCAACTCGATTCTCCGCCTGCGCCGCGACCGCAAAAAATTCTTCTCATGGCGCAACTTCTTCATCATCCTCGACCGCATCATGCATTTGTCTGAGGCCGTTCACCTGCGCCCCTTGCGCACCCTGGCCCTCAAACGCGCGGAAAAATGGATGCTCGACCGCCTGGAAATGACAGACGGCCTCGGCGCCATCTACCCCGCCATGATGAACGCCATCATCGCCCTCCGCTGTCTCGGCTATTCTGAAGACGATCCGCAGGTCATCCGCGCCCGCGACGAGTTCGAGAAGCTCGGCATCGAGCAGCCAGCCACACCGGAGATGCCTGAGGCCACCTTCCGCATGCAGCCCGCCGTCTCCCCGGTCTGGGATACCGCGCAGACCGTCTATGCCCTCGGCGAGGCAGGCGTGCCCGCCAACGATCCACGCATGGTCAAAGCCGCGGACTGGCTGCTCTCCAAAGAGGTCCGCCACAAGGGCGACTGGGCCGTTAAAGTCCCCAACGTCGAGCCCGGCGGCTGGTATTTCGAATACAACAACGAGTTCTACCCCGACACCGACGACACCGCGCAGGTCCTGCTGGCCTTGAAAAAAGTTGACAATCCCCGCGAGCGCTATCAGCATCAGGTCGCTGAGCGCGCCATTGCATGGGAGTTCGCCATGCAGTGCAAGAACGGGGGCTGGGGCAGCTTTGACAAAGACAACACCAAGATGATCTTCCAGTACATCCCCTTCGCGGATCACAATGCCATGCTAGATCCGCCCACGGTGGACATTACAGGGCGCATGTTGGAGATGTTCGCCTGCTACGGCTACACACGCGACGACAAGCGCGTCCAGAAGGCCATCAAGTTCATCTTTGCCGAACAGGAGCCCGACGGAAGCTGGTTTGGCCGCTGGGGCGTCAACTACATCTACGGAACCTTCCTCGTGCTGCGCGGCCTTGAGGCCATCGGCGTCGACCATCTCGAGCCGCAGGTGCAGCAGGCGGCCGAGTGGATTCGCATGGTGCAGAATCCCGACGGCGGATGGGGTGAGACCTGCGGCAGCTACGACGACCCGAATACCCGCGGCATCGGGCCCAGCACACCCTCGCAGACGGCTTGGGCGCTGCTTGCCCTTCTTGCAGCCGGCGACGACCGCTCCGATTCCATTGCCAAAGGCGTCCGGTGGCTCCTCGCGCGCCAGAAGGCCGAAGGCAGTTGGGACGAATCCATGGGCCACGGACCCACCCGTCAGAACATCATCACGGGAACCGGCTTTCCCAGGGTCTTTTATCTGTCTTACGACATGTACCGCAACTATTTCCCGCTGCTGGCCCTCACCACCTACAAGCGGGCTATGGAGCGCGCCGCGTAGCCGGCAAAGTGAACCCTGGATCCCCAGGTTCGGCGTTTAAGTCCTGGGAGATCAGCAACCGCAACCTGCTGCAGCCTACCCGCTGCAGCCGACTGAAAAACCTGTCAAGAGGTGTCGCGCCGCAAACAATCGGCCGAATCCACGTAACCCTCGTGATTCCAGCCTCTTGTGAAACAGAAAAACTTCGTCAGGTTTTGCAGATTATTTCCGCGATTCGCCTAACCTAGAGGTAGTCGCAAATAGCACCGGAGGATTGCTCAAACTATGGCAGTTCCAATCTCACAGATGTGGACCGTCGCCACCTACGTTCTCAAGAAGCGTCTTGGCGGCAACAATCGCTATCCGCTCGTGCTGATGCTTGAGCCGCTCTTCCGCTGCAACCTGGCCTGTGCCGGCTGCGGGAAAGTGCAGTATCCCCCGCACATTCTCAAAAAGCAGCTCACGCCAGAGGAGTGCTTTGCAGCCGTCGAAGAGTGCGGTGCGCCCATGGTCTCCATTCCCGGCGGCGAACCCCTGCTCCATCCCCAGATTGTCGAGATCGTCAACGGCCTCATCGCGCGCAAAAAGTACATTTACCTCTGCACTAATGCGCTCGAGCTCAAGCGACGCCTGCCGGAGTTTACGCCGTCCAAGTACCTCACCTTCTCCGTCCATTTGGACGGCGACCGCGAGCACCACGACTTTTCCGTCTGCCGCGAAGGCGGATACGACATCGCCATTGAAGGCATCAAAGAGGCCGTCAAGCGCGGCTTCCGCGTCACTACCAACGCGACGTTCTTTGACGGCACAGATCCCAACAACGTACGCGGATTCTTCGATGACGTGATGGCAATGGGAGTCGAGGGCATCGTTCTCTCACCCGGCTACAGCTACGAAATGGCGCCCGATCAGAATCGCTTCCTCGGCCGCGCCCGCGTGCGCCGCCTCTTCCGCGCCATCCTGTCCAACCGCAAGCCGACGTGGAAGTTCAACATGTCGCCCCTGTTTCTTGAGTTCCTGATGGGGGACCGCAAATACGAGTGCACTCCGTGGGGTTCGCCCGCCTACAACATCTTTGGCTGGCAGCGCCCTTGCTACCTGCTCCAGGATGGATACACTGAAACATTCAAGGAGTTACTCGAAACCACTAAGTGGGAAGAGTATGGCGTAGCAAGCGGCAATCCCAAATGCGCCAACTGCATGGTCAGTTGCGGCTACGAGCCCACCGCCGTCATGGATGGCTTCGGTTCGCTCTCCGGCATCTGGGGCATGGTGAAGGGAACCTTCAGCCTGTACAAGGATGAACATGCATTGAAGTTGCTTAACGAGCCTGCACCGCACGGCCCTGCATCGCTGGTGCAGATCGACAAACAGGCGCGCACCCTGGAGGAGACCAACGCATGACCGCCGAAGTCGCAAAGTACACCATCGAGCAGGTAGAAGCGCTCGAGCTGGCTCCCGGCTCGGAGCATGAGATGCTCGAGGGCTGGGTGCCCACGCTAGCCAGCGATGAAGACCTGCGTCAGGCGCTCGAGAAGGCCTTCGATTTTCGCGGCGATGTGACTCTCACGCTCAAGTCCGGCGAAAAAATCGAGGCATTCATCTTTAATCGCCAAACCGGCGGCTCTCTTGCCGACTCGTTTGTCCAATACTTCACGCCCAACGCAACCGGCAAGCGCAAAGTCTGCTATGCCGAGATTGCCCGCATCGAGTTCAGCGGCAAAGACCGCGCCGCAGGCAAACATTGGGAAGACTGGGTCAAGGCCTACAATGAGAAGAAGGCCGCCGGAGAAAAGAACATCGCCCTTCACCCGGAGGCGCTGGACTAGCGGAAAGTCGAGGATTTCTCGTCGTTCCTTTTCCTTCGCCAAACTGGCTTGATTGTGAGAGGGACCGCTGAAAGGTAAAGATCTGCGGGAGGACCAGAGCCATTATCTCCTGTAATCTGCTCCTTTTCTTCGCCCTCTTCATGGGCGATCCCGATCGTCGCATACCAGGCGGAGCGGACTTGTTGATTTGTACGTTATGAAAGTCTTTCTCACAGGCGCAACCGGTTTTGTTGGCCACCATGTGGCCAGGGCTCTGGCAGACGAGGGCGCTGACCTCCGCATGTTGGTCCGCCGCACCAGCAACCTCAAAAACCTTGAAGGCATCCCCGGCGAAACAGAAGTCGGTGACCTTGCTCGCCCCGAGTCCTTTGCCGCCGCTCTGGCCGGCTGCGATGCGGTCATGCATGTCGCCGCAGACTACCGCCTGTGGATTCGCGATCCCGACTCGATGTATCGCGTTAACGTGGACGGCACACGCGATCTGCTCCGCCTCGCTCGCGAGGCCCGCGTCCCGCGCTTCGTCTACACCTCCTCCGTCGCCACAATGCACTTCCGCACCGACGGCATCGTCATCAATGAGGACACGCCCGTCTCCCTGTCTGATATGGTCGGCCACTACAAGCGCTCCAAGTTCATCGCCGAACAGCAGGCCATTGCCGCTGCACAGGACGGCCAGCAGGTCATCATCCTCAATCCCTCAACCCCCATCGGCCCCTTCGACACCAAACCCACTCCCACCGGCCGTATTTTTGTCGACTTCCTCAACCACAGGTTTCCGGCCTACATGGACACTGGCCTCAATCTTGTAGATGTAACGGAGGTCGCCCGCGCCCACGTCGCCGCGCTCACCCGTGGCACTCCCGGCCGCCGCTACATCCTCGGCGGAGAAAACCTCACCCTCAAGCAAATCCTCGACAAGATGTCGGCGATCACCGGCATCCCTTCGCCCACAGTAAAGATTCCCTTCGCCGTCGCGCTCACCTACTCGTTCTTCGAGGAGTGGATCACCGGCCATCTCCGCGGCCATGAGCCCCGCGCCACGCTCGAAGAAGTTCGCATGGGCCGCAAAAAGATGTATGCCTCGTCCGCCCGCGCGCAACAGGAACTCGGATTCCGCATCGTGCCCGTCTACCCCGCCATGCGCGCCGCAATTGATTGGTTCCGCGCCAACGGCTACGCGCCGTCCGAGCCCGCGCAGGTCCTGCCGTGACCCGCACCGGCCTCATCGCCGCCATCTCCGGCGAACTCAAACCGATTGTCCGCGGCTGGAAGCACGAGCGCCGCAACGGAGTCGACTTCTGGGCGCACCGCGACGAAAACCTCTACGTTGCCGCCTGCGCCGGGGCCGGCCAGGCCGCTGCAACCCGCGCCTTTGCCGAAATCGAAAAGGACGCCCCCGTCGACCTCGTCTTCTCCCTCGGCTGGGCCGGTGCTCTTACGCCTGATCTCGCCGCCGGCAAAGCCTACAACGTCGCCGGGGTCGTGGATGCCCGCACGGGCGAGCGCTTCCATTGTGACGCAGGGGCAGGCGAACATTGGCTCGCCACCAGCCCGATCGTGGCCGACGAAGCTGAAAAGCGCCGTCTCGCCTCCACCTATGGGGCAGCTCTGGTCGACATGGAAGCCGCTGCCATCGGCCGTCTCGCCGCCATGCGCGGCATCCCGTTCTATTGCATCAAAGGCGTCAGTGACGGAGTGGATGCCAAACTGCCCGATTTCAACCGCTTCCTGACGTCAGATGGGCACTTTCAGACCGCGCGTTTTACTCTGTATGCTCTCCTGCGGCCGTGGTACTGGCCTGCACTGACGCGTATGGGCGAGAATAGTAAAAGGGCCGCTCAGGGCATTGCGGAATCCCTGCTCGATTTTCTCCGATGAATGAGGTCACGTCAGAAAAGCGAATGGCTACACAAATCACAAGCGCTGAACGCCGAATCGAAAAAGTGATTCCCACCACCATGCGAGCCGTGGTCTACCGTGGCGTCAATGACATGCGGGTCGAGACCGTCCCCGTCCCCGCAATCGGCCCCGGCGAACTTTTGATCCGCATTGCCACCTGCGGCATCTGCGGCACCGACCTCAAGAAGATTCACTCCGGTTCCCACTCCGCGCCGCGCATCTTCGGCCATGAGATGGCTGGAACCATTGCGGCCGTCGGAGCGGGCGTCACCGACTATGCCGTGGGCGACCGCGTGATGACCTTTCACCATGTTCCTTGCGGCAAATGCTACTACTGCCGCAAGCAGACGCCGGCGCAGTGCCCGCTTTACAAGAAAACCGGTGTTACGGCCGGCTTCGATCCCTCCGGTGGCGGCTTTGCGGAGTACATCCGCGTCATGGACTTCGTCGTCGCCAACCGCGGTGTCGTGCGCATCCCAGACGGCGTGCCCTTTGAGCAGGCCGCCTTTGTCGAGCCGGTGAATACCGTGCTCAAAGGCGTGAAGCTACTCAACCTGGCTCCCGACGATACAGTGCTTGTCATTGGACAAGGGCCCATCGGTCTGATGCATGCCGTCCTTGCCAGCCGCATCGGCGCCAAGGTGCTCACCTCAGACCTCTACCCCGAGCGCCATGCCATCGCAGCGAAGTTCGGTTTGCAGCATCCAATCCATGCAGGGACTGAAAACGTGGTGGAGCGAGTGCTCGCAGAGACCGAAGGCAGGGGAGCAGATGCCGTGGTGTTGGCCGTCGGGGGAACCGCACTGGTCCGCACCGCCATGGACGCAGCCCGGCCCGGCGGCAAGGTGATGCTCTTTGCGCAGACCCAGCATGGCGAGGTCACCATCGATCCCGCTGCCGTCTGCGTGGATGAAAAGACGCTTCTCGGCTCATACTCCTCATCCTTCCCCATTCTGGATGAGGTCACGGATCTGGTCTTCGACGGCTATCGCAATGGATTCGATCTGACGCAACTCATCTCGCACCGTTTTTCCATCGAAGACGCGGTACCTGCAATTGAAGTGGCTTCGCACCCCAAAGCAGACTCGATGAAGATTATGATTGAGCCTGTTCCCGGCGCGGGAGTCGAGTAGGGGGCTGATGCCAACCTCAGTCAAGAACGCACTCAAGCGTAGCCGCTCCACAGTCGAAACGGTTATTGAGCATGGCCGCGCCACAGTCGAAACGGCGATCGAACATGGTCGCGCGACGGTAGAAGACGCGCTCCATCACGGCCGCGCCACGGTCGAGAGCGCACTTCTTCACGGCCGCGCAACGGTGGAAACCGCGCTCTATCACGGCCATGCCACCATGCAGGCCGCGGTTCTCCACGGCCGCGAAGATATCCGCATTGAAAATGTTCCGGTGCCCAAGGCTGAAGCGGGCGAATTGATAGTGCGGGTGGGCGCGGCGCTCACCTGCGGAACAGACCTGAAGGTCTTTCGCCGCGGCTATCACGCGAGGATGATTGTGCCTCCCGCGCTCTTTGGACATGAACTCGCGGGCACTGTTGTCGAAGCGGGCGTCGGCGTGGCCGATTTTGCGCCCGGCGACCGTGTCGTTGCGTTGAACTCCGCGCCCTGTGGTCAATGCTACTTCTGCCAGCGCAGCCAGGAGAATCTCTGCGACGACCTGCTGTTCAACAATGGAGCCTACGCTGAGTTCATTCGCATTCCTGCGCGTATCGTCGCCAAGAACACGCTCCGCATTCCTGACCACGTTCCCATGGAGCACGCCGCGCTCACAGAGCCTCTGGCCTGCGCCGTGCATGGCTTTGAGGATTCGCGCCCGCATCCCGGCGACACAGTGGCGATCATCGGTGGCGGCCCGCTGGGGCTGATGATGCTGCACGTAGCCGCGCTCGCGGGCTGCCACGTAATTGCTGTGGTCAAGCACGATGGCCAGGTCGAAGCAGCGCGCCAGCTTGGCGCGGCCCATGTCGTGCAGGCCGGCACCATTCGCAAAGCCATTCGCGAAACTCGCGCCCTCACTCCAAAAGATCGCGGCGTAGACATCGCCATTGAAGCCGTCGGCGTGCCCGAGGCATGGGAAGAGGCTGTCGAGATGGTGCGCAAAGGCGGCACCGTCAACTTCTTCGGCGGATGCGCCGTGGGCACCCGTGTAAACCTTGACACCAATCGCATCCACTATAGCGACATCACGCTGCGCGCCACCTTCCATCACACGCCGGCCATCTGCCGCAAGGCGCTGGATCTCATCGCCGGCGGACACTTCCAGGCGAGCGCCTTTATTACCGGCCACGCGCATCTCTACGAACTGAACCGCGTCTTTGAGAAGCTGATGAAGCGCAGCAGCGAAATCAAGACCGCGATCGTGCCCTGAGGCCCTGCCATGACGACGGCGACCCTGCATCCTGACAACGATGCGTTGGACAACAATGCACTAGACCGCGGCTGGGCTGCGCTGCCCGCATCGTATCGCATGCCCGACGTGGCGCCTTCGCTCAATGAGGCGCGAGCCTGGTGCAGGCAGCTGGCAGAGTCGCACTATGAGAATTTTCACGTCGCGACATGGTTTTTGCCCAAGGTCCTGCGTCCGCACTTTCATGCTATCTATGCCTATTGCCGCGTCTCCGACGACCTTGGCGATGAGGTCGGAGATCGCTCCGCTGCGTTAGCCCTGCTCGATCTGTGGGGACGTGAGCTCGATGCCTGCTACGAAGGCCGCGTACGCCACCCTGTCTTTGTCGCGCTGGCAGAGACGATTCGCGCCTGCTCCATTCCCAAAGAGCCCTTCGCCGATCTGCTGAAAGCCTTTCGCCAGGACCAGACCGTCACGCGCTATCGCACCATCCAGGAGGTACTGGAGTATTGCCGCTATTCAGCGAATCCGGTGGGCCGCCTCGTCCTCTACGTCTGCGGCTATGCCGACGAAGAGCGCTTTCAGCTCTCTGACGCCACCTGCTCCGCGCTGCAACTGGCCAACTTCTGGCAGGATGTGCGCGTCGACTTCGGCAAGGACCGCGTCTATCTTCCGCAAGAGGATATGAAACGATTTGGTGTGAGCGACGAGACGATTGCCCAGGGCGCGGCAACGCCCGAATTTCGCGCCCTGCTCAAGTACGAAGTGGATTTTGCGCGTGGACTCTTTGAGGATGGACTTCCGCTCATCGGCATGGTGGGCAGTGAGCTGGCACTCGACCTCGATCTCTTCAGCCGCGGCGGTCTTGCGATTCTGCGCGCCATCGAGCGCGAGAACTATGACGTGCTGAGGGCGCGGCCTGCTCTTTCCAAACGCACTAAAATGGCGCTGGCACTGCGCGCGTTCAGCGGCAAGGTGCTCCCATTTCTTCGTTTGAGCGAACGTTCCGCAGGGAAGGCGGCTTGACGCACGACTCCACAATTGAACAGGCCTATGCTGTGTGCAGGGGCATCGCAAAGCGCGAGGCAAAGAATTTTTATTACGCCTTTGTCGCGCTACCCAGGGCGCGTAAGAACGCCATCTGCGCCGTATACTCCTTCATGCGCAAGGCCGACGACCTCGCCGACGATGAAAGCCTGCCTCGCGAAGAGCGCCGTATCAGGCTCGATGCATGGCTCGCCGACTGGCGCGGCGTCTGCCACGGCGGCGATTCCTCCGACCCGGTTTTCATCGCCGTGCGCGATGCCACGGAGCGCTTCGGCATTCCGCTGAGCCTGCTCGATGAGCTCGTGGCGGGAACCGCGACGGACCTGGACGCCAACACGAACGAGGCGCCCGGCACCTATGCGACCTTTGCCGATCTCTACCGCTACTGCTATCTGGTTGCGTCTGTCGTGGGCCTGGTGTGCATCCGCATCTTCGGCTACACAGACACGGCGGCAGAAAAGCTCGCCGAAGAGACTGGTATCGCCTTCCAGCTTACCAATATTCTGCGCGACGTCGCCGAGGATGCCGAGCGCAGGCGCATCTATCTTCCGCTGGCGGACCTTGCCGCGCACCATGTTCCGCTCGACGCGCTGCTCCATCGCACACCCGGCGCACCCCCGTCCACGCAAGAGCGCGCGCTGCTGGAAGAGATTGCACAGCGCGCGGAGAATTACTACCGTTCCGCGCAAGCGCTGCTCCCGCTGATTGACCGCGAAAGCCGCGCCGCACTTTGGGTTCTGGTCTCCATCTATCATGCGCTCCTCAAGCGAATCGAGCGCGCGAACTACGACGTATTCTCCGAGCGAGCCCGCGTACCGCTGCTTCAGAAGGTCGCGATTCTTTCCGCAGGCCTGGCGCGGATGGCCGCTGCGCGGTTCGTTGGCTGAGGTTGCATCCAATGCAGCGCGGCAGCCTGCATGAAGAGGTTTGATTGGCCCAGGCATTGAACAATCCGAAGGCGGCCGCGCGATTCGTCACGGTCATTGGTGGCGGCGTGGCCGGCATGAGCGCTGCCTGTGCTCTGTCTGAGGCAGGCTTTCGCGTGCAACTCGTTGAGCGACGCGGCTACCTCGGCGGGCGTGCATCCTCCTATCTGCATCCCGGCGTCGGAGAGGTCATCGACAACTGCCAGCATGTGCTCTTCGGCTGTTGCACCAACCTCATCGGCTTCTACCGGCGCACCGGCGTCGCAGGCAAGATTCATTGGACCCGCGAGATGACCATGATCGAGCCGGGCGGTCGCCGCTCACCGCTGGGGCCTTCATTGCTGCCTGCGCCGCTGCATGGTCTGCCCAGGCTGCTTTCTGCCGGCGCATTCACGCTGGCGGACAAGTTCGCCCTGGCTCGTGCGTTCAGCGCGCTGCTCCGGCCCGTCCCGCACAACTCAACAGAAAGCCTCGGAGCATGGCTCCGGCGCAACGGCCAAACGCAAGGCGCGCTCGACCGCTTCTGGCGCCTCGTCATCGCCAGCGCGCTCAATGCCGACATCGACGCGATCGCCTTGCCCTATGCCGCAAAGGTCATTCGCGAACTGTTCATGAACTCCGCCGAGGCGGGCAGCATGGGCATGAGCACCGTGCCGCTCAGTGATCTATACGACGGCGCAGCCGAGTTTCTCGCGCAGCACGACTCGCATGTCCTGCTGAATATGAGTGTGGAGTCGGCGCAGTTCAACCCAGCCAATGCTCAATGGACCGTCGCAACCAGCGCAGGCAACGTGCAATCGGACTACCTGGTTCTGGCTCTGCCGTTTGAGGCGACTGCGAAGCTCCTTCCTCATATGCCGCCTGCTGACGGCGCACAGAATCTTGCACGGCAGATTGAGCACCACCAGCACTGGCCCATCTGCAGCGTGCATCTCTGGTTCGATCGCGCGATCACGACGCTGGACCATGCCGTGTTGCTGGACCGCGAGATTCACTGGATGTATAACAAAAGCCTCCTGCAGCCCTGGCGCAGGCTGAAGGGCAGCTATCTTGAGCTGGTCGTCAGCGCATCAAGAAGCTTCGCAGCTTTGTCGCGCGAGCAGGCCATTGCGCAGTCCGTCAGCGAACTGGCCGAGTTCTTTCCTGCTGTTGCTTCCGCAAAGCTTGAGAAAGCTGCGCTGGTGAAGGAAGTCCGCGCGACCTTTGGCGTGCCGCCGGGTATTGATGCGGCGCGGCCTACCGCCATCTCTCCCTGGCCAAACTGCTTCCTGGCCGGTGACTGGACCGCGACCGGCTGGCCGTCCACCATGGAAAGCGCGGCGCGATCAGGGCATCTGGCGGCGGAGGCGCTGTGCAGGGCCGCGGGCGCTCCGCGAATCGTTCTCGATGCCGATTTGCGCCCCCGGGGACTGATGCGACTGCTCGCTTGATCCATCGCGGTGGTCGCGCGGCTCACAGCGCGCTACGCTTTGCAAAGCACAGCAGACCAGGCGCGAACCGATTCGGTGGTGAGAACTCGTCCCGCTGCATTTGAAGTGGCCAGTTGCACGGCAAGGTTGCCGATGGTGGAGCTCTCCGCTGCGCCCGCTTCCACCGGCAGGCCCGTTCGCTTTGCTGTAAGGTCAAGCAGCAGCTTATTACGGCTGCCTCCGCCGATCACATGAATGCGATCGAGCTTACGGCCCAGCATCTGTTCCAGATGCGCAAGGGCCGAGGCATAGCGAAGGGCGAGACTCTCAAAGATCACGCGCGCAAAGACTGGCTCATTGCCTGCCGTATCGGGAATGGGTGCGACGCCGCTGCGGCCAAGTTCGTCGTTGATGCGCGCAGGCATCTCGCCATCCAGCAGGAGGGGATCGGCATCCACGTCGAGCGTGCCCGGGGCCTTGCACCTGCCAGCCTGCTGGATGAGGTCTTCAATGGCCCACGCGCGCCCCTGTGCAGCCCAGCTTTCCATGCACTGCTTGATCAGCCACATCCCGTTGACATTCGTGTGGAAGCAAAAGCCGCCCGCCGCCGCGCCCTGGTTGGTATAGCGTGCGTCCATTACCCGCGGTGCCACGATCGGGGCCGGAATCAACGTGCCAACCAGCGACCACGTGCCGGAGCAGATGTAGGCCGCCGTCTCCATGTGGGTGGGGATTCCGGCGATGGCGGAAGCGGTGTCATGGCAGGCGGGCGCAATCAGAGCGGTCGCGCGGAAGGCTGGCAACTCGCTGAGCAGCCCTCGCACCTGCCCTACGATGGAGCCTGCGGGCACGATGCGCGGCGCGGCCTCATGGGGAATGCCCAGCTGCGCGAACAGCTCCCAGGACCAGTCGCCGGTGGCGAGATCGACCAAGCCCGTGTGGGTGGCGTTGGTATATTCCGCCACGCGACGGCCACCGAGCCAGTACAGAACGTACTCCGGCAGGCAGAGCCAGGGCGCGCTTGTGTTGATGCCCGCATAGGCATCGGCCAGCAGCTGGTAAACCGTATTGATGCGCAGTGGCTGCGCGCCGGTGCGGGCAAAGAGATCGCGCGGCGGCACAAGCACATCGGCTCTTGTTTTCGCGGCCACATTGCGCTCATCGCGATAGCAGAATGGCTCGCCGAGCGGCTTGCCGTCTGCGCCCAGTCGCACGTAGTCCACGGCCCAGCCATCCACGCCGATGGAGGCGATGCCCTCTGGCGCGGCCTCCGCCGCCTTGCGCAGACCCGCTTCAACCCCGGCGAGAATGTTTTCCAGCGGCCAGTGCAGGGAAGTGCCGCGGTGCACAGGACCGTTCGCGATGCGATGGATGAGCTCGATCTCGGGCCTGCCGTCGCGCCACTTCAGCATCGAGACGCGGCAGCTTTCCGCGCCGAGATCAATGGCGATGCGAGGCAGCGCGTCTTCGGGTTGCAAACTCACCGCAGAAACGCCTCGGTGAGTCCGCCATCCACGGGAATGATGTGGCCCGAGGTGCAGCGGGCGCGCGGGCTGGCAAGGAAGAGGATCGCTTCCGCGCAATCCGCAGGATCGATAGGCTGGTGCGTCAAAGTTCGTTTGGCGTAGAAGTTCGCCAGCAATCCGCGCAATTCTTCATCGCTCATCGACTCTTCAAAGGCAATGTTGTACTTGGCGAGCGAAGCGCGCACGCGGTCGCGCGGAAACATCGTGGAGCCTTTGACCACCGTGGCCGGACTGATGCCGTTCACGCGAACCCGCGGCGACAGGGTCACAGCCAGCTCCCGCACCAGGTGCGAGAGGGCGGCCTTGCTCACGTCATAGGCTTCACTGCCGCGCTTGGCTACAACCGCGTTGGCCGAGCTGGTGAGCACAATCGAGCCGTCCAGCCCTTGTTCTGCGAAGACCTTTGCCGCTTCATCGGCGAGCAGGTAGTTGGCCGTCACATTGATGTCAAGCGTTGTCGCCCACATTGCATCGCTGATCACGCCGTCCGGCGAAGAGGGAAACATCGCCGCCGTATTGACGAGAATGTCCACGCCGCCAAAGGTCGCAGCGGTCGCCCTAAGGGCTTTGCCGATTGCCTCGCGGCTGCGAATGTCCACTGGAGTCGTCGCAACAAACTCCTTGGATGTGACGCCCTTCAGCTCATCGGCCACTCGTGCGGCGGCGGCCTCATCACGATCCGCCAGCATGATGTGCGCGCCCCGCGCCGCCGCCAGCAGGGCCACCTCGCGGCCAATGCCGCTTCCCCCGCCGACCACCAGCACAATGCGCCGGCTCAGTTCCTTCTCCGGCGGCTGACGGCGCAGCTTGGCCTCTTCCAGCGCCCAGTACTCGATGCGAAACGCCTCCAGCGCGGGCAGGGCCACATAGTTCGTGAAGACTTTGAAGCTGGCAGGATCTATGCCTTCGCCGCATTGCGGCAGCGTGCCCTTCACCTCGCCCTCGGCCAACAGGCTGGCGCCTTCCATCACGTGAATTGCGTTGGTGTAGAACTCGCCTGTGATGCGCGCTTCTGTCTTGTTCTTTCCAAAGCTGAACATGCCAATGCCCGGAATGAGGACAATCGTCGGGCTGCTGTCGCGCAGTGCGGGCGAGTCGGGCGTGGCGAAGCTGTGATAATAGTCGCGGTATTGCGCGCGGAACTCGGTGAGCGACGCATCAATCTGCGACTTCAGCGCGTCAAGCCCCGCGCTCGCGGCCCATGGCACAAACAGCGGGCGAATCTTGGTGCGGATAAAGTGGTCGGGGCAACTTGTCCCGAGGAATGCCAGATCTTTCGCGTGCGTTGCATTCACAAATTGCAGCACGTCCGGGGCATCGGTAAAGCTGGCGATCCAGCGATTCTGCGCGCTCACCCGGCCGCGAAGGAAAGGCTCGATCTGAACGGCAAGCTCTTTGCGATTGGCGCGTGCGGGAACGGCCTCTCCGCCAAAGCGCGCCGGGCCTTTGGCTTTGCCATGGCGCTCAATGAACTGGCCGATCTGATCGATCAGCGTCAGCGTATTCATGTAACACTCGCGTTGCGTCTGGCCCCAAGTAAAGAGCCCATGGCCGCCCAGCACAATGCCATCGCAGTCTGGATTTGCCGCAATGGCTTTCTTCATCATCATCGCCAGCTCAAAGCCGGGGCGTTGCCAGGGCAGCCATACCAGCCTGTGTTGGAATTCGCGATTGAACTCCTCCATCTTCACTTTGCCGTTGGCAGAGGCGGCCAGTGCAATCCCCCAGTCCGGGTGCAGATGATCGACGTGAGGGAAGGGAAGGAAGCCGTGCAGCGGCGTGTCAATGGAAGCGGCTACGGGATTGTTGCGGAAGGTGCATAGCGGATACATCGCTGCCATGTCGTCTTCTGTTTCCGCGCCCTTGTAGCTGCGCTCCAGCGCCAGCAGCCTGTGCTGATAAAGCGTGGCAAATCCCGCGCGCTTCATGCTTCCCAGGTCGCCCCCGGAACCCTTTACCCAGAGAACCTCAATGGGTTCTCCCGTCAGCGGGTCCGTCTCCTTGATCTTTGAGCTTGTGTTGCCCCCTGCAAAGTTGGTGATGCGCAGGTCAGAGCCGAGCAGGTTGGATCGGTAACGAAGCAGCTCCGGCTCATCCAGGGTTGCAGCGAATGCGGAGTCCCAGCGGTCGTCAAGGAACTTCAGAGTAGGGGAAGCGAGCGTTGCCTGTGTCATGGATACCACCGTGCGCGAGATTCAAAGAGCCGAAAGCAGAATACCAGAAACTAACCAATAGAAACAGTATTTCCTATTTGAATAAATGACCGCATTCCAATCAGCACGCGCAAACCCTGTGGGGTCTTGCATGGCAGATCGGCGTTCAGGGCCGCTTCGCGCCGTTCTCGGCCTCGGCCAGGGATTGCGGCGTCACCACCTGGTGCCGTACGTAGTTGTACGGCGGCACCGTGTAGCCGCGCAAGAGTGCAATCCCCAACTGAATCAAACGCGGCCCGTAGGCGTCGGCCTGGTGCGAGACGGACCCGATAATCGCGCTCTTCTCGCTGTGCATCTCTTCCAGCACCTCGGGGATGCAATCCTGGCCGACGATGGCAAAACACTCTTCCTGTCCGCTGGAGCGCGCAGCGTCCAGCACGCCCAGGGCGCTGGAGTCAGTGGCGGCGGCCACCAGGATATGCTGATCTTTACGCTGGCCGCGGAGGAATTCGGTCACTGCGCGCTTGCTGGGTTCGCGCATGCCGCGTCCCTCCAGTCGGACATACCGCTCGGCGGGGACATCCTTGACACGATCGCGAATCCCTTCAAACGCGCCTGCGATGCGGCTCTGCACAAAGCTGCCCGCCTCTGAGAATCCCACGCCCAGTACCCAGTCCACCTTGCCCTTCCACTTGCGCTGGGCGTGCTGGCCCAGCAGAGCGCCGGCCTCAAAACCAACCTCAAAATTGTCGACGCCAAAGTATGTGGCGTTGGGGTGTGGTACGTCGATGGCGACCAGCGGGATGCCGGCCTTTTTGATAATGTGTGCCACATGGGGAGCGACGTGTTCTTCAACCTGGAATTCGAGCACCAGGTCCACGCGCTTTTCTACAAACTCATGTGCATTCTGAATGGCAACGTCCGGATCCTGGCGATTGTCGAGGGTAATCAACTCCACGCCTGCCGCCGCGGCAGCCGCAGTCACGCTTTGCGCCACGGCAACCGAGAAAGGCATTTCGCCGCTCTGGACAGCGAAACCGAAACGCAGACGGCGAGGGCGCGACACGAGGCGGTACTGACCATCCTGCGACTGCGCAACGTAGCCGCGATGCACCAGCGTCTTCAGGATGCGATAAACGCTGGTCTTTGAGATGTGCGTCTTCTGGAAGACATCTTCCAGCGTGACGGGTGCGTTGTGCTGCTCAAGCAGTTCAAGGACGTCAAGCGCCTTGGACAGAATGGGAATCAGGTAGAGCCGCTTAATCTTGGTTTTGGGCAAGGATTCGTCTGCCTCCGAAGCATTTCATTAGAGGAACGTTGCCTTTCAGCATATCCTGTTTCAGGCGTAGCTGCTTACATGCGCCTGCCGCCCTCCGCGCTCACGGCCCATCCGCTCCACATATCCGCTGTCGCGAAGCGCCTTCAGCGGGTCTTCCGGCAGGCTGTTCGATGCGCGCCAGGCCTGCGTCAAAGGCCGCACGTCGCGCCAGAAGGCTCCCCGGAAAAGCTCTTCAGCGGCGACCAGATCGCAGGCATGTTGCAGCCGCGCAAGCTCCGCGCGGTCCACCAGCGCGGCCTTCAGCCAAAGCTCCTGCGCGGTGACGATGGTTTGCACGGTCGCCTCCACCTTGCCTTTCAGATTGTGGCTCTGGTCAATCATGAACGCGATGTCCAGCGGCAGTCCATCCTCGGCGGCAGCGTGAATCTCATGGAAGATGCGGAAGATCTGGTAGGGGTCGATGGAGCCGAGGGTCAGGTCGTCGTCCGCATAGCGCCGGTCGTTGAAGTGGAAGCCTCCCAGCAGGCCGGTGTGCAGCAGCCACGCCACAATCTGCTCAATGTTCTGCGAGGAATAGTGGTGGCCCGTATCCACCAGAACGCGGGCCTGCGGGCCAGCCGTGCGCGCCAGGTGCGACGACATGCCCCAGTCGGCGATGTCCGTGTGATAGAAGGCCGGCTCGAATGGCTTGTACTCGATGAGCATCCGCTGGTCAGGCGCCAGATGGGCGTGTGCCGTGCGCAACTCCTCTTCGAGCCATCCAATCCTTTTGCGGATGCTTTGCGTGCCGGGATAGTTCGAACCGTCTGGCAGCCACACAGAAAGATCGCGCGAGCCGAGTCGCTTGCCAATCTCGATCGATTCGAGCATGTGTGCCATGGCGTGCGCGCGAACCTCGGAAGAGGGATTGCACAGCGAACCGAACTTGTACTCCTGGTCCTCAAAAAGATTCGGATTGATGGAGCCGGCCTGGATGCCGAAGCGCGCCTCCAACGCCTGTACGGCAGAGACGTCGCGCACGCCGTTGGGCAGATCCCACAACACATGCAGCGCCAGAGTCGGCGTGGCGCCGGTAAGGCGCATCACCTCCGCCGCGTCGCTGAACTTCTCCTCAAGCGTGGAGGCTGCGGCGGCTTGCGTGTATTTGCCGAAGCGTGTACCGGTGTTGGCAAATCCCCAGGAGGGAACTTCGATCTGAAAGTTGTTGAGCGCCTTTACTGCCTGGTCAAAGACCGCGGAATCGGATTGTGCCATCTGAGCCTGCTTTCACACTGCCCGTGCCATCTTGTTGTTGGTTGCAAAACAGTAAGAAAATATCATTGTGCGCCCGCCACCGGCGGAGCAGCACACAGCCAGAAACCGCCTTTGGGCAGCCTGGCTCGCGCCGCAAGCGCATTCGCGTCCTGGGGACAGGGCAAGGGTCTGCCGGAAACGGGGAAGCGGATCTCTTTGGGTAAGGTGCGACATGAAATCGGTATCTTATTCGATAGGGAGATGAATTGTCTATTGCAATTTGCGAATGTCCAACCTGTTTTTCTCCAGCTGCCGGGATGGCCTCGGTCCCGGTGCCGCAAAAACGTTTTACAAAGTGCCAAAGATGCGTGGTGTGGCTTAGAATGCCCCGGTTGTTCCATTCAGGAGGCATCATGCAGTTGACTCGTAGAGCCGCAGATACGCGGTTCGCATCCTGGGCAATCCCTCTAATCATTATGTTGCTGTCTATTTTCGCCGCAACACCAGCGCGTGCGCAGAGCCATGTTGATGAGGCAAAAATCAACGATCTCATTTCCAAGATGACGCTGGAAGAGAAGATCCACATGCTGTCCGGCTCGACGATGATGTCCTCCACCGGTCTGCCCCGGCTGGGTATTCCAGCCTTCAGGATGAGTGACGGCCCGGTTGGAGCGCACATTCCGCCGCCTTCCACGGCCTACGCGGCCGGGATCGGCCTGGCTGCCAGCTGGGACCGCGATCTGGCCAACCGCATCGGAATGCAGATTGGCCGCGATGCCCGTTCGCGCGGCGCCGCCTTTGTTCTCGGTCCGGGCGTAAATATCTATCGCACACCGCTGAACGGTCGCAACTTCGAGTACTTTGGCGAAGACCCGTTTCTTGCCGGCCAGATCGCCGTAGGCTACATTGACGGCGTGCAGTCGCAGAATGTGAGCGCCACCATCAAGCACTACGCCGCCAACAACAGCGAGTACTTTCGCTTTACTTCGGACTCGGTGGTGAGCGAGCGGGCGCTGCGCGAGATTTACCTGCCTGTCTTTGAAGCCGCCGTGAAGCAGGCGCACGTCGGCTCCATTATGGACTCTTACAATCTGCTGAACGGCGAGCATGCCACGCAGAACTACCATCTGAATGTCGAAATCGCCAAGGAGCAGTGGGGCTTTGATGGCGTTATGATGTCGGACTGGACCGCGACCCACGACGGCGTGGCTGCGGCCAACGGCGGCCTCGATCTCGAAATGCCGTTCGGCTGGTACATGAATGAAGAGACTCTGCTGCCGGCGGTGAAATCGGGCAAGGTGAAGGAATCCGTCATCGATGACAAGATTCGCCGCATTCTGCGCGTCGGCTATCGCTTCGGCTGGATGGAACAGGATCCGCTCGACAGGAGCATTCCGCGCTACAACCAGCAGGGCCGCGAGGCTGCGCTGCAGGGTGCGCGCGAGGGGCTGGTGCTCTTGAAGAATGACCGTAACCTGCTGCCGCTCGATCCCACAAAGGTGAAGACCATCGCGGTGATTGGCCCCGACGCCTTCCCCGGCAATCCCACCGCCGGGGGCAGCGGACAGGTGCCCACCTTCTATAGCGTTAGCGCGCTCAAGGGCATCAGTGACAGGTTGGGAGACAACGCCAACGTTCTCTGGGACAGCGGCGTACCCAAGATATCCGTCCTGGCCATTCGCTCCGGCTTCAGCCTCAGCCCCGAGAAGTTCTCCCCTGGGCTCACCGTCGAGACCTTCGACAATCCAAACTTTACCGGCAAGCCGCTGGCCACCCGAACTGAGATGACCGCCAGCAGCGGCCAGAGTCCGCTCGATAATCCCGACTTCGCCGAGTTGATCCAGACCATCACCAGCGACCAGATGAAGGCCTTTTCGGGGTCAGCCGGCGGGCCTCCGCATTACACCCGCTGGACCGGCTACTACTTTGCCCGCGCCTCGGCGGACTTTATCGTCTTTGCGGAGAACCAGGGTAAGTACCTGCTTACCATCGACGACAAGCCTGTCATCGATCACGTGGAGATTCCCAAATCTGCTTTAGCGCAGACCACTGTGGCTCTTACGCCCGGACCGCACAAGGTGGTGCTCGAGGTGTTGAGTCCGCCGCAGTTCGGCGAGGGCATGGTCAAGATCGGCATCGCGCAGAAGGGCACGCTGGTAAACCAGTCGGCTATCGATCTGGCAAAGAAGGCGGACGCTGTCATTGTCGCCGTGGGGTACGACTCGGAAATCGAGACCGAGGGCGCGGATCGCGAGTTCCAGTTGCCGCCCGGCCAGGATGAGCTTATCGAGAAGATCGCTGCGGCCAACCCCAACACCATCGTCGCGGTCACTGCGGGCGGCGCAGTGGACGCAACACAGTGGCTCGACAAGGTGGCCGCTCTGGTGCAGAACTGGTACCCCGGCCAGGAAGGCGGAACCGCGATGGCTGAGGTGCTCTTCGGCGACGTGGACCCATCCGGCCGTCTGCCCGTCAGCTGGGATCGCAGCCTGCAAGACAATCCTTCCTACGCCTATTACTACCCCACGCCGGGCACGCTCACCATTCCCTACAAGGACGACATCTTTGTGGGCTATCGCGGCTATGAGCACAACGGCACAAAGCCGCTGTTCCCGTTCGGTTATGGACTCTCGTACACCAGTTTCAAGTACGGCAATCTGCAGATTCAGCCCACCGGCGGAGCAGGCAACTACACGGTCAGCTTTGATGTGACCAACACCGGCAGGCGCGTCGGCGCGGATGTAGCCCAGGTCTATGTGAGTGAAGCCAATCCCAGCGTCCCGCGCCCGCCGCAGGAGCTGAAGGGCTTTGCCCGCGTGGCTCTCGATCCGGGCCAGACCCGTCATGTGACTGTGCCGCTTGATGCGCGCTCCTTCACCTGGTACGACACCAAGGCAGCCGCGTGGCATGCGGATGCGGGTACGTTTACCATCCACGTGAGCCGTTCCTCGGCCGACCCGCAATTGGAGGGCAAGATTACGCTGGATCAGGCCATTGTCCTGCCGGTGCAGAAGTAACCGGCCACGCAGATGAGCCATGCGAAAGGGAGGGCCATGGCCCTCCCTTTCGCTTCACGAGCGCGGCCGGTCGGCACCTACGCGGGCTCCTCGCTCCAGTCGCAGGCCACCTCGCGATGTTCAGCCGAGCTTTCCGTCACCCACTCCAGCACACGCGCCGCACGCCACGCCGCCACCGCTTCCACTGGCACGGAGGCTTCGCCGAGGAGGGCATCGCGGACGCCATGGTAATAGAGCCGATAGTCGCCCGGCACAGGCTCGACGGGCCGCGTCACCATGCCGCCGTCCACGTCCACGGCCAGTGTGCCCCACGCCGAGGCCGGTTCGCGGCCCCAGTCCGGCGCGGTGATGCGGGGCACGTGATTCAGCGCAGCCTCCTGCGGGTCGACCCCACGCTTGCAGTAGTTGCCCTTTGTCCCGCGCAGATGAAAGCGCGGCCGCGCCAGCGACGAGAGGCAGTTGGCTCCCAGTTCGACCGTGAATCCGGCATAGTGCAGTCGCGCCGTGAAGGCATCGTTGGCGCCCTCGCCGTCCCGCTCGCGTCGCGCCTCGCCGCTCACTGCCTGCGGCTTGCCAAACAGCGCCAGCGCCTGGTCGGCGATGTGTGTGCCCAGGTCGAGCAGGATGCCGCCCTGGTTGGGATCGTCCTTCCAGGGTCGCCGCGTGCTGCCGGGACTCCAGCGGTCAAACGTAGATTGCACATGCACAATACGGCCCAGAAAGTCTTCATGCAGTAGTTTCTGAATTGTCCTGAAATCGCTGTCCCAGCGTCGGTTATGGAACGGGATCAATAGCCTTCTGCGGGCGGAGGCAAGCCGGATCAACCCAGCAATCTCGCCCGAGCGCACGGCTGTGGGCTTGTCGGCCACAATGTGCTTGCCGGCTTCCAGGGCCAGCCGGGCTACATCGAAGTGGGTCCCGGTCGGCGTGGCCACTACCACCAGCTCAATGGAGTCATCCTTGAGCAATGCCTCCAGCGTGCGATACGTCTTGAGGCCTGGATAGCGCGCGGCTGCGTTGTCTGTGCTGCGCTCCACCACGGCAGCCAACTCCAACCCATCCACCGATGAGATCAGCGGCGCATGAAAGACGCGTCCCGCCATCCCGAAACCCACCAATCCGACATGAATCATCCCTGTCCCCTCAACTCCGGAAGATCCCGGCGCGGAGCCCCATCAACCTTCGAGTTTATATCTCGTCTCGGCAAGCCGGTAGAGCCGCCGCCATACGAGCCGGTTCATGGTCACCACCATCAGCGAGATCATGATGGTGGCCAGCAGGAGGATGGCAAATCTGCCGCTGTCGGTGGCGGCGTCAATCTGTGCGCCAAGGCCGATAGTCTGGAGCGTCCGACCCTGCAGGTGGGAATATTCGGCGAAGACGGAGGCGTTCCATGCGCCACCGGAGGCCGTAACCATGCCGGTGATGAGATAAGGGAAGATGCCGGGCAGGATCAGCGTGGTCCAGCGCTGCCAGCGTGTGAAGCGGTAAAGCGATGCGGCCTCACGCAGGTCTGAAGGGATGGACATGGCCCCGGCAACGACGTTGAAGAGGATGTACCACTGCGTGCCCAGCAGCATCAGGACAACGGAGCCGATGCCCAAACCCCCGCCGAGCTGAACCAGGCCGATGAGGAGGATGGGAAAGAACGCAGTGGCCGGGACTGAAGCCAGAACCTGCGCAACAGGCTGCACAACCCGCGCAAGCCTCGGATTGAAACCGATCGCCACGCCGACGGGGATGGTCCACATAGCGGAGATGAGCAGAGCGACATTCACGCGCAAAAAAGTCGCGCCTGCACCCTCCAGCAGCAGGCGCAGGTCGGGCCATGTTACGCTGCGCAGCATCAGCGCGCCCTGCACTGCCTCCCAGCCCACGACGGTCAGGACGAACACAGCCAGCGTTTTGAGATAGAGAGAACTCTTGCGGCGCTTTGCCTCCTGATCAATGGGCTGGACAATGCGGCAGGATGGGGTCTGCGCCATGCGCCGGTAGAGCGGCTCTTCCAGCCGCGTCCACAACCGGCCCGGCAGGGAAGTAAGAAGCCTGGAGCGTTGCAGTAGGGCAAGGATGGGCGAAGAGACGTGATCGGCCGACTCCACCTGCTCAAACTTGAACTTCTCGCTCCACGCAATCAAGGGCCGCCAGACGAGCTGGTCCGTGGCGACGACAATCAGAATCACCGCTGCAATGCCGCTGATCAAAGCGTGTGTATCACCGGAGTAGGTGGCCGTTTGAATGTAGCTGCCCAGGCCGGGAAGCTGAAAATTGGTGCCGTTCAGGGGAAACATCTCGCACGCCATCAGGGCAAACCAGCCATTGGCCACCGAGACGATCGAGTTCCAGACCAGGCCGATGGCGGCATAGGGCATTTCAAGCTGCCAGAATCGCTGCCAGGCCGAGTAGCGGTAGATACGCGAGGCCTCGATCATCTCCCTGGGAATGGTCTTCAGCGAGCTATAAAAGCTGAACGCCAGGTTCCACACCTGCCCCGTGAAGATGAGCAGGATTACGCCCATCTCAATTCCCAGTTGGTGGCCGGGAACAAGCGCGATCATGGCCAGCAGCACGGGAGGCAAAAAGCTCAGAACCGGGATTGACTGCAGAATGTCGAGGACCGCAATCATCCACGCCTCAACCCTGGGATTGTAGGCGGCCGTGTAGCCGTAAGCGATGGCGAAGATCAGGCTGAGCAGGTAAGCGATACCGATGCGCCCGATGGAGTAGAGCGCATAAACCGGCAGCGCACTGATCGCGTGCGAGATGGGCGCCATCGGCACCGGCGTGCCCATCCAGTAGGTGGCCGTATGCACGATGGAGAAGAACAGAGCCAGCGCGCAGAGGCCCAGGCCCATGTCAATGACGATGGGCCATGTGCTGACGGTGACGAGCGAGCGGCCAAAGAAATTCTGGGCCCTCACCGGGTTTCCTCCCCAGCGGCAATTTCCTCTTCGAGCGCATCCGGCAGCACAAACCGCCTGCGTCCGGCGTCGAAATCAAAGAGTTCGGCATAGCGGCCCCATGTGACGGCCGTCTCCATCTGGCGCAGGCACTCTTCCTTGCTGAACTGCTCGTCGAGCATGTCGAGGAAAAACTCCTCCGGCACGGTGTGATCACTCTTGGCGTCGAGTGCGCGGCGAATCTGCCGCAGCAGCAACACGCTCTGCTGAGCGGCCTCGCGAAACAGTTCCTTCTGGCGCAGAATTTCGGAGTTGGCAAACTCTGTTCCGCTCTCGGTGATGGCCGCGTCGCCCTCTTCCACCGTCAGGAAGCCGAGCAGTTGCGCGGCGTCCACAATGGGCAGAAGGTCGTCAATCTCGAAAGCCAAATCGTCGGCCAGCCGGTAGATATCGTCGCGGCCGCCTCTGTCCAGTAGCAGTTCAAGGAGTCCCGCCACGCCGCCCGGCCGCGCGTGAGGCAGCATCTGGTAACGCATCTGGCGCTGGTCGCGCACGCGCGGGCCGGCCTGCTCCGGAGCCTGCTCAGGAGCCACGTCGGGGCGCGTCAGCACTTTATAGATGTAGTCCACCAGCTGCGTAAACGGCTCGGACTTGCGGTCGCGGGGCTGTACCAGTTGCACCTTGAAGTCGGTGCGAATGTGCCCCGGATTGCGCCCAAGCACGATGATCCGGTCGGCCAGCAACACAGCCTCCTCAATGTTGTGCGTTACCAGGAAAACGGCCTTTGTCGGCATGGTCTTCTTTGACCACAGCTCCAGCAGTTCGCTGCGCAGGTTTTCCGCCGTCAGTACATCGAGCGCGGAGAAGGGCTCGTCCATAAACAGCACTTCCGGCTCCACCACCAGCGCCCGCGCAAACCCCACGCGCTGCCTCATGCCGCCCGACAACTCCTTGGGGTAGGCCGTCTCAAAGCCGTCCAGGCCCACCGTATCCAGCATCTTCATGCTGCGCTCGTGGCGCTCTGCCGCGCCCACACCGCGAGCCTGCAGCGGCGCTTCCACATTCTCCAGCACCGTAAGCCAGGGGAAGAGCGCAAAGCTCTGGAAGACGATGGAGACATTGATTTCCGCATCGGCGATGGGTTTCTCATGCCAATAGACCTGCCCCGCCGAAGGGCGAGAGAGCCCGGTCAGCATGCGCAGCATGGTGGACTTGCCCGAACCTGAGGGCCCAAGCAGCGCGACAATCTCGCCCGGCACAATGCTCAGGTCAGTGGCGGAGATCACCTGGATCCGATTCTCGCTCGGCTGCGCGTAATATTTCTCGATCCGTTCGGCGCGGATAATCGCGGTAGCGCCGGTTGCGGCCGCTTGCGTCATGGTCTCGGTCTTTTGCATGCGGGGTTCTCCCGGTGGGGTCGGCAATACATCCGCCCGTCTCTTTCTGCAAGTGTAGGTTGGCCGGATTGCTCAGGCATTAAATGGGAGCGGCAAGCGCTGGCCGCCGGAAAAACACGGAATTGGGAAGCCTGTACCAGCGGTCAGAGCGTATCATGCTCTTAATGCATCATGAGACCCAAGCGAGTTGCGGGTGCGTGTTCCGCCACTCGCTTTGCCAAAACCACTTGCACAAAGGTTAACCGAGTCAACGGACCCGCTTCAGGAGAGTATGCCCGAAAATCAGGTCAGGCCCAAGGTTCTTGTTGTAGACGACGAGCAGGTGATTGCCAACACTCTCGCGATGATACTCAATCAGAGCGGCTTTGAGGCGAAGCCCGTTTACTCCGGCGAGAAAGCCGTGGAACTGGCATCGACGTTCGAGCCCGATATGTTGATCACCGATGTCATCATGGCAGACTTGAATGGCATCGATGCGGCCATCCGCATCCGCGCCCTGCTGCCCAAGATCAAGATACTGCTCTTCTCCGGCCAGGCCGCGACCGCCGATCTGCTTGAGAAAGCTCGCACCCAGGGGTACGAGTTCGAGATTCTGGCCAAGCCCGTTCATCCCCAGGATCTACTCAGCAAGCTCCGCGGCTAAAGCACTCGGTCTCCGGCCTCTAAGCCTTGAACTCGCGACGGCCCTCCAGCGCCCGCGCCATCGTGACCTCATCGGCATATTCAATGTCGCTCCCTGCCGGCACGCCGGTCGCGATACGAGTAATCCGCACCGCGGTTCCGCGCAGCGCGCCGGCAAGCCAGTGCGCGGTCGCTTCGCCTTCCAGAGTCGGGCTGGTCGCCAGAATCACTTCATCCACTTCGCCGCGCTCCGCGCGCGCCCTCAGCGTGGCAGTGCGCAACTGGTCCGGTCCAATGCCATGCAGCGGTGAGAGCGTGCCGTGCAGCACGTGGAAGACGCCGTTGAAGCCCCTGGTACGTTCCACCGCCTCAATGTTGGTAGGCTCTTCGACCACGCAGACCATGCGGTGATTGCGCGCCGGATTGGCGCAATAGGCGCATGGGTCCACGTCCGTAATGTTGTTGCAGACCGAGCAGAGCCGCAGGCTCGCCTTCAGTCCATGAACGGCATCGGCCAGCGCGGCGGCGTCCTCCTCGCTGGAGCGCAGAATATGGAAGGCATAGCGCTGTGCTGTCTTCGCGCCAACCCCAGGCAGTTTCTTCAACTCTTCAATGAGCCTGGCCATCGGCTCGGCGTAGCGTGACAACGTGCCTCCTAGAGCGTCCGGTACACAAGGCCCGTAAAAGCATCCCCATTCATCATGCCCTTGCCCCACTGCGCATCGAGATCTGACGTGGGTTTCCTGGCAATCGCTTCCTGTTCGTTCGCTCCGGCGCGCTTCAGCGCCGCAACCTTGTCCCGCACGCTGCTCAGCATGTCGTGGAACTGCTGCAACTCGGCGCGGTCGCCGAGCGGTCCGTGGCCGGGGATGATCTTCGTCTGCGGACCGGCCAGCGAAAGCGCCTTTGCGGTGGCCTGGATCATGCCCCCGATCGAGCCGCCTGTCCCCTCGTCGATGAAGGGATACATGCGGTTGAAAAATGTGTCGCCCGCGTGCAGCACATCGGCATTGTGAAATTGGATGTAGATGTCCGTGTCCGTATGCGCGGGCTCGAAGTGGACCAGGTCAAGCGAGTCGCCGTTGTGCCACACCTGCATCCGGTCATCGAACGTGACAACGGGCAACGCGCCCGTTGGCGCGGCGGGCAGGGAGATGCCCAGCAGCTTGACCGTCGAAGGCGCCGCGAGGCGATCGCGTGTCTTGCGATGCGCATAGATCATGAAGCCAGCCTCGTGCATGGCTTCGTTCCCGTCGGTGTGGTCCACATGCCAGTGGGTGTTGATCAGCGTGCTCGCCGGCTCTTGCGTGAGCGCAGCGATTGCCTCGCGAATGTGCGGGACAGCCGTGGAAAAGCTCGAGTCGATCACCAGGGTGCCGTCCGGCCCGGTCTGCACCGCCATGTTGCCGCCTGCTCCCTGCAACAGATACAGGTTGTCATACAGCCTGGTGGTCTTGATTGCCGTTGTCGCGCCCGCTGCGCGCATCTGCCCCAGGCGGTCTGTCGCCCCAGGGGCCTGCGCGCTCATCCACCGCGGCGCCAGCATCGCGGCGCCAGCCACTGCGCCGAACCCTAAAAAGTCTCTGCGATCCATCCTTGCCATTCTTCTGACCTCCCGGCAGGCTTGCCGACTTATTCCTTTTACCCAAGGCCCGGCAGCTTCAGTCCGCCCAGCATTCCCTGCACGCTGGACTGGATAGCCTCGTCCGCTTTGCGGCCCGCCTCGTTGACGGCTGCAACGACCAGATCCTCCAGCATCTCCAGATCCTGCTGGCTGCCGGAAAGGCTTGTCACTGCCGCAGCGTCAATGTGCAGTTTGAGCAGCTGCTTCTTGCCGTTCATGGTCGCCATCACGGCGCCTCCGCCGCTGGATCCCTCCACCACGGTCTGCGCGAGCTTGCGCTGCACCTCTTCCTGCATCTGGTTGGCCTGGGTCATCATCTCTGAAAGCTTCAGCGGATTGAACATCGTCCCTCCTCGTGCAGCTCATTCATTTTTTGCGCAGATCGACGACGCTGCGTACTTCCGCCTTGAACATCTCTTTCGCCCGCTGCACCAAAGGATTGGCCAGTGCCGCCTCCTGCACGCTGCCTGCCAGCGGCGCCGCCATCGCAGCGGATGCAGGGGCCGCGCCAGTGCCTGCGCCCGGCACGATGAGGAATCGCGCGGGTGCGCCCATCTGCTGCAACTGCTGGCGAAGGATCTTTTCCGCCGCGGCATTTACAGTGAGGCTCAGCATTTTCTTGCCCATGGCCGCTATTTCAATGCGCACACCGGCGCCATCCACGGTCCACGCCGCCACCCCCAGCAGTTGCGCGGCAGAGGTATGTCCTGCTGCGTCGAGCGCGTTCACCACGGCCTGGCGAAGCGTGTCCGCATCCGCAGCGTCAGATGGGCGGGCAGTCTGTGGGGCCTTTGCAAGCGCACCCTCGGTTAGCGACTCGGAGAAACCCTTCGTTGGCTCGCTGGCAGGCTGCCGTGCGGCTTCCGCACGCGACATCTCCACCGTTGCCGTGGGCTCGGTCGTCAGCACCGGCGCTGACCGCGGCATCTCCGTCACATTCGACAAATTTGACACGCTGTTACCGGCCCGGCTTCCCGCCTCCATCTTCGGGCCTGGGCTCCAGCCGCCGCCGGAGGGGCCAAATGGCGAGTTGGAAGGCGGCTGCGGAGCCGATGGCGCGGCCGCGCGAGCCGGTGTTGCGGAGGCACGCGGCGAAGGAGCCGACGTACTTCCGCCGGTCCTGCCCGTGACCGCGCTCAGCAACTCCTCCAGCGGCAGTAGGCGCTGCGCGTGGATGAGCTTCAACAGGCCCAGCTCCAGATGAAAGCGTTGCTCCTGGCGGTAGTTCAGATCGTCAAAGGTGCGCAACACAATCTGCAGGTTGCGCGTGAGCTCTTCCTCGGTGAAGATCAATGCCGTGCGCGCCGCGCGTGCCCGCTCATCGCCGCTGATCTGCAGCAGCTCGGTCTGCTCGCCGCCCAGCTTGGCCATCAGCGTATTGCGCAGGTAGCGCACCATTTGCCGCGCCAGCGACGACGGGCTGTGCCCGGCATTTAACAGCAGGTCGATTTGCTCCATCAACGCGGCGCTCTGGCCCTGCGCCACGGCCTCCAGCAGGCGCTCAAAGACCGTGTTCGGTACCGACCCCATCAGCTCGCGAATCTGCGCCGCAGACAAAGCTGCCTTGCCATCCTCTGTCGGAGCCGAGGCAATGGCCTGGTCCATGATGGAGAGCGCGTCGCGCATCGACCCATCGCCGGCCTCAGCCAAGAGCGCCAGCGCGTCGTCTTCGGCCACCAGGTCCTCCTGCCCGGCAATCATTTTCAATTGCGCCAGAATGTCGTCGAACTTTACCGCGTGAAAGCTGAAGTGCTGGCAGCGCGAGCGGATGGTCTGCGGAATATCCTCAGGCTGCGTCGTAGCCATCATGAAGATGACGTGCGCCGGAGGCTCTTCCAGCGTCTTCAGAAGGGCATTGA
>JAKBHH010000074.1 GCA_021836865.1 Acidobacteriota bacterium
GTCATCCTCGGCGATGGCGCGCGCCTGTTCACTGAGGTGGGCGAGCACAAGCTGCGCCTCTCTGGCGCGCATCTTCTCCTGCGCCTCACCGTCGAGTTTCCCTTTGGAGAGGCGCCCACGATCGCCGTCATCGACGGCATCGCCGTGCCCGTCGTCATCGCTTCCCAGGGCGCATTTGATCCCGCTGCCGACGGCGTAGCCACGGCCACGCTCGATCGCTCTCAGATTGGTTTTGAAACGCCGAGTCTCTTTGTCGCTCAGCGCAAGGCCCACGTCGGACCCAACTTCACCGCATGGACATTGCCCGACAACGAGGTCGCCATCCAGGCATGGATCAGCGCCGCCAACGCCGTCACGCCCTTCCTCGCGGACTGGCTCGGCGGAACTCCCCGCGCTCAGCTCACCCTGCTTGACCTCCCCGACCCCGACGACGCGCCGTTTGAGACCGGTGTCCTGCTCGCGGCCAGCCTGCATGAGTCCACCGCCGAAAGCCTCAACGGCGCCATGGTCCACGCGCTCACCCACGCGTGGATGCCCTCGCCCCGAGCCTGGGTTAACGAGGGCGTGGCCACCTTCATGGGCACGCTCTGGGTTGAAAAACGGCACGGCCGCGACAGCGCACTCGGCGTTCTTGAGGCATCCCGCGCCGCGCTCGCGCTGGAAGAACCGCCCAGTCCCGGCGAAAGTCCCGGCCAGCCCATCGGCCAGGCCATCGCACCTGTCTATTACCGCACCAAGGCCGCTTATCTCTTCTGGATGCTCCGCGACCTCATCGGCGACGATGCCCTCCGTCAGGTCTTTCGCGACTACGCGCCCTCGCAGGACACGGCCCCTGTCATCGGCCCCGGCGCAAAGCCCGGCGCAGGCCAGCTTGAAGAGCTTCTGCTCAAAGCCGCCAGCGTCGCCGGCAAAGATCGAAGCTGGTTCTTCGCCGATTGGATCGATGCCGACAAAGGCCTGCCCGACCTCGCCATCGAGGACGTCTTCTCAGAGCCCGCGCAGTCCGGCACATGGCTCGTCGCCGTCAACCTCGCCAATGCGGGCTTCGCCGCGGCTGAGGTTCCCGTTACCGCCCGCGCCGGCAAAACCACCGTCACCGATCGCGTTTTTATTCCGGCCCGCGGCAAGGCCGTCCATCGCATGCTGCTGATGGGCAAGCCCACTCAAATCGAGATGAACGACGGCGTTGTGCCCGAGGTGCAGGCCAGCGTGCACCTCAAGGATCTCGATCGCGCTCCTGACACAACTCCGCAACCGACGCAGCAGCCCGGCGCCATGACACCGCCGCCCATCCCGATGACCTCCAGGCCGATTCGTCCATAATCGAGGCCGCGCGGCCGTGCGCCTGCAAATGCGGCCCAGGGGCCCGTGATGGACCTCTGTGTAGCGCGACGCGAGATGTCTTTCCCCTCTTGAAAAGACACGAGGCGTGTGCTACTGCTTTTAATAGGACTCTCAGCAGGCACCAGGCCGTGCTTGCTGCTCTATTCAACCGGCAACGCCCCGCTCCCTGTCGAGCTATCCCAACAAACTAAATCCGTCTTCGTATGCCCGGATTGCGCACGCCTGAACCGCGCGTGCCTGCCGTGCGGATCGAAATAGGCGGAAGCGCAGGCGATGGCTGCCCAGGCGCCGACGGTTCCCGCTTCCACCTTTGGGAGGATACGGAACCCCATCGGCAACTGCTACTATCCCCTTTTCCGGAGGCCGTCTGCTCCTTTCCCAACGTGTGTCTTCAAGCCGACACGCGTGGTGCAGACTCTTACGACAGCTGAATATTTCAAGGAGATTCAATGCGCAGATTGAACCGCGTTGCGGCGTTGATTGCCGCTCTGTTTGCTTTCACCACACTCGCCCAGGGCCACATGTTTGCCCAGGCGACGGGCAACTCCCCCGTGGGCATTTCAGTGTATGACCGCACGCGCCTGGATACATGGCAGTGGTTTGCTGCGCCTCCGCAGTCAGAGACCTATGCGTATGTGGAGTCTCTCCTGCGTCTCAGCATGATGCAGAAGATCAAGCGCTGGGACTGGCAACTCGAGCTGGCGCAGCCCTCCATCCTCCACGCGCCCACTGATGCGGTCTCCACCGTAGCGGCCCAGGGCCAGCTCGGCCTCGGCGGCACCTATTACGCATCGAACGGCAACAACGACTACCCTGCAGCGGCCTTCTTCAAGCAGGGCTTCCTGCGCTATCACTTCGGCGCGCCGCAGAAGAGCCTCCGCCTGGGCCGCTTCGAGTTTTTTGAGGGACTGGAGATCGAGCAGAAAAATCCGCAACTGGCGTGGCTGCAGGCCAATCGCGTGTCGCAGCGGCTGATCGCAAACTTCGGATTTACCAATGCGCAGCGCAGCGTGGACGGCATCGAAGGCCACTACGGCGGGCCGGGATGGGACCTGGTCGCCGCCGCCGCCCGCTCCGATCAGGGCGTCTTCAACATGAACGGCAATCCTGAGCTGAACGTGGACTTTCAGTATCTGGCGCTAACGCGACAGGAAGCCAACCAGCACGTGCTGTGGCGCGCCTTCGCAATGGGCTATCACGACGGACGCACAGGGCTGACGAAGACCGACAATCGCCCGCTGACGGTGCGGTCCGCGGATCACCAGAACATTCGCATCGGCACCTATGGCGGCGACCTGATGGCCGCGATCCCCGCTGGACCGGGCACACTGGATCTCATGTTCTGGGGAGCCGTCCAGAATGGAAAATGGGGCCCGCAGAACCACAGCGCGAATGCGGCCGCCGTAGAAGGCGGATACAAGTTTGGCGCGCAGACCGCCGCCCCGTGGCTGCGCGGCGGATGGTGGCGCTCCAGCGGCGATAACAATCCGAGCGACAACACCCACAATACCTTCTTTCAGATGCTGCCCACGCCGCGCCTGTATGCGCGCCTGCCCTTCTACAACCTCATGAACAGCACCGACGACTTTGTGCAGGTGATGGACACGCCGATCAAGCGCGTGGCCCTGCGCGCGGACCTGCACTGGCTGCAGCTCACCTCTGCCCAGGACCTCTGGTACCAGGGCGGCGGCGCGTTCGACAACAAGGTCTTCGGTTATGTCGGAAGGCCCGCGAACGGCCACTCCTCATTCGCCTCCGTGCCCGACATCAGCGCCGACTGGCAGGCGACCAGGACGCTGGCATTGAACTTCTACTATGCGTATGCGCAGGGCAAGAGTGTCGTCGCCGCCATCTATCCCACTGACCACAACATGAATTACGGATACGTTGAACTCGTCTATCACTGGGGAGTGCCGCAACGAGCAGCAGCCAAGCCGTAAAGCCCGCATCTTTACCGGCGCGGCCGAGTCCATCCGGCCTCCGCCGTCAGGCCAGGGTAGCCAGCGGCCGCCCGCGATCCGTGCGGAGCGTGGGCACAGCCGCCAGCAGGCTCTGCGTGTACGTGTGTTGCGGCGCCGTCAGCACGCTTCCGGTCGCGCCCGTCTCCACAACTTCGCCGTAACGCAGCACCGCGATGCGGTTCGCCACCTGGCCCACCACCGCAAGATCGTGCGAGATAAACAGCATCGCCATCCCGTGCTCGCGCTGCAACCGCATCAACAGCTCCACAATCTGCGCCTGCACCGTTACATCCAGCGCCGTCGTCGGCTCATCGGCGATCATCAGGCGCGGTCGATGCATCAGCGCCATGGCAATCAGAATCCTCTGCCGCTGCCCGCCGGAAAATTGATGCGGATACTCTCCGTACCGCCGCTCCGGCTCCGGAATTGAGACCGACTCGAGCGCCGCAATCGCCCGCCTCCGCGCCTCCCCCCGCGTACAGGGACCGTCATGCGCCAGTGCGCACTCGGCCACCTGACGCCCAATCGTCATCACAGGATTCAGCGCCGTCATCGGCTCCTGAAAGATCATCGCGATCTCGCGCCCGCGCAGTTGCCGCAATCGGCGCACACCCTGCTGCAACAGGTCGATAGGCTCCGCGCTCTGGGTCGCACCATGCCACAAAATCTGCCCCGATACAGCAGCGGCCTTATCGAGCAGCCCCGGAATCGCCAGCGCCGTCGCGCTCTTGCCCGAGCCCGACTCGCCGACCAGGCCCAGCACTTCGCCCTCATCCACCGCCAGGTTCACTCCACGCACTGCCTCGGTCGCGCCAAAGCGAATGCGCAGGTCTCTGATCTCCAGCAGCGCGGGCATACGCTCATCCTAAAGCATCTCTGGAAATGCGGCAGACCCGAGACCCAACCGCAAAATCAACTCGACCCACAGGCAGCGGCGACATCGTTCGATCTCAAAAGGCCGCGCCGCTCGCTTACAGGTGAATCCACCCCGCGCGAATCAGCGCCAGCGAGCCCGTCGCCACCACAATCCACAGTAGGATCCCCTGCAGCAGAGGCCGCACTCCCACCTCGCGCAGCGTCTCCTTTGACAGGCCGGTGCCAATCAGAAACAGCGTCACCGTCAGCCCGATGATGCCCAGGTGCTTCATCTCCGCATACGCAGGGCGAAGCGCAGGCAGGTATGTGTTGGCCACCGCCGCCAGACAGAAGAAGACAATAAACCACGGCCATTGGATGCGAGCATCGCTCTTGTTCAGCGCCGATGTGCCCAGCGACATCGGCACAATCCACAGTGCCCGCGCCAGCTTCACCGTGGTGCCCACCGCCAGCGCCACCGCACCGTACTTTGCCGCCGCGCCCACCACGGAGCTGGTGTCATGAATCGCCAGCGCCGACCACAGCCCAAACTGCGTCTGCGTCAGGTGCAGCAGATGGCCGATCGCCGGAAACGCCAGCAGAGCCGCGGAGTTCAATACAAACACCGTTCCGAGTGACACGGCAATCTCTTCCTCCGTCGCATTGGCAATCGGCGCCACCGCGGCAATCGCGCTCCCGCCGCAAATCGCCGTCCCCGCCGCAATCAGAAACGACACACGCTTCTTCACCGCCAGCACCTTGCCCAGCGCCCACCCCAGCGTCATGGCAAACGTAATGCTGATGGCTGTGTAGAGAAATCCAGAGCGGCCCACACGCAACACCTGTTCGAGATCCATGCCAAAGCCAAGCCCCACCACGGACACCTGCAGCAGCAGCTTTGACAGCCGCCTCGCATCCAGATGGTAAGGGTGAACAAACGTGAAGCCGTAGATGAGCCCTGTGACAAGAGCCAGCGGCGGCGAAAGCAGCCCGCTGGCGGCGATAATCAGACCGGCAAAAAAGATATTCTTGGACACACCCTCAGAATGGCCGACATTGCGCTCTGGGTCCAAGCAGAAGTTCTCATGGGCGATTTGCCCTGCTTATGCGCCGCGTCTCTCGGCCGTTGCCGCTTCATCCTTCGCTGCATCCCAGGTCCTTTCAGCCGTCTCGCGCTCGTCACAGCGGGAATGCCCGCCAAGGTCTATCCTTCCGCTTATCAATCCGCTCCCGTTGTTCCGCAGCGCGAGCCGCACGAACCGCCGTCCCGGCTCGTCTGAAAATTATTTCCGCAACCCATGTAACGAATCCCCGCAGAGGTGGCTTTAATGAGCTGCATGAACACCACAAGGACATCTCCTCTCTTCCGCCCGTGGCGGCGTCCTGCTCTGACCCGCGCGCTCGTCCTTGCGCTGGCCGCTCTGGTCGTTGCCGCCTCCGCGTGGGACCCCGCCGCGGCCCGCGCTCAGGCGCAAGAGCCGCTCACACTCCGGCAGGCCATCCAGCAGGCCCTGGGCCAGAGCCCCGATGCGGCCATTGCCCGCGCCGGCACGCTCGAGGCCAGGGCCGGCGCATCGCTCGCCCGAACCATGCTGTTGCCCCAGCTCAGCTTCACTGAGGACATCTCCCGCGGTGACGACCCCGTCTACGTCTTTGGATCGCGCCTCCGCCAGCAGCAGTTCACCCAGGCCAGCTTCGCCCTGAACGCACTCAACAAGCCTCAGCCCATCGGCAACTTCGCCACCCGCTTCAGCGGCCAGTGGCTGGCGTTTGACTTCTTCAAAACGCAACGCACCATCCGCAGCGCGGATCAGATGCGCCAGAGCGCCGCATCCGGCGCACAGGCCGTCAATCAGAAGATCGTCCTCGACGTCGTCGCAGCCTACCAGTCCATCCTCTATGCCGAGCGCCAGGTTGACGTTGCCCAGCACGAGCAGGACACCGCCGCCGCCCTGCTCAGCTCCGTCGATGATCGCGTCAAGGCCGGCCTCGCCGTCGAGTCCGACCGCATGTCCGCACAGGTCAATGTCGCCGCCCGCAAGCAGGAGCTGATCGCCGCGCAGGGCAATCTTGAAATCGCATGGACGCAGTTGCGCGTCGCCATGGGCGCTCCCGATCTGCCCATCACCAGGCTCGAACCCATCCAGCCGCGCGACTTTCCCCAGAAGCCACTTGAAGAAGAGCTCGCCACCGCCGTCAAAACCCGCCCCGATCTCGCCGCCCTCGCCCACGCGCAATCCGCGCAGAACGCCGCCGTCGGCGCTGCCAGGTCCGACTTTGCCCCGCGCATCAGCGCCTATGGCAACTGGGAGCAGGACCGGCCCACCTTCGCCGGCTCCGGCGGAAACAACTGGGTCGCCGGCGCGCAGGTCACCATCGATATTCTGCCCTTCGCCCGCCGCGCCCAGCTCGCACAGCAGAGCGCCGCCAAGCTTCGCCTCGACGCCGAAATGAACTCATCCCGGCAGCAGACGCGCCTCCAGGTCAGCCAGGCCCACATTCAGCGCCAGACCGCGCTGCTCTCACTCGACACGGCGCGCGCCGCCATGGACCAATCGGCTGAAAGCCTGCGCATCCTGCGCAATCGCTACGGAGCCGGACTCGCCACCATGACCGATCTGCTCCGCGCTGAAGATGCCGAACGGCAGGCCCAGACCAATTACTGGCAAGCCGTCTACGGAAACGCAGTGGCCTATGCCCAACTACTTTTCGCGACAGGGACTCTCACTCCCGATGCGGCGGAGGATTTGCAATGAAGCTCTTTGTCTCTGGTTGTTTACTCGCCGCCTCGGCGGCGCTGCTGGCCGGCTGCAACTCCGGCGAGCCCGCCCCGGTGGCCTCCACGCAAACCGTGCAGGCCCGCATCGTGCAGAGCCGGCAACAGCTCGCCCCCGTCAACGTGCGCTCCACCGGCACCCTTCACGCGCACGACACCGCGATTCTCTCCGCGCAGGTCATGGGCCGCGTGCAGCAGGTCCTGGTCAACGCGGGCGACAGCGTCAAGGCCGGCCAGACGCTCGCTGTTCTAGACGATGCCACCTACCGCGCTGCCCTGGATCAGGCCCAGGCCGGCGTCAAGGCCGTTGAAAGCCAGCAGGCCGCCGCGCAAACCAACGCAGACCTGGCCTCCAGCACGCTCGCCCGCTATCAGCAGTTGCAGGCGCAGAAGAGCGTAAGCCCGCAGGAGATGGATGAGGTCTCTCGCCGCGCCCAGGCCGCTGCCGCCCAGGTGCAGGCCATCCGCTCCCAGGCCGACGCTGCCAAAGCGCAGGAGACAAGCGCCCGCTCCATGCTCGGCTACGCGCGCGTGCGCGCTCCCTTCGCCGGCGTCGTCACCGCACGCATGGTCGACCCCGGCGCGCTCGCATCGCCCGGCGTTCCGCTACTCCAGGTCGATAGCGCAGGTCCGCTCCAGTTGCAGACCACCGTCGATGAGTCCATCATCTCCGCAGTCCGCAAAGGCATGACGCTGCCCGTCGACATCGACAGCGCGCCCGGCACATCCATCAACGGCACGGTCGCTGAAATCGTTCCCGCCGCTGACCCCGCCAGTCACAGCTTCCTCGTCAAGATCAACCTCCCGGCGTCTGCTCATTTGCGCGCCGGCATGTACGCCACGGCAGAGATTCCCACCGGCAAGCGCGATGCCATCCTCGTTCCGCGCTCCGCGGTTCTGCTGCGCGGCTCGCTCAACTGCGCTTACGTGCTCGACGGTAACAACATCGCCCAGCTTCGCTACATCACGCTCGGCGCCCCGCAGGGCTCCATGGTCGAGGTCCTCTCCGGAATCTCCGCCGACGAAAAGCTCGTCGATGATCCCGCTGACCGCGACCTCGCCGGCAAGCGCATCGAGGCCCAGCCATGAATCAGAACTCCGCACCAGCCGGCCTGGGCATTGCCGGAAAAATGGCCCACGCATTTCTCAACTCCAAGCTCACCCCGCTCTTCATCGCCGCGTCGCTGGCCGTCGGCGTCTTCGCCGTCGCCATCATCCCGCGCGAAGAAGAGCCGCAGATCCTGGTCCCCATGCTCGACATCACCACGGCCATGCCCGGCGCATCTCCGGCTGAGGTCGAGCAACGCGTAACCGTTCCCATCGAGACCCTCGTCCACCAGATCTCCGGCGTCGAATATGTCTACTCCACGTCGAGCCCTGGACAAAGCCTCGTCATCGTCCGCTTCCTCGTCGGCACACCGCAGGAAGACGCCCTCATCCGCGTCTATAGCAAGCTCTACTCCAACGCCGACCGCATGCCGCCCGGCGTCACGCAGCCCCTCATCAAGGCACGCTCCATCGACGACGTGCCCATCCTCGCCCTTACCCTCTGGGGCGAGCACTACAACGCCTTCCAACTCCGCGCCATCGCCGACGAGGTGCAACACACCATCCAGCAGGTGCAGGACGTCTCTGAAACCACTGTCATCGGCGGGCTGCCGCGCTCCATGCGCGTCGTCCTCAGCACTGCCAGGCTTGATGCCTACGGCCTTTCGCCGCTGGACATCGTCGGCCATCTCCAGGCCGCCAACTCCAGCCTCCAGGCCGGCGACTTCTCCCAGAACAATCAGGAGATCCGCGTCGACGCCGGCAATCTCTTCACCAGCCGCAAGGACCTCGAGTCCGTCGTCGTCGCCGTGCATCAAGGCCACCCCGTCTACCTGAGCGACGTCGCCGACAAGATCATTGACGGCCCCTCGGACCCCGCCGACTACGTCGCTTTCGGCACCACCGCGGCCAGTGCGGGCGCGCATCAGACCCCCAGCCAGCACCCTGCCGTTACCATTACCGTCGCCAAGCGCAAAGGCACCAACGCCACCGACATCGCCAACGCCGTCCTCGCCCGCGTCCATGAGATGCAGGGCGTCAAGGTGCCCAGCGACGTCACCATCACCACGACGCGCAACTACGGCGAAACCGCCAAGGCAAAATCCGACGAGCTGCTCGAACACCTCCTGCTCGCCACCCTGTCGGTCACCTTCCTCGTCGCGCTCTTCCTCGGCTGGCGCGAGTCCGGCGTCGTGCTGCTGGCTATCCCGGTCACGCTGGCGCTCACCATGTCGATCTTCTACTTCCTCGGCTACACCATCAATCGCGTCACGCTCTTCGCGCTCATCTTCTCCATTGGTATCCTGGTCGACGACGCAATCGTGGTCGTCGAGAACATCGTTCGACACTACCGCCTGCCTGAAAATCAGCACCGCTCCTGCAGCGATGTCACCGTCGAGGCCGTCGCCGAGGTCGGCAACCCCACCATCCTCGCGACCTTCGCCGTCATCGCCGCCGTGCTGCCCATGGCCTTTGTCCGCGGGCTCATGGGCCCGTATATGCGCCCCATCCCCGTCGGCTCATCCGCGGCCATGCTCTTCTCGCTTATGGTTGCCTTCGTCGTCTCGCCCTGGGCGGCCATGCGACTGCTCGGCAAGCATCTCGCCGGCGCAAGAATCCTGGAGCCCGAGCACGAAAACTGGCGCACCCGGCTCTATCGCCGCGTCATGACGCCTTTGATCAACTCCGCGCGCAATCGCATCCTCTTCTTCATCGCGGTTCTTGCCCTGCTGCTCCTCTCCGTCGCGCTCGTGCCCCTCGGCCTTGTGCGTGTCAAGATGCTGCCCTTCGATAACAAGAGCGAGCTGCAGGTCGTCATCAACATGCCCGACGGCACGCCCCTTGAACAGACCGCGCGCGTCGCTCAGGCACTCGGCGATGAACTCGCGCGCCAGCCCGACGTGCTCAACTACCAAACCTACACCGGAACCTCCGGCCCTTATAACTTCAACGGCCTCGTCCGCCACTACTACATGCGCCGCATGAGCAACCAGGCCGACATTCAGGTCAACCTCCTCCCTGCAAAGCAGCGCCACGACCAGAGCCATGTCATCGCCAAACGCCTGCGCCCGCTGCTCATCGCCATCGGCAATCAATATGGAGCGCGCATCCAGGTCAGTGAGGTGCCGCCCGGTCCGCCCGTCATCCAGACCCTTGTCGCCGAGGTCTACGGCCCCGACATGAACGGGCAGATCCGCGTCGCCCAGCAAATCAAATCCATCTTCCAGCACACTCCCGGTGTCGTCGATACCGACTGGTACGTCGAGGACCCCGAGTCACGACTCGTCATCCGCGTCGACGAGGTCAAGGCCGCGCAGCACGGCATCGCCGTCTCTGACGTAGCCCACGCCATCGCGCTCGCCGCCTCCGGCATGAACGTCGGACTGCTCCATGACCCGAATGCCCGCGAGCCCATCCCCACCACCGTCGAGTTCGCCCGCCCCGATCGCTCCTCTGAGCAGGCGCTTGAAAACATCCACCTGCCCGGCGCGGATGGCTCCATGATCTCGCTGCGCGAGCTCACAGTCATTGACCACGAAACCATACAGCGCAGCATCTACCACAAGAATCTCAAGCGCGTCGTCTACGTCACCGGCGACGTGGCCGGTGCTGAAGAAAGCCCCGTCTACGCCATCCTCAAGATGAACAAGCAGCTCGATCACCTCACGCTGCCCGCCGGCTACACCCTCGCCCGCTACAACGCCGTCCTGCCCGACTCCACCGCCCACTACTCCATGAAGTGGGATGGCGAGTGGCAAATCACCATCGAGGTGTTCCGCGATCTTGGACTCGCTTTCGCTGCCGTTCTGATCCTGATCTATGTGCTCGTCGTCGGCTGGTTCCGCTCTTTCATCGTGCCGCTCATCATCATGGCGCCCATTCCGCTCACGCTCGTCGGCATCCTGCCCGCCCACTGGTTGCTGGGGGCATTCTTCACCGCCACGTCCATGATCGGCTTCATCGCCGGCGCAGGCATCATCGTGCGCAACTCCATCATCCTCGTTGACTTCATCGAGCTCCGCCGCCGTCAGGGCGTCCCGCTCGCCCAGGCCGTCATTGACGCCGGAGCCATTCGCTTCCGCCCCATGCTCCTCACCGCGGCCGCCGTCGTCGTCGGCGCCAGCGTCATCCTCACTGACCCCATCTTCCAGGGTCTCGCCATCTCGCTCATCGCGGGTGCTGTCGCTTCCACATTCCTCTCGTGGCCCACCATCCCGATCCTTTATTACCTCGTGCATATCAACCGACAGGAACCCATCGCCTGCGAACCGGAAACCCCTCAAGGAGAAGAAAAATGACCGTCGAACGCGCCGTCCGCCTGCTCGCAGGCGTCATCATCCTCATCTCACTCGCCCTTGCCGTCTACATCTCGCACTACTGGCTGTGGCTCACCGCCTTTGTCGGCCTCAACCTCTTTCAGTCCGCCCTCACCAACTGGTGCCCGGCCATGACTATCTTCCGCATCATGGGCCTCAAAGACGCATCCTGCGGAGCAAAATAGCCGCATGCACGAGCGCCGCTTCCATCACTCGCAGGCCCACCGCCTCGACGCCCCCGAACGGCTCGTCTGGCTTCCACCCGCAGACGTCGTCCGCGCGCTCGACATCCACGCCGGCCAGACCATCGCCGACATCGGCGCGGGAACCGGCTACTTCGCCCTGCCGCTGGCCCGCGCCGTCGGCCCCCACGGCGCCGTCTATGCCATCGATGCGCAGGCCCAGATGCTCGACCTGCTGCGCGGCAGGCTCTCCGGCCCTGCCCTGCACAACGTCCGCTTTGTCCACGCCGAGGCCGATGCCACCGGCCTGCCCGACTCCACCTGCGACCTCGTCTTCCTCGCCAACATCTGGCATGAGTTCGACGATCGCGCCCTCGTCCTTGAAGAGGCCCATCGCATCCTCAAGGCCGACGGCCGCATCGCCATCCTTGACTGGCGTCCCGACGTCGAGCGAGAAGCCGGACCCCCCATCGAGCACCGCCTCAGCGCCGCAAGCGCCGCAATGGAGCTGGAGGAGGCAGGTTTCAAGGATGTAACGACGGCAACCACCGGCAAATACTCCTGGCTTGTGCAAGGAAGCCGGCTCCCATGAACACCCGGAAACGCTCCGCGCAAACCCACACCACCCGGCCCACGCGGAGCGAGCCCTTCAAAGACGAGGTCTATCGCCAGATGTTTCGCCTCGAGGCCAGCCGTCCCGGCGCGGCCATGGACCTGGCCATCGCCCTCTTGCGCGCATGGATCGCCGCCGACAACCCGTCCTCCAGCGGCCCTTGCAGCGGCACCGATGACCGGCACTGGCTCAGGAAAATCAGCCCCATCTGCCTCACGATGATCGAGTCTTCTCTCCGTCCCGACGCCACCCAAGGCCCTCGCGCGCAGTAGCCCGGACGCTATACTGGGGTTGTCCCACCCCCTCGCGATGCGCCCTGAACTCACCCAAGCCGCGGAACTGCTTCAGCGCAACACCCCGGAATCCGTGGAAGAGGCCCTCGGCCTGCTGCAAAACACCGTCTACTCCTTCAGCATGAAGGTCTGCGGCCACCCTCAAGACGCCGAAGACACCATGCAGGAAGTCCTCTTCCGTTCCCTTGGCCACCTCGCCAGGATTCAGGATCCCCAGGCCCTCGCCGTCTGGCTTTACACCGTCACCCGCAATCGCTGCTGGCGCATGAGACGCAAGCCCGCTCACGCCCCCGCGCGCACCCTCTCGCTCGATGAGCTGATGCCCGACGGCGTCGAACTGGGTCGCCTGCTGGCAGACGCCGCAGAAAGCCCTGAAGACAATCTCCTCCACGCCGAGCAGCACCACCTGCTCCATCAGGCTGTCCTGCAGATTCCCGCCAACCTCCGCATCGTCCTCGTCCTGCACGACATGGAAGAGCTCACCACCGAGCAGGTCGCGCAGGTTCTCGACCTCCAGCCCGGCACAGTCCGCGTCCGCCTCCATCGTGCCCGCCTCGCCGTCCGCAAACAAATGAGCAGCATCCTCGACGGCTCACCCCTCCCGCCGGAAGATCACGCGCCCGCCGCCGCCGGGCCCCCAAAGCGCTCCGCCGCCTGCCGCGACCTCTTCGCCAATCTCTCTGAATACCTCGACGGCCGCCTTGAGCCCCGCACCTGCGATCAGATGCGCGCCCACATCGAGGGCTGCCCCTCCTGCGTCGCATTTCTCCGCGACCTCCGCGCCGCCATTGACCGCTGCCGTTCCATGGAAGTCCCCTGCGATCCTGCCATCGCACCCCGCCTGCGCGCCATCCTCACCCGCGAGTATCTCCGCATGTTGGGCATGTCCGTCTCTGAAGAATCCTCCGCCGCCCTGTAACACTTCGCCCCGCGCGTGTCTTTCATCCACTGAAAGAAGAGGTCCTTCATCGTGGAAGTCAAAGTCACTCATATTGATCAGGTCAAGTTCGCCATCCAGGCCGGTTCCCATACCGTCATATGCGATCAGCCCGTTGAGAACGGCGGTCAGGACGCCGGCATGACGCCTCCTGACCTGCTGCTCGCCTCGCTCGGCTCCTGCGCCGCCTTCTACGCCGTCCAGTATTTGAAGACCCGCAATCTCGGAGAAAAGGGCGTCGAAGTCACCGTCACCGCCGAAAAAATCAAGCCCCCCGCGCGCCTCACCAACTTCATCATCCGCGTCAGCGCCCCCGTCGAGCTCTCACCCGAGCACACAGAAGGCCTTAACCGCGCCGTCCACGCTTGCCTCGTGCACAATACATTGCTCCACACGCCGCAGATCTCCATCGAACTGGCCCTCGGCGCAGCCGATCCAATGCCCGCATAGAACAATCGCAGACGCCCCGTGTGCCGTGGGTCACTGCCCACAGGCGCTGCACGGCCTATCCTCCAATTTCAGAATGCGGCGCTCCTTGCGGCGCATTCCTTGTGAAGCACTCCGCGCTCTGCACCGGCAAACTACGCGGTCCGCATCGCGGCGTCTCAGGACGCCAGAAAGTGAGACGAACATGCCGAATCCCGAAGCCACATCGCAGGACCCATCCCACACCGCCGCCTCCGCTCAACCCGCATCCCTGCCGCGCCTCGGCATGCCCGCTCCGCTCTTTGAGGCCGTCACCACCCACGGCAAAATCCGCCTCGATGACTTCCACGGAAACTGGCTCGTGCTCTTCTCCCACCCTGCGGACTTCACCCCCGTCTGCACCACGGAGTTCATCGCCTTCGCCGCCATCGCGCCCGAGCTGCGCCAGCGCAACGTCGAGCTGCTCGGCCTCAGCATCGATAGCCCAACCTCACATATCGCCTGGGTGCGCAACATCAAAGAGAAGTTCGGCATCGACATTCCGTTCCCCATCATCGCCGATCTCAACAAGGAGATCGCCACCCTCTACGGCATGATCATGCCCGGCGAAAGCAAGACTGAGACCAGCCGCTGCGTCTTCGTCATCGATCCCAACGGCATCGTCCGCGCCATGATCTACTACCCCCTCACCACCGGCCGCAACACCGCCGAGATCATCCGCCTCATCGACGCGCTCCAGACCACCGACAAGCACCACGTCGCCACGCCCGCCAACTGGAAGCCCGGCGAAAAGGTCATCGTGCCGCCTCCCGCCACCATGGAAGAGGTGGACGCGCGCCTGAAGGCCGGCTTCGAGTGTACGGACTGGTACTTCTGCAAGAAAGCTGTGTAAGGAAAGGTCCGCCATGGCATGTGTCGGCAGCAATGGAGAACTTACAGAGTCCGCGCGCAGAATGCTCGCGGCCCTGGAGAACCCGGCCACGCCCGAGCAAGTCGCCGCGCACACTGAGCTGCCTCTGTTCCGTGTGCGCGGAGGCCTGCGCGAAATGGCCGAAGCGGGACTCATCGAGCTGAGCGCCGGCGTCTATGCCTCCACTCAACAAGGCCGCGCGCTTTTATCCGCAAAACGTTAATGCGCGCTTCACATGAGTCAAGGATCGTCTCCCCTATAATTTGAAGGGAGACGCTTCTTCCCCACGAATGACCAGCCTCGAAAACTTCCGCCTCGTTGTCTTTCGCGCCGTGGCTGAGCAGCAGAGCTTCCGCAAAGCCGCCGAGGAACTCTACCTCACTCAGCCCGCGGTGAGCCTGCAGATCAAGGCCCTTGAAGAAGACCTGGGGGTGCAGTTGTTTGACCGCACCGGCTCCCGCATCGCACTCACCCCAGCGGGCGTAACACTGCTCGATTACGCCCAGCGCGTCCACGCGTTGCTGGTCCAGGCCGAGCAGCACGTCACCGCCCTCAGCGGTGAACATGCCGGCCATCTCGCCCTCGGCGCGTCCTCCACCATCGCGCAATATGTCCTGCCCCGCCTGCTCAGCGGCTTCTGCCGCGAGCATCCCCGCGTACAGCCCTCGCTCATCAGCGGCAACACCGAGCACATTGTCGATGCTCTCCTCCAGCAGCAGATTGCTCTCGCCTTCATCGAAGGCCCCGCCCATAGCCGCGATGTCAAAACAGAGCCGTTCCTCGTAGACGAAATCGTGCTCATTGCCCCCGCATCCCACGAGTGGGCAGAGCGCGGCTCCATCTCCGCGGAAGAACTCCCCGCCGCGCCCCTGCTCATGCGCGAGCGCGGCTCCGGCTCACGCCGCGTCATCGAGCTCGCCCTCGAACGCCATCACATCAAGCGCACATCCCTCCGCATCGCCATGGAGCTCGATTCCACTGAGGCCATCAAATCCGCCGTCGAGGCCGGACTCGGCGCTGGATTCGTCTCCCGCTGGGCCATCGCAAAAGACCTCCGCAACGGCAGAAGCTTCAAGATCGTGCCGGTCGAGAGCCTCCGCATTCATCGCGAATTCCACATCGCCTACGCGTCCAGCCCCGGCCCACAGGGACTCGCGCAGGAGTTCCGCCGCTTCGTCCTCTCCGCCGTCCAATCCTCCGCGCAGTCAGAAAAGGCACCGGCCGAATAATCCGCTGCAGCGCTTACTTCGCCCGCTTATAAAACGGCAGCGCAACCCGCTTCGCCTTCACGCGATTCCCGCGGCACTCCACCACCATCTCGTCCAACGCCGCCGCATCCGCCTCCACCAGCGCCATCGCGATGTTCGTCTTCAAAAACGGCGCCGGCGATCCCGACGTGACCACGCCAATCTGCCGCCCGGCCGCATCAAAAACGGAGTACCCATCCCGCGCAATCCCGCGCTCCACCATCTCCAGGCCCACAATCCTGCGCTTCGGTCCGCCACTGATCTGGACAGCCAACAATGCGTCCCGTCCGATAAAAGATCCCTTGTCCAGCTTCAGCCAGCGCTCCAGCCCCGCCTCCAGCACGTTGATCTCGTCGCTGATCTCGTGCCCATACAGGCTCATGCCCGCCTCCAGACGCAGCGTGTTCCGCGCGCCCAGCCCGCACGGCCGGATGCCAAACTCCGCGCCCGCCTCCAGCAGCGCCTCCCACACCTTCACCGTCGTCGCTTCGTCCGCCGGCAGATACAACTCGAACCCGTCCTCGCCGCTGTAGCCCGTCCGCGCAATCAGCACATTCGCCACGCCCGCCACCGTGCCCCATGTGAACCAGTAATTCCTGATCGCCGCCAGGTCCACCTTCGTCAGCTTCTTCAGCGTCTCCAGCGCCCTCGGCCCCTGCACCGCCAGTTGCGAGTAGTAGCTCGAGTAATCGCTCAGGTGAATTCCCGGCATCCCGCCCACCTGCTGCCGCATCCACGCAAAGTCCTTGTCCTTCGTCCCCGCGTTCACCACCAGCAGATAATCGTTCTCCCCCAGCCGGTGCACCAGGATGTCATCCACAAACGTCCCCTGCGGCGTCAGCAGCGCGGAGTAGTGCGCCTGCCCATCTTTCAGCCGCGCCGCGTCGTTCATCGTGATCCGTTGCACCGCCGCCAGCGACCCCGGTCCGCGAAACTGAATCTCGCCCATGTGGCTCACGTCAAACAGCCCCACGCCCGTGCGCACCGCCACATGTTCGGCAATCAGCCCGCCGCCATTGCCGGGATACTCCACCGGCATATCCCATCCGCCAAAATCCACCATCTTTGCCTTCAGCGCGCGATGCGTGGCGTTCAGTGCGGTCTTCTTCAGGCCGGGCGCAACTGGAGCTGCGGGAGTCGTCATGGGTATTCCTTTCACGTGCGGTACGATACTCTACCCACGATAGGGACCGCGCCGCCGCAGGGTCAAACCCGCCATGCAGCCGCATCAAAAGCGCCCGCGCTCTGCCGGAGAGGAAAGACCATGAACCCGTTGCGTGGAATCCTCATGCTCATTGCCGCGGGCATCGCCTTCTACCGCGGCTGGAAGATCCACACTGGACACGACGCGCTGCTGGGATACGCGCTGGGTGTGCTGGCGCTGTGTCTGGCCGCCTGGCACTTTACACGCCGGCCGCCGCCGCCCCGCTCCTGAGCGCGGAGCTACACTCAAATCACCCCACCCGCACGGAGGTTCGCGCACTCCTATGCACTCGCTCTACAACCGCATCCAGGGCCGCAATCTCGACCGGCTCGCCGCGCTCAGCGATGGCATCTTTGCCGTCGCCATGACGCTGCTCGTCCTCGACCTCCACATCCCCACCGCAGCCCAGATCCATGGCGAACGCGAACTCTTGCTGGCCCTCGCCGCGCTCGGCCCGCAGTGGGTGGCCTATGGCTTGAGCTTCCTCACTCTCGGCATCTTCTGGGCCGGCCAGCAGACCCAGCTCAACCACATCGGAGAGGGCTCGCGCGACCTCACCTGGATTCATCTCGGATTCCTCTTCGCCATCACTCTCATGCCGCTCTCCACGCGCCTGCTGGCCGAGTTCATCACCTACCGCGCCGCCCTCGCCATTTACTGGCTCAACATTTTCGCGCCCGGCGTCATGCTCTACTGGAGCTGGACCCACGCCACGCATCACAACCTCATCAAGCCCGACACGCCGCAGGAGATTCGCGGCAGCATCTGCCGCCGCGTCCTCATCGCACAGTCCCTCTACGCCGCCGGAGCAGCCCTCTGCTTCCTCAGCACCTACGTCAGCATTACCGTGATTGTGCTCGTGCAGTTGAATTACGCCATCGCGCCCAGCTTCCGGCGAACGAACCCGGCCTGATTGCTCGCCGTCTCACTTCCGCCGCGCGCGCCAGAACGAACTGACCGCTAAATAAAAGAACACCACCACCACAATCGCGGACGCGACGAATGTGCGATGATCCGCCCCGTGGGCATAGCTCTGGCGCGTGCGCCACAGCGTGGGACCAAACACCAGCACCGGCAGAAAGAAGAAGACCCCTGTCACCTCAAGCCACAGAATTCCTCCCACGCGCTGAAACGGCCGCAGAAATCCACCCACGCCGCGCGCCACTCCCTGCCCGGCTCGCCCCGCAGCCTGTGCGGGACTTTGTCCAGCGTTGTATGCGCTCGCGGCTCCGGGCCCGGCGGCTGAAACCGGCGCACCTGCAGACGTGCCGCCGGTCATGCGCTGGCTCGCCATCCGGCCCGCCACTCGCAGTCCCACCCCCAGCACCCGACCAATCTTCTCAGGTCTCATTTCGATATGATGGTAGCAGCGGCAGACGGGGTTACGCTCGACGCGCAATTTGCTCGCGCGCCGGTTGCCCCACGCGTCCTGTCGCAGTAATGTTATGAGAACTCAAGCCGCTTCCCGCGCCGTCCACCTGCGCAGGCCGCCGCACCGGAGGTAAATCTTGGCGCCTCGTCGTGACTCACACTTGCGCGAATTGATTCAACAGCTCGGAGAAGCCATCCACGAATCTGTCATTGAAAGCGAACAGATCGCCGGAGTCGTGCAGGATATTCGCAAGTACGGCTTCGACGTGCTCCTGATGCTCGAGGCCACCATCGGCCTCAACGAGGTCAGCGCCCAGGATTCTGAAAGCGAAACCGGCGCTCCGGGCGCCACCGGCCCTTTCACGGCCAACGACCTGAGCTTCCTGCGCTCGCTGCGCATCGCCATTGAAGGCGACGAAGAGGAAGGACACAAGGACGAAGGCCGGGATGAGGCCCAGGCCGGGTAGCCATTCCAGCCCGTTGAGTCCCCCCCTGCATTTTTCCGGAGGGGAATCATTGCCCTCGCCGTTACTATGGATGCGGCAATGGAATGAAAAAGCTTCCCCCGAGGTTTTCGCCGCATCGGCGCGTATGCGCATGTGGCTCGGTGCGCGTGTACCACCTCCTTGGACCAGCTCGTGACGTCGCCTTCATTCCCGCGTTCAAAGCGATGGTGCTCGCATGACGGCAACCCTGATCCTCGACGCATCCCTGCCCCTCCTGCAGCAGATCTTCACACCCTTGTCGCCCTCCGAGCAGTTGCAGCACACGCCCAACCTCATCCTTGCTGTTTTGCTGTGCTCGCTGGCGACGGCTTACCTCGCGCTCTGGCGTGCGGCGCCCGATTTCCGCATCTTTCGCAACATGGGCATCTTTATTGCCCTAGTTGCCGTGGACAATTTCTCGCCCTACTTCGGATTCCACGGTTCCAC
>JAKBHH010000075.1 GCA_021836865.1 Acidobacteriota bacterium
CGGCAGATTGATCGTCCCATCCGCCCCCTGTTTCCAGATGGATTCCGCAACGAAACGCAGCTGATCGCTCTGGTCTTTTCCGCCGACAAGGATAACGATCCTGACGTGGTGGCAATCAACGCCGCCGCTGCCGCTGTTGCACTCTCTGATATTCCCTTCAGCGCTACAGTTGCGGCTGCGCGCGTAGGCCGGGTTGACGGCAAATTCGTCATCAATCCCACGTACGCGGAGCGGGCTGCAACCACGGTGAATATCATGGTCGTCGGCCACAAGGACGGCATCGTGATGATCGAGTCCGGCGCAAAGGAAGAGACCGAAGAGGTCATTCTGGAGGCCATCGAGTTTGCCCACGCCGAGATCAAGAAGATCGTTGCGGCTATTGAAGAGCTCGTCTCGAAGGCTGGCAAGCCGAAGCGGGCCTTTGTTGCGCCTGAGTTTGACGAAACCTACTATGCGGAGCTGAAGGCGAAGATCGGCGACCGGCTGAAGGACGCCCTCGATACCAAGACGCACGGCAAGACCGAGAGCTACGCGCTCATCAAGCAAATCAAGGACGAGCTTGCCGCTGAACTGCCTGCCGACGATCCAACTGCCAAGAAGAAACTGGCCACCTACTACGAGCATCTGCGGGAGCGGCTTTTCCGTGAGCAGGTCACCAAGGATCGCATCCGCCCGGATCGTCGCGCCTTCGACGAGATCCGTGCCATCTCGATTGAAACCGGAGTGCTGCCGCGCACGCATGGATCGGCGCTTTTCACCCGCGGTGAGACGCAAGCTCTGGTCACAGCGACACTGGGCACAGCCGACGATGGTCAGCGCCTGGAGAGTTATGAGGGCGAGCAGAAGAAGAACTTCATGCTGCACTACAACTTTCCGCCGTTCAGCGTTGGCGAAACAGGACGTATGACTGGCGTGGGTCGTCGCGAGGTAGGTCACGGAGCACTGGCGGAACGGGCCATCTCAGCCGTTCTACCCGATGCTTCCGAGTCCCCGTATTCGATTCGCATCGTCTCCGACATTCTTGAGTCGAACGGATCTTCATCGATGGCTTCCGTATGCGGCGCAAGTCTGGCACTCTACGATTCCGGCATCATGCTCAAGGGCGCGGTGGCGGGCGTGGCGATGGGCCTGGTGAAGGAAGGCGATGACTATGCGATTTTGACGGACATTGCCGGCGCAGAGGATCACTATGGCGACATGGACTTCAAGGTAGCCGGTACGCGCAAGGGAATTACCGCGCTGCAGATGGACATCAAGATTGGCGGCCTGACGCGCGAAATTCTGCAACAGGCCATGGAACAGGCACGCAAGGGTCGTCTCTTCCTGCTGGACAAGATGGACGCCGCACTGGATGGACCACGCAAGGAACGTTCCGCCTACGCGCCGCGCATCGAAACCATTCAGATCCCCACCGAAAAGATTCGCGACCTGATCGGCAAAGGCGGCGCTACCATCCGTGGCATCGTTGAACAGACCGGCGCCAAGATTGATGTGGACGATACGGGCAAGGTAAGCGTTGCCTCGTCGGACGCCGCCGGCCTCCAGAAGGCGTTGGAGATCATCGGCAACATAGCCGCCGTGCCGGAAGTAGGCAAGGTTTATCTCGGCAAAGTAGTGCGACTGGCCGAGTTCGGCGCATTTGTCGAGATATTCCCCGGTACTGATGGCCTGCTTCACATCTCAGAAATCGCCGAGCATCGTGTGAAGGAAGTCAAGGACGAGTTACGCGAAGGCGATCAGGTGATGGTCAAGGTGCTGGCCATTGAGGGCAACCGGATCAAGCTCAGCCGTAAAGCGCTCATCAAGGAGCAGAAAGCCAAACTGGCGCAGCCTGCACAGGCAGGAACCACCGAACCGGAACAGGGCGACGCTCCCCCGCCCCCCCCGCGTCCAATGCACGAATTCGATGAGCGTCAGCCTCGCTCCAATCAGAGCACCATTCTCATTGAGGGCGGCGAAGACTTTGATGAAGAGTCCGATGAGGAGGAGATTGACGATGATAACGAGCCGAACTTCAACCGAGCGGACTCCGCGACCCCCGTGGCGGCGGGCCAGCCAGCCACCCGACCGCCGGCGAATAACAACAACCGGCGTCGCAGGCGTCGCCGTGGAGGTCGTGGACCGGGCGGCGGAGGCCAGGAATAGGTACGGTTGAGCCGTTTCCGATGCGTCTTTGACAAATCAACAGACATGAAAAGATGGCCCGGAGGATTTCCTCTGGGCCATCTTTTTGCGGCACTATCTCTTTAAGCTCATGTTCAGGCCAACGGCCACAGAATGACCTTGGCGTCTGAGCGAGTGAGCGCAACCAAACGAAATACCTTGTACTCGCTACCCATTAGACTCTACCGCCTCGTCAACGAGGGTTGCCATCAAGCTCGGGTTCGGCACCTCCGACAGATTGGGTTGCTGCGACCCATACTTATGGCTATACATCTTCCGATCCGCGGCAATACATAGCGCCTCAAGACTTGTTGCATCGTCCGGATAGACTGCGATTCCGATGCTGGCACCGACCTGTACAAACTGCCCTTCCGCCTCAATCGGCGCCGCAAGTAGCTGTATCAAGGAGTTTGCAACCTGTAGAGCGTTGGCGCGGGTCGTCGGCTCTTCCAACACGATCGAGAATTCGTCGCCTCCGGTGCGGGCTACGGTGTCGCATCGGCGTACGCGTTTGTCGAATGAGGCTGCAACCTTCCGTAAAACTAAATCGCCAACATGATGTCCAAAGCTGTCATTCACTGCCTTGAAACCATCGAGATCGATCACGAGAAGAGACATCGTCGATCCCAGCCGTTGGGCTCTGTCGATTGCGACACTCAGTCGATCCAGATACAGCCGTCGGTTCGGTAAGCCTGTCAGTTCATCATGTAATGCCAGATACTTATTGTGCTCAATCTGGTCTTCCAGCATGAGCAGGATCATGCCCACGGCCACAAGATACTTCGGAAGATTCCAGACTTCGCTCTCCACATGAACAGATGGCGCGTATGCAGAAAGCAGCGATCCCACAACAAATACGAGCGCCCACGTGCCGAATCCAACGATGGATATCAAGGCCCCGGCTGAGGCGCGCCGGTAAGTACATCCAAAATGGATGCAGCATCCAGCGTAGACCGTAAACAGGACTCCGTTGAGCGCAAGGTCAGGCCCGGTTGTGCCGCGATGCTGAACCAGCAAGAGAAAGATCGCCAAGCCTGTGAAGAGACTCACAAGCGACCATCTTATGGGATGACTGAATGCCGGAAGCGCGCTCAGCGACAGTGCAATAGGAATCAACCCGACCAGGAGAGCGGCAGGAGTCAAGGCCCAGGCCCAAAGCGGGTTGATGGACAGCAGACTCACATACAAATTTATGGAGAAAAGTAGACCGGCCAGCATCCATCGGTTGCTCGGTTGGTCGTAATAGGGAATTGTGGAATACATGAAAAGAATTCCCGCATCAGCGAGCGCTCCCAACCCGACAAAGGCGGCTGCATCTCCGAGAATTCCAGGCAGAGGAAGGAAGATGAAGGCCGCAAAATGCAGCGCGATCATTGCCCAGCCAGTCAACCAAAGGCGGGAGACACGCGTCCGGCCTTGCCGCGCAATCGATGCAAAAGCGCATGCGAGCAGAATGACTGCTCCAAGGTCCGGAATCTGGCTCCAATCCATCGAGCGCTCCCTGCGATCCCCGTTGTATTACCGATGGTTGTTATACGTCTCCACTTTAGAGAACTATAACTCTTTTCCGGCCAGGAACAACCCGAAACAAAACTTGAGTAACGGTTCTCGTAGAGCAGTTCCGTTAATTGATTTGATGACCCATTGTCGGAATGTTTAGATTGGGGAGTCTAACTCACTTACACTGAAAACGATGGCTGCAAGTCTCTACATCGTGGTTGAGGGCGAAGATCCAGGTTACGATATCTTTGTCAACGGACGCGCTCTTGCTCGCAATGAGGACTCCCTGGACCGGCTGGCTTCCCGTCTGCGTGTCAGGCCATTGCTGGATTTCTTTTCTGCGGATCAAAACTCAATGGCTTTGCTGCTTGAGCAAGGAGCCTTAAACCCCGATTGGGCGCGTAATTTACCCGAGCCCCAGTGGTTTACCGCGCTCGAGGGGCTGGTGAGCGTGCGGGCTTTCATCGAATTTCTGGGGAGCAACACGGCAGCCTTCGGGTCGGAAACAGTCCCGGTTTTGAGCGAGCTGAAGGAGTATGAACGCGTGCTGCAGAAGGCTGCCGGGCGCGGCCTCCGCTGGCATCTGGCAGCAAGCTGGCGCTGATTCGCGGTAACTATCATGAATCCGTGACGACCTCATCCGCCCTGGGTGCAAACAAGTTTCCGATGCGCTGGATCTCCGCTCCCACGCCGCGCAGCTTCTCTTCAATCCGCTCGTAACCCCTATCCATGTGATAGACGCGATCCAGGATCGATTCCCCATCAGCGACCAGCGCCGCGAGGACGAGCGAAGCAGATGCGCGCAGATCAGAACACATGACTGCTGCGGCGGAAAGCTTCGCAGGACCGCGCACAGCGGCTGTTCGACCATCCAGCTTGATATTCGCCCCCATGCGCACTAGTTCCTGCACATGCATGAAGCGATTCTCAAAGATATTCTCCTTCACCACGCTTACGCCCTCTGCCTGGGTGGCCAATGCCATGTATTGCGCCTGCATGTCTGTCGGGAATCCTGGATATTCCTCCGTTGAAATATCGGCTGCACGCAGCTTGCCATTAGACCTTATCCGTACCGCGTCTGGTCCTGGAAAATCGATTTGAGCTCCCGTCTCTTCCAATTTTGCAATCACGGCGCGCAGGTGTTGCGGGTTGCAATCCGCAACTGTCAAATCTCCGGCCGTGATTGCGCCCGCGACGAGGAAAGTGCCCGCCTCAATTCGATCCGGATGGATCCGATAACGGGCGCCATGCAGGCTAGATACCCCCTGGACGCGAATGGTCGAAGTGCCGGCGCCATCGATTTTTGCGCCCATCGCAGTGAGCAGTGCCGCCAGGTCTGTCACCTCGGGCTCGCGGGCGCAATTCTCCATCACGGTCTCGCCTTCCGCCAGCACTGCTGCCATCAACAAGTCTTCTGTGCCGGTCACAGTAATCTTGTCGAAAACCAGATGGGCGCCCTTCAACTTCGAGGCGCGGGCTTCCAGGTAACCGTGTGCCTGCTGGATTGTGGCACCCATCTGTTCCAGACCCTTGATGTGCAGGTCAATCGGGCGGCCCCCAATAGCGCATCCGCCTGGCATTGCCACACGTGCTATGCCGGCGCGCGCGACCAGCGGACCAAGCACCAGGGAGCTGGCGCGCATGGTCTTCACAATCTCGTATTTCGCCACCGGGTCAGAGAGTGAGCGGCAGCTGATCGTTGTCCTGTGAGCCGATCCTCCCGAGCCCAACTGGACAGAAGCGCCCATGGATGCCAGCAGCTTCCGCTCGGTCTCGATGTCCCGCACCTGGGGAATGTTTTCTAGCGTTACGTCCTCTTCAGTAAGAATTGCTGCTGCCATGCAGGGCAGTGCAGAGTTCTTTGCGCCGGATACGCGAATCGTGCCCCGGAGAGGATTCCCTCCGCGAATGACAAATTTATCCATGAATGCTGAGTCGCTCCTGATCCTCTAGTGTAAATCGGGGATCCTTTTGCAGGATCACGGAAGCGATGCGGAAAAGGGAGCAGAAGGCGAAAAGGGCGATGCCGTAGGCGGAATAGGAGGGCCGCTCGGCGTTATCTGCCAAAGGTCGGCCCACAAAAGCTCTATGGACCATCCGGATCTCTGTTGCCCTGCGGCATGGCAGAGATCCGAATGGAGAGGCAACCGGAACAGGTTATGGAGTTGTACCAATCTGGTAGTTCAACGTTGCCAGTGCGAGCCGGTACTGATATTCCGCGTCCGTATTTCCAATCGCGGCATCCGTTTGCTGGTATTGCGCTTGACTCAATTCGACAATGGAACTCAAGCCCATCTTGTAGCGGGTTTCTGCCAGTTTCAGCGCCAGGTTGGCCTCTTCCAGAAGTTGAGCCGATACCGTTACCCGTTGATAGGCTGTGTTTGCGGCCAGCCAGGCTGTACGAACATCGCGTACGATTCCGTCACGCAGATTGCGGCTCTGCTCCGCGGTCGCCCGAGCTCGAATCGTCGCCTCCTTAGCCTCTGCGGTAAAGAGGAATCCGTTGAAGACGGGGACATTCACGTTGACGCCGACGGCTCCCCACCAGTTGGATGTAAAGTACTGGTCCGGGCGAATAGGCACGCTGCCAACTGTCCCGATAGCACTGATCGTGGGGAATAGTTGATCGCGCTGGGCATGGCTGTATTTGATTGCAGCCTGTTGGTCGAAGTTCAATGCTTGCAAATCAGGCCGTTGCTGAAGACCAAGCTGTATCAACTGCTCTGCATCGGGAGGCGGTGGTTGGGATGCAGCGCTGTCATCCACCAAGCTATAGATCACCTGGTGGTCCAAACCGAGTACTGCATCCAGAGCCGCCATGGTCGAGTCCGCATTGTTCTGCGCATCCAGGAGCAGCAATTTGGCCTGTGAAAGATTTACGTCCGCAAAGCTCAGGTCGAGGATGGACCTCAGCTTGTTCTTTGTCATCTCGCTGACCTGCGTGTCGGTCGTCTGACGTGTAGCTACATTTTGCTCGGCGACCTGCAAAAGAGCCTGTGCTTGCAGGGCATTGTAAAATGCCTGGTCTGTGGCGATAATGATGTCCTCTTCGGTTGCCAGGGCGCTTGCACTTTGCGCTTTTTCCTGCAGCTTGGAGTAGGCGACGAGATTCCTGGTTCTGCCAAAGTCGGTAATCAGCTGCGTGAGATTGGCGCCCGCTCCAGCGTGCTCAAAGAGCCGCGAAGCTGTGAGAGAGCCAGCCGAGATGCGGCTTGCATTCTCTGCGTCCATAGCGGTGAGACTAGCCGTAGCTGTAGGCAGATTCGCAGAACGCGTTTCTCGAACAACCTGGTGTTGAGCAAGAGCGAGCAAATGACTGACGCTCACCTGCGGATTGCTCTTGATCGCCATCTTCTCGGCATCATCCCGCGTCAGGCGCGGCTGCGGGTTGGCCGAAGAAGATGTTTGACCCACGGCTGGTGCCTGGCTGGCTTGAGTTGGCACAGCGGATCCAGCCTCAGTTGCTGCGTTCAACGCAAGTAATCTCGCAGCGGGTGCGTCAGGCAGATTTGCACTCGCACCTGATTGAGCTAAAGCAGGAAACTCAAAACAAAGTAGACCGGCTGCAGTCACACAAAGGAGGCATCGCGTCTTCTTATGGCTCACCATGAGTTTATGCCTCCTCCGCGACTGGTTGCTGTTCTTCGCGACCGGTATGGATGATTAGATAGACGGCTGGCACCAGGAAGATCGTCACAATCACCGAAGCTGCAAGACCGCCGATCACGGCACGAGCCAGAGGTGCGTATTGCTCACTGCCTGCTTCAAGTCCCAATGCCATCGGAATCATACCCAGCAACGTCGCAAGCGACGTCATCAGGATGGGCCGCAAACGTACTTTGCACGACTGCACCACTGCCTCCAGCAATGGCAGTCCCCGTTTATGGAGAATGCCGGCAAACTCAACGATCAAGATGCTGTTGGAGACCACGATTCCAGTCATCATGATTACGCCCATGAGCGACATGATATTCAGCGTACTTCCAGTAATGAGAAGAGTTAAAAGTACACCGGCCAATCCAGGCGGAATGGCCATCAGGATGATGAACGGATCAATGAACGAGCGGAACTGCGCCATCAAGATCAGGTAAACCATGAGAACTGAAATGATCAATCCCACCCCGAACTCGAGAAAGGCTCGATTCATGCTAACGACGGCGCCGCGTACGGTGATGACCGTGTTGCGATCTGTCTTCGTCTTCTTCAGCAGCCTATTGATGTCAGACCCGACGCCTTGAAGAGCCTCCGTTTTTGTGGACACAAAGATGTCGATCACGCGGCGTATCTGATAGTGGTCCACCTCTGTTGGGGTGTTGATCAGTTGAATGTTTGCCACCGAATCAAGGGGCGTATAACCAGCAGAATGATTCGTCTTCCAGGCCGCCGGTGAAAGGTCTTCCGCTCCGCGGGCTTCGTCCGTGGGAGAGTATCCGTGAGGATGAACACCGCGCAAGGGAATGTTCTGAAAATCCTGCATTGACATGTTATTAAGCGTGCGGTTTCGATACTGCACAGTCACCATGTAGTTATTGCCGCTCTTGGGGTCGATCCAGTAACTGGGAGCGATCATCCCGTCGGATGTCATGGCTGTGATCACATCGTCCACCACGTCCTGCGCTGAGAGACCGATGAGGCTTGCTTTTTCACGATCGATATTCAGAGCGATACCCGGATAATCCAGGTCCTGAGGGATGTAGACGCCGCTGACGTTTGGCATCGTTTTGATTTTTGCGGAGAGGCTTTTAGCCAGCGTGAACGCGCTATCCATGTCCATCGAGCTGATTTGGATATCGATGGGCGCCGGCAATCCCTGGTTAATCACGCCATCGATAAGACCGCCCGCCTGATAATAGGTGGAAAGCTCGGGCATCTCACGCGAGAGTTTCTGTTGTACGAGATGCATGTATTCATAACTGCCGATGCTATGGTCTTCCTTCAGGCTTGTCTGCACAAATGCCGTATCCATCGATGCATTCGTTGTGAAGATGGAGGAAAGGTCCGGGTAGACGCCGATATTAGAAACGATCATGCCTATATCGGACGGCTTAACGACACTGCGGATGATGTTCTCGACTTTTGTGATGTATTGGTCGCTTACCTCAAGCCTTGTTCCGCTGGGCATGCGCACGTCAATCACGAATTGCCCCGGATCGGTGCGGGGGAAATAGGCACGTCCCAGGAACGGAAACAGGCTGAGGAGGATCACGGCAAGGCCGCCAAGGATGACCGTAGCAGTTGTAACCGGCTTTTCCAACACACGGAAAGCAAGCTTCTCGTAGCTGTTGAGCATCCGCTGGAACTTCTCGTTAAACTTGCGCTCGAATCGCGCGAAGAAGCCCGGCTCCTTTTCCCCTCCATGAGGATCCTCGTGAGAGAGCCGAATGAAGTTCGCACAATAGAGGGGAACCACCGTCATCGCGAAGAAGTAGGATGCGAAGATCGAAAGAACAACACCGAGAGCAAGCGGCGTGAAGATGTACTTGCTGATACCCGAAAGGAAACTGACCGGGAAGAAAACGATAGAGGTGGTCGAAGTCGCGGCTAAAACTGCAAGGGAGACTTCCATGCCGCCTTTTTCCGCTGCCTCGTGCGGCGGAGAGCCCATTTCCATATAGCGGAAGATGTTCTCCAGCACGACAACAGAGTCGTCAATCAGACGGGAAAAGGCCAAAGCCAGACCGCCTAGAATCATCGTATTGATTGATCCGCCCATTGCGTTGGTAAGCAAAAGGCAGACGAGCGCTGAAAGCGGAATGGAAAGGAGAACGGCAAAGGTGGCGCGCGGACTGCCAAGAAAGACAAGGATCATGATTCCGGTGAGCACCAGGCCGATGCTCGCCTCTTTAATCAGATTCTTGATGGCCAATTTCACGAACACAGACTGATCGAAGACGACCGCAGTCTTTAGCGATTCCGGAACATCCACCAGGTGTTTGATGGCCTCTTTCATGCCATTGACGATGGTGATGGTATTGCTGTCGCCGCCCTGTTTGAAGATTGGAACGTATACGGACCGCTGCCCATCGATGCGCACAATGTTGTACTGCAGCGCACCAGAGTCCTCGGCCTTACCCACGTCTGCAACAAGCACTGAAGAATTGCCATAGGACTTCAGAGGCATTTCATTCATCGACTTTGCATCGGGGAACTGACTATTTGCATAGATGTTGTAGTCTTTTGAACCGATGCGCACATCGCCGGCAGGCAGAATCAAATTGGAAGAGTTGACGGATTTGACCACGTCATTCAGGCTGAGATCGCGGGCTTCCATCTTGACGGGATCGACATAAATCTGAATCTGCCGATAGGTTCCTCCGAATGGTTGAGGAACAGATGCACCTTGTATGCTGGAAATCTGGTTGCGCAGCTGAAACTGCGCAATGTCTTTGAGGCTGGTCTCGTTAAGCCCCTTCCCCTTTAACGTGACGAGGCACACCGGCTGCATGGAGGCGTCCATACCCAGAACAACCGGGGGCAAGGTACCGGGGGGCAGGCGGCGCAGGTCGGCCATGGCCAAGTTGGCCACGTCGCTGAGGGCCGAGTTGGGGTCGGTGCCGGGGTTGAAATAAATCTTGATCAGACTTACGCCGGTAAGAGAGCGGGACTCACTATGGTCGACGTTGGCGGCCAAGGTAAAGAACCGCTCAAAGGTGTCGGTGATGTCGGCCTCGATCTGCTCGGGGGGCATACCGTTGTAAAACGTAGCAACCACAACCACCGGCATCTCGATCTTGGGGAAAAGATCCACCGGCATTCGCGCGACGTTCACGACTCCCACGAGTGTCACCATCAGACAGAGCATGATGATGAAGAACGGGAATTTGAGGGCAAACTTCGGCATTACCGGCTCTCCCCGCTGTTCTCGTTTTGTTCCGCCGTCATATCGATTACACCGCCATTTTCGCGGGCCATATCAGTGGTAGGCTCCGTGATAAGAAGGGGGTTGACTTCCTCGCCTTCTGCATATTTCTCTTGCCCGCCAGCAACGACTCGATCGCCGGCCTGAAGTCCGCTCTTGATCTCCGCGAGCTTCGGGCCCCGCAGTCCTACCTGGACGTTACGCACATGCACACGATTGGAAGAGTCCAGCGCGTAAACCACATCCTGTTGGCCGTGCAGCAGAAGTGCCTCAACGGGTACAGTCACCACATTCACGGCTCGAGCCAAGGGCAGGGAAGCGTTGGCGTACATGCCGGGCGTAATCGAGAGATCCTTGTTCTCGACATCTACTTCAGTCTCCATCGTGCGCGTTTCAAAGTTCACCTGACGCGTAAAGCGCACGACCTTCCCGGTGAAGGCGCGATTGATCGCGTCCACTCTCACCTGAATTGAATCGCCCAGATGTACATACTGCACATCACTCTCCGGCACAGGCATGCGGAGACGAAGCAGCCCGCTTTCCGCGAGGCGCACAATCGGAATATCCTGGGAGTTGGAATTGGTGCCGCTTTGGATCAATGCGCCCGTGTCTGCATAGCGCCAGGTAATCACACCGTCAATTGGGGCAAGTACGTCGGTATAGTTTTGGAGTGCCTGCACCCGTTGGTTATCCGATTGGGCCACCTGAACATGTTGCTGAGCGGCGGCCTCGGCCGCCTGAGCCGCATCCACGCGCGCCTCTGAGGCAAGATCCTTGCCCTGCGCATCATCTAGCTCCTGCTGCGCGATCAAGCCAGGCTCTACTTTTGAAGTATCCAGAAGACGCTGATAATCCGCATGGAGCGCCGCGTGCAGCGCCTCAGCCTGCTTGATTTCGTGCTGCGCCCGAAGCAGATCGTCTTTTGCCTGCTGCATCGAAAATTGCGTGCCTTGCAGTTGAGCATTCAACTCCGGCACCTCGAGCACGGCCAGCACCTGCCCCTGATGCACCCGGTCGCCAATGTCGACATTGATTTTAACCATGAAGCCGGTCACCTTCGGGTGGACATCCACCACTTGATAGGGCTGAAACTGCCCCGCAAGACTCAATGCGTGCTGGATGGTGCCAATGGCAGCCTCAGCAACTTTGGCAGTCGGGACTGCCGCCGCGTTCGCTTCCGAGGCCGACGAGCCGGAATGGCAGGCAACCAGGCTAAATGTTGCTGCCAAAGCTAATCCAGAAGACAAGAGAAGGATAGTTTTCATCCGCATAACGTCAATTGCACCTATCTGTTAATTTGTCAGGACTTACGATGGTTCACCGATCTACAGTCCTGCGTAAATCTGCTTTTGAACGGGTCGATGTGACACACCCCGCAAGGCGATTCTCAGCGGGGCGGCTCATACACGGAGAACCGCGGGGGGAGCGCGGAGAATTCGAGCGTGCGAAGGGTTTCCATGTTGCAGAATGCAGGAATAGACAGCAGACCTTAGGCCGAGGAAGACCACGGCAAGGCACGTTGACACGCTCAGCATTATGCACAAGTTGCTCATTTTGATGACTGGTTGCTTTCTGCGCCGGGGAGCAGCGCGCCTAACCGCACTTCACAACCCATCTCCTATTTCGATGCAAATTGAGGAGAAAGGTCGTCTGTAAGGCAGGGATAATTAATGAAAAAAGATGGCTTCCCGGCTGCCTCCCGCAGAGGCCCAAAGCTCACGCTTCAGGAAACCTGCAGGACGCTCGGCTTTCTTAACATACCCCCCTTAGATCCCCATCTGGCCTTCTCGGCTTGCAACACACCTGGGGCAGCGCCGCAGCGCATTCTATCGTCAAATAAAGTGACGGCCATCCTCGCCATCTTTGGATGCCTTCGCAAGAGAGTCCCACTCATCAAGCCCCAGACAGACGAGCGGGACAGAAAGTTGTCAACTGTACCAGAGAATCTGAGCTGCCTCCAGGGGCACAATCGCTTCGGGGTGGCTGGGAACAATGCGCGGCGTATAGTCGCTCCAGGGCCGATCTGTCGGGACCGTCCCGGCATAGCGCCAGGTATTCCCGCCGACCAGTTGCTCGACTCTCTCAAGCGGATAGCGACATGGTGCGCCGCCGTCCTTGCCTTCGGCGTATAACTCGACCTGCACCGCAGATGGCGTCAATTCATCCAGGTAGACCTGCACCTGGAACTTGTGTCCATCGGCCTCTGTCTCCATGTGCACTGCACTGAACCGCAGCCTCGACCAGTGTTTTTGAATCTCATCACGCCAGCGCACAAGTTCCGCGGCTGTAGCGGGGCCGTTCGCCGTTCGCCTCCTGTAGGCCTCAGACAGCGGTACATAGTGCTTTGCGGTATACTCGCGAACGCATCGATTGGCAGAAAACGCCGGAGTAAGCCGTGCGATGCTCGCGCGAATGCGATGTGTCCATGCAACGGGAATGCCTGATTCATCCCGGTTGTAGAACTCGGGAACCACCTCGTGCTCCAGCAGGTTGTAGAGATGCTCCGCCTCCGCGGCATCCCAGGCCGGATCGTCTCCGTGTTCCTGCCCGTCGCCCAGCGCCCAGCCTACCTCCGGTGTATACGCCTCGGCCCACCACCCGTCCAGTTCAGACAGGTTAAGGCAGCCGTTCACCAGCACCTTCATGCCACTGGTTCCGCAGGCTTCCCATGGGCGCCTCGGGGTATTCAGCCACACATCCACACCCTGCACCAGATGCTCGGTCAGCCGCATATCGTAGTCGCTCAAGAACACTACATGCTCTCGTGCCGCCGTGTGCCGGATAAACTGTATCCACTGGCGGATCATCGCCTGGCCCTGGGCATCCTGCGGGTGGGCCTTGCCGGCGATCACAAGCTGCACCGGTCGCTCTTTGTTGGTAAGAATCGCAAGCAGGCGGTCCGGGTTGTGCAGCAAAAGATTGGGGCGCTTATAGGTAGCAAACCTGCGCGCAAAGCCCAACGTCAGCGTATCCGGCTCAAAAATGTGGTCGACAGCCGCGATTTCCTCTGAGGAAGCGCCGTGACCTGCGATTTGCCGCGCCAGGCGTTTCCGGATGAATTGGACAAGCCCTTCGCGAGATGCCCGTCGCATCTGCCAGATGCGTGCGTCGGGCACGCGACGCATTCCTTCTTCAATGTCGTTGGGGTCTCCGTCCCAGCGCTGCGGGCCGCAAGCCTCGATCCAAAGCTCGTCGGCGGCAGTCGAATCCCAGATGGGGACATGCACACCGTTGGTGACGTGGCCGATTGGAACTTCTGCCTGTGGCCAACGCGGAAAGACATTCTGGAAGATCTCCCGGCTCACACGTCCGTGCAGTCGGCTCACCCCATTTACCGCGCCACTGCCGCGCAATGCCAGTAAGGCCATGCTAAACGGCTCGGTCTCGTCGAGCGGGTTCTGCCGGCCCAGCGCCAGGAGATCCGACATGGGAATCTTGAGCCTTTCCTGCACGTAATGGCGAAAAGTTCTCTCCATCAGTTCCGGCGCAAACCGGTCAAATCCGGCCGCTACCGGCGTGTGCGTTGTGAAAAGATTTCCCGCACGGGTCGCCATTAGGGCGGTTTCAAAGTCCACGTGCGCCTCTTCCATGTAGTCCTTCGCCCGCTCCAGCACTGCAAATGCCGCGTGCCCCTCATTCAGATGGCACACCTCAGGCTCCAGCCCGAGCGCACGCAAAAGCCGCCATCCTCCGATACCCAGCACCTGCTCCTGACTGATGCGCAACTCCGGGCCACCGCCATAGAGTTCACTGGTGATGCCCCGATACTCCGGAAGATTGGCCAGGTCGTTGGTGTCCAGCAAATAGAGCCGCGAGCGACCTGCGTCCACCTGCCAGGCGCGAATCCACAGGCAGCATCCCGGTACGTCCAGTCCTATGCGGAGCCACTCTCCATTGGCTTGCCGCACAGGACGAATGGGCAATTGTCCCGGATCGTTAAAGGGGTAAAGCGCCTGCTGGTGCCCGTCCGCGTCAATGCGCTGCCTGAAGTAACCCACCTGATAGAGCAGCCCGACGCCGATTACCGGGACTCCCAGATCGCTTGCGGCTTTCAGCTGGTCCCCTGCCACATTGCCCAGCCCGCCAGAGTAGATAGGCAGCGCATCGCTGAGCATATATTCCATGCTGAAGTAGGCAACACAATTGAATGGTGCCTTGTCATAGGCCCGCTCAAACCAGCTCGCGGTCTCCTCACGATTCTTACGCCGGCGATGAATTTCGTTGATCCGTCGAATAAACTGCGGATCGGACATCAGCACGTTCAGCTTTTCGCGGGACACCGTCTGCAGCATCACCCACGGGTTGCGGGTCTGCTCCCACAAATCCGGGTCCAGTTGACTCCAAAGTTCATCCGCAGCGTGATTCCACGACCAGCGCAGGTTGAGTGCAATCTCTGTCAAAGCGTCCATTGCAGAGGTATTCGGTCCGGTATCCGGTTCCATTCCATGCTCCATTGGATTTATGACAACCGCTTTTACGTGTTGCCAGTCCTTAAGATGCAGGGAATCGAGGAAACGTCTTTATGCCCAGGAATTTACTTGGCCGCTTCTCTCAAATTTCTACAAGGATCAAAACCGCGTGCGAGATCAATTCAAAATCACGTCTGGCCAAAAGCCGCGGGCGCACCTCCACGGTGTGCCCGCGTGTAAGCCTGATTTTGATTTGATCATTATCCGCGATGCAAGGACGGTACCGGCGCGGACTGTTCCGCGAGATAAAGGTCCACTGCTGCCGCGGCCTTGCGACCTTCCGATATGGCCCAGACCACCAACGACTGGCCCCGGCGCATGTCGCCGGCCGCGAAAACTCCGTCTACGGAGGTTTTGTACTCCGTGGTCGCCACATTTCCGCGTGCGTCAAGAGCCACGCCCAACTGGTCGAGCATTCCGTTCTTTACCGGGCCCAGGAAGCCCATTGCCAGCAGGACTAGGTCCACATCCATGGTGAACTCTGATCCGGCGATCGGCTCAAACTTCGGCGGATTGCCGACGCGAACCGCGTGAAGTTGCTTCAAGTTGCCGATTTCGTCGCCCGTGAAGCGGATGCTGTTGATGCTCCAGTCGCGAATGCCGCCCTCTTCATGCGCGCTCTCAGTGCGCAGTTGCAAGGGCCAAAGGGGCCACGGCGTGGATGCTGCGCGCGTCTCAGGAGGCTTGGGCATGATTTCAAACTGGTGAACGCTCTTAGCGCCCTGGCGATGACTGGTTCCCAGACAATCTGCACCCGTGTCCCCGCCTCCGATAATCACCACTCGCTTGCCCTTTGCGCTGATGGCGATTGCCTCATCGACCACGTCTCCTTCATTGCGGCGATTCTGCTGCGGCAGAAACTCCATGGCAAAGTGAACGCCCTTCAATTCGCGTCCCGGAATCTTCAGGTCGCGCGGCGCCTCGGCTCCGCCGCAGAGCAGAATGGCATCGTAGTGCTCGGTGAGGGCTTCCACGGGCACGTTGCCGCCCACCTGTGCATTGGTAAGGAAGGTGACACCCTCGGCACGCATCTGCTCGATTCGCCGGTCGATGACATGCTTTTCGAGCTTGAAATTCGGAATGCCGTAGCGCAGAAGCCCGCCGATGCGGTCATTCTTCTCATAGACCGTGACGGAGTGGCCTGCCCGCCGAAGTTGCTGTGCCGCGGCCAGGCCCGAGGGTCCACTGCCCACCACTGCCACACGCTTGCCGGTGTTCTGCTCAGGCGGTTCGGGATGGATCCATCCCTCTTCCCATGCCCGCTCCACGATGCTGCGCTCCATCAGCTTGATGGACACCGGCGGCATATTGATGCCTAATACACATGCGGCTTCGCAGGGCGCCGGGCAAATCCGCCCGGTGAACTCAGGGAAATTATTCGTTGCGTGCAGACGGCGGATCGCGTTCTCCCAGCGGCCGCTGTACACCAGGTCATTCCAGTCGGGGATCAGATTATTGACCGGACAGCCGGTATGGCAGAAGGGAACTCCGCAATCCATGCAGCGCCCACCCTGCTCCTTCTGTTTCTCCTCGGGGAATGGCTCGTAGATTTCAAACCAGTCGTGAATGCGGTCTTCGGGGTTGCGGCGCTTCGGCTGCTCGCGATCAATTTCCAGAAATCCAGTGACCTTACCCATGCTGCACCTCTGCGGTTGCCGCCACCAGAGGTGACGAAGTGATAGGAGCTACGTATACCGTTTCCACGCGAGGCACGTCGAGAACGCGCTTGTACTCATGCGGAAATACCTTGATGAAACGCGGCTGCGCGTCGGCCCAGTGCTCCAGGATCCACGCTGCCCGCGGGCTACCCGTCAGATCCCGATGCCGCTCCAGCAGTCCGCGTACCTCGGCTACATCGGCGTGCGTCGCCAGCGGTTCCAGGTCCACACTCGCTTTGTTGCAGCGCCGCGTAGAAAAGTCGCCCTGATCGTCGTATACAAAGGCCCGGCCACCGCTCATACCCGCGGCAAAGTTACGTCCCGTTGAGCCAATTACCAGCACAGTCCCGTTCGTCATGTATTCGCACCCGTGATCGCCCACGCCTTCCACCACGGCCGTCGCGCCCGAATTGCGCACTGCAAAACGCTCACCTGCGATGCCGTTCAGGAAAACCTCGCCGCTCGTTGCGCCGTACAAAACAACGTTGCCCACGAGGATGCTCTCTTCCGGCAGGAAGCTCGAAGTCTTGGGCGGATAGGCAATGATGCGCCCGCCAGAGAGACCCTTGCCTAGATAGTCGTTGGTATCCCCTTCAAGTTCCAGTGTGACGCCGGCTGGAACAAACGCGCCGAAGCTCTGCCCAGCCGAGCCCGAGAATTTGAAATGGATTGTGCCTTCCGGCAACCCGGCCGAGCCGTACCGCCGTGCAATCTCGCCACCGAGCATGCCGCCCACGGTCCTGTGTACGTTGCGGATTGCAAAGTTGCCAGTGACGCGCGTCCTGGATTCAAGCGCCGGCGCGGCCTTGGCAATCAGCGCATGATCCAGCGCCTGATCGAGTCCGTGGTCCTGCCCCTGTACTTTGCGCCGCGCCACCCGCGAGGGCACCGTTGGGACGTACAGGATCGAAGAAAGGTCGATGCCTCTGGCTTTCCAGTGCGCATCTGCCACGGCAGCGTCAATCCTGTCGACGCGGCCCACCATCTCATCCACCGTGCGGAAACCGAGCTGGGCCATATGCTGCCGCATCTGCTCCGCGATAAAAAAGAAGAAGTTGATCACATGTTCAGGCTGGCCCTGGAATTTGGCGCGCAGCACCGGATCCTGCGTCGCAATGCCGACCGAGCAGGTGTTCAGGTGACACTTGCGCAGCATGATGCAGCCCATGGTAATAAGCGGCGTCGTGGCAAAGCCGAACTCCTCTGCTCCCAGCAGGGCCGCAATCACCACGTCGCGCCCGGTCTGCAGCTTGCCGTCCGTCTGCACTTTGATGCGCCCGCGCAGATCGTTCAGCAGCAGCACCTGCTGCGTCTCGGCGAGGCCTAGCTCCCACGGCAACCCTGCATGTTTGATGGAACTCAGCGGAGAAGCGCCCGTGCCGCCGGTATCGCCTGAGATGAGCACCACATCCGCGTGCGCTTTCGAGACACCTGCTGCTACGGTTCCCACGCCTACTTCGGAGACGAGCTTTACCGCGATGCGCGCCTTCGGGTTCACGTTCTTGAGGTCGTAAATAAGCTGCGCGAGATCTTCAATCGAGTAGATGTCATGATGCGGCGGCGGCGAGATCAGGCCCACACCGGGGATCGAATGCCGCGTCCTCGCAATCACTTCATCCACTTTGTGACCTGGCAGCTGGCCGCCTTCGCCGGGCTTTGCGCCCTGTGCCATCTTGATCTGCAGTTCATCCGCATTCACCAGGTAGTTGGTTGTCACGCCGAACCGTCCGCTCGCCACCTGCTTCACAGCACTGCGCCGCGAGTCGCCGTTGGCATCGGGAATAAAGCGCGCTTCATCTTCTCCGCCCTCGCCGGTATTCGACATGCCGCCCAGCCGGTTCATTGCAATGGCCAGCGTCTCGTGCGCCTCTTTGCTGATTGATCCGAAGCTCATCGCGCCGGTTGTGAATCGCTTGACAATCTCCTTTGCCGGTTCCACCTCTTCAATCGGAATCGGATTCTCGGCGTACTTCAGCTTCAACAAGCCTCTTAGCGTGCACAGGTTGCGATTCTGGCTATCAATCAGGTCGGTGTATTCCTGGAAGGTCGCCGCGCTGTTCGTCCGCACCGCATGTTGCAGTTTGCTGATCGTTGCCGGATTGAGCAGGTGATATTCACCGCCTTCGCGAAACTGATAATGCCCACCGACAACCAGTTCCGTCTCCGACTCAGTCAGCGGCTGGAAGGCATAGGTGTGCTTCATCTGAGCCTCACGCGCCAGCACATCCAATCCCACACCTTCAATACGGGAAGCGGTGCCGGGGAAGTAGGCTTGAACGAGAGGCTCATTGAGACCTACAGCCTCAAAAACCTGCGCCCCGCGATAGCTCTGCAGCGTGCTGATGCCCATCTTCGAAAAGGTCTTCAGCAGGCCCTTGTTGATGGCCTTGATGAAGTTCTTTTCCGCCTGGTTGCCGGTGACGTTATGCGGCAGCAGGCCACGGCGCTTCAGGTCATGCAGCGTCTCAATCGCCAGATAGGGATTGATCGCGCTCGCGCCGTAGCCGATCAGCAAGGCAAAGTGCATCACCTCGCGGGGTTCGCCGCTTTCAATAATCAGCGCCACCTGGGTGCGGGTCCTGTCGCGCACCAGGCGGTTGTGAACCGCAGCCATCGCCAGCAGGCTGGGAATCGGTGCATAGGTTGAATCCACGCCACGATCCGATAGAATCAGCAGGGAATAGCCGGAGTTGACCGCATGTGCGGCTCTGCTGCTCAAATCATCGAGACTCTGCCGCAGCCCCACCTCGCCATCCGCCGCGCGG
>JAKBHH010000076.1 GCA_021836865.1 Acidobacteriota bacterium
TGACCCGCACTGCCATCGGCGCCCTGCGCAGCATCCAGAAGCAGCCTGGCAGGGTCGAAAGCTACTTCGGCCAGCAGGACGTCGCCTATGCCGCATAGGTCACACTCTTCAGGGCCGGATCAATAATATGTCGCGCATTCTTGGGCCCACGCTTGGCGGCTACGCAATGGTGCTGTTGGGCGTGGCGGGCAACTTTTTTCTGAATGGAGTGAGTTTTCTTGCGGTGCTATGGGCGTTGACGCGCATCCGCTATCCGGAGGACGAACGAACGCGGCACGAGAGCGTCTGGGCCAGCCTGCGCGCCGGCTTTGCCTATCTGCACAGCGAGCGCCAGATGCTTGTGTTGATGTGGATGACGGCCGCCGTGAGTCTGTTCGGCATCCCGTTTCTCACCTTCATTCCGTATTTTGCCAAGGTGCAGTTAAACGCCGGGGAAAGCGGCCTCGGCTGGCTGCTGGCCAGCTCAGGGTTTGGCGCCGTCCTTGGCGCTGTGACCATTGCGGCCAAAGGCAACCTGCGCCATCGCGGCGTGGTATTGACCGTGAGCGGATTATTCTTTTTTCTGGCGATTATCTGCTTTTGCTACTCGCACCGGTTTGCGCTGTCAGAGGGGCTGGCGCTGTGTGAGGGATACAGCGGAATCCTGATGATCTCCTGTTTCAATGTCTCGATTCAGCATTTGTCGTCGGATGCGATGCGGGGCAGGGTCATGAGCATCTATACCACCAGCTTTCTGGGGCTTCCGCCGCTGGGCGCACTGCTGGCCGGTGAGCTTTCGCGGCATATCCCCACCGGCCATGCGTTGGCCATGATGGCAGCAGTTGCGGCATTGATGTTTCTGGGCTTCTTTGGGTTTTCACCTGCCCTGCGGGAGCTGGATTAAGCCACCGCCTGTGTGCAGTGTGCGCACCGCTTTGCCGCCTGGGGAATCTCGCTCAGGCACTCAGGGCACGTCTTCATGGACGATGGAGCTTCGGGTGCGGGCTTTTTCAGTCGGGCCATCAGGTGGTTGAGAGGCAACACGATGGCAAAGTAGACCACGGAGGCCACAATGAGAAAGGAGACCGTGGCGTTGAGAAAATTCCCGATCTTGATGTGTCCGCTGCCGATGTTCAGGACGACGCCGCTGAAGTCCGGCTTGCCGATGGTGGCTGCGATAAGCGGATTCAGCACATCGCTTACCAGCGAAGTGACGATGGCGTTAAAGGCAGCGCCCAGAATGACCGCAACTGCGAGGTCGACCACGTTACCACGAAGAATGAAATCTCTAAATCCCTTCAGCATCTCTTCCTCCCGTGCTTGTCAGATCGTGCATCGTTTCCTTGATCAGCACGGGTGCTGCCGGGCCACGTTTTCCGGCTGGACCAGCACCTCTGTGCCGTGCGTTAGCCCATGCTACACGGTGGCTTTGGAATTGGACACATGAAAATTGGAGTCGATTTGAATTCGTCTTCCCCGCGAAGACTGCTCTCCCCAGACCTTCCGGCAACGGCTTGATAGGCGCGATCCGAGGGTGCACGGCCCCTTGAGGTTCCGCTTCGGATGCGACGTTTTCAAAGATGCATACGGCGCCGCATCAGGGATAGACAACAAGGAAGGCGATCATCGCCAAGATCATGAGGTCGGCATAGAGCAGGAGCAGGATGCCTGCGTGGTAGAGGTTCCAGTGACGACCCATGCAACGCGCCGTCTCTGCCATACCCCATACGCCCATCGCAAGCGCAAGGATCTGCCATCGTGAGCCATGCAGATCCTCGATATGCGGAAACCCGGCCAGGCGCAAGCTCACCATGAATGCGCCAAGGGAAAGGGCGATGGCGCGCACGATCGACTTGCGCCGAATGCGAAAAACCTGGGGGTGGGGAAGCTCCACTCCAATACTGTAGACGGTCAGGCCTGGCCTGCGATCCTCTCCATTTCTTTCAGCGACTCGGAGTACGGTGCGCGCAGCACGCCGCGCTCGGTGATGACGGCCGTCACATAGCGAGCAGGCGTCACATCGAAGGCCGGGTTGCAGATGCCCACGCCATGCGGAGTGAGTTGCTTGCCGCCATGGTGTGTCACTTCGACCGGGCTGCGCTCTTCAATGGGGATGGCGTCGCCGGTGGGCGTGGCCGTATCAATGGTGGACCAGGGGGCGGCGCAGTAGAACGGAATGCCGTGCTCTTTCGCCAGGATGGCCACATTGTACGTGCCGATCTTGTTGGCGAAGTCGCCGTTGGCTGCAATGCGGTCCGCGCCAACGACGACGGCCTTGATCTTGCCCGCGCGCATCAGGCTGGCGGCCATGTTGTCGCAGATCACCGTGGTGTCAATGCCGTCTTCCATCAGTTCCCACGCGGTGAGCCGTGCGCCCTGCAGAAAGGGCCGCGTCTCGTCGGCATAAACGTGAATCTTTTTGCCCTGTTCCACGGCAGAACGAATGACGCCGAGCGCGGTGCCATAGCCGCAGGTGGCCAGCGCACCGGCGTTGCAGTGGGTCAGCACGCCACCCTCATCGGGAAGCAACGCCCCGCCAAATGCGCCCATCGTCTTGCAGGCGGCAATGTCTTCGTCGTACATCGCGTGGGCTTCGGCCAGCAGCCGCTGTTGCACTTGTGAAAGATTCGCGCCGGAGGCCAGCAGGTCTCCGAACAGCCGTTTCATCCGGTCGATGGCCCAGAAGAGATTGACGGCAGTGGGACGGGTTCCGGCAAGACGAGCGCAGACAATTTCGAACTCCGGCGCGAACTCCTGTGTCGTTCTGGCCCTGGTCTTCAGCGCGCCGAGCGCCACGCCGTATGCTGCTGAAACGCCAATGGCCGGCGCCCCGCGCACAACCATGGTCACAATCACGTCTGCTACCTGTTCATAGGTGGAAGCAAGCACGTAGCTCTCTTCGAGAGGGAGCCTGGTCTGATCGATAAAGCGGACGCCTTCAGGAGTCCAGGAAAGGGTAGGAATCATGCACCTCCAGTGTAATCCGCCGAGGTATGCGGATTGGTCGACCTGGCGATGAAAACATTTTCAGTTTCAACTGGACGAGCCTCCACCCCAGTGCGTACAGTTGTCTCGGTACTTTTCAGAGCGGTCTTCCACTTTTGCCGTGTCTGCGGTGGCCTTCCAGGCGTGTTTCCTGACCCTGCGCAAGCCTCTGTCAGCAGACAACAAGGGCCGATGTACCTGATTGAAGGAAGCGGGGAAATCTTTCATGGCGACACGATCCACTCCAGCGGTGTCTGCAGGCGCGCCCAACTATACCGGCCCGTTCCTCACGGTTGCGGTTCTCTTTGGCATCTTCGGATTTCTCACCAGCCTCAACAACCAGCTGGTGGCCAAGCTGGAAGAGGTCTTCAAGCTGACGCACGGACCAGCCATGCTGGCGACTGCGGCCTGGTTTCTGGCTTACCTCGTCTTTTCGGTGCCCAGTGGCAAGCTGATTGAGATGGTGGGCTACAAGCGAACCATGGTGATCTCTCTGTTCATCATGGTGGTTGGCGCTTTGATGTTTGTTCCCGCGGCCAATCAGGTGAGCTTTTCCCTCACGTTGACGGCGATCTTTATCCTGGCTACGGGAGTCTGCGCCCTGCAGACATCGGCCAACCCGTATGTCGCGATTCTTGGCCCGGAGCACAGCGCCTCCGCGCGACTGAATCTTGCGCAGGCGTTCAACTCCGGAGCCTCGGCTGTGGCTCCCTGGGTGGCGGCTACCTTCATTCTGACCCATTCCGGCAAGGCCGCGACGGCGGCGATGGAGGCACATATGCTCGAATGGCCTTATATCGCGATTGCTGCCGCCCTGCTGGTGCTCGGCTTTGCCGTCATGTTCATGCATCTGCCTGCGATTGTTTCCACGCAGGCATTTCGCCCGGCCAAAGAAGGCGATCCATTGCTCGCCCGCAACATCTGGTCCTATCGGCATACGGTGCTGGGAATGGTGGGCATCTTCTTTTATGTCGGCATTGAGATTTCACTTGCCGCCATCGGCATCCGATTCTGCCAGCAGCAGGGAATCAGCAACGTTGAAACCGCCGGATTCATGGTGCTGCTCTACTACATCGGCATCATGGTTGGGCGCTTTCTTGGCAGCTTCTTCATGAAGTGGATCAAGGCGGAAAAAATACTCGTCAGCCTGGGAATCCTGGGCGTGGTATTGCTCTTTGTCTCGATGTTTACGAGCGGTCCGGTCGCTGTATCGGCTCTGGTGCTGTGCGGTCTAGCCAACTCGGTTATGTACCCGACCATTTTTGCCCTGGGCATTGCGGAACTGGGACCGCTGACGAGCAAAGGATCAGGCGTCATCACCATTGGCAATGTGGGAGGAGCAGTGATTCCCGTGCTCTTCGGGGTGATGGCCGACAAGGTCGGGATTCAATATGCATTCATCCTGCCTATCATGGGCTATATCTACGTGGCCTACTACGGCCAGTGGGGACACAAGCCCTCCCGCACCGTTGCGGCTTAGACTGAAATCGCAGTTTCTTTGTGAAGGCTCGTTGCTCCATCGTGGGAGGGCCTGAGCGTTTCCGCGGCACAGCGCGGTCATAGCCATCGACTCCCGCGTTTGTGGACTTGCCTCCGCGGCCCTGCGTAAAGTGAAGACAGTACCCCTCAATTTTCAGGAGTTGGTGCGTTGAACCTGACCTCTACCGATGCGTTGATCCTGCTTGCCTATTGCGTCCTCGTGCTGGTCATCGGCATCGCTCTCAGGCATTCGGTGAAAACGAGCAGGGACTTTCTGCTGGCTGGACGCTCGCTGCCTGCATGGCTCTGCGGCCTGGCCTTTATTGCTGTCAGCCTCGGTGCGCCCGAGGTGATCGGCATGGGCGCGTTGGGAGCAAGATTCGGCCTCAGGGCACTCCTGTTCTGTACCATCGGCGTCATTCCCGCAATGCTCATCGCGGGTCTATTCATGATGCCGGTCTATTACGGCTCCGGGGCGCGCTCTGTGCCGGACTACCTCCGCCTGCGCTTTGACCGCAAGACGGCAGCGTTCCATGCGGCTCTGTTTGCGGCGATGACAATTCTCAGCACCGCCATTTCAATGTGCGTCCTGGCCTGGATCGTGCGGGTGCTGCATCTGTTCGACGAGCTGTTTTACTCACTGGGCTGGCCGCAGGAATGGATCTTCACCTTTTCGATCGTGCTGTCGGCCGCGGTTGTGCTGGCGTATGTGCTCCTGCACGGACTTGCCGGCGCCATGTATACCCAGGCGGCGCAGTTCTTTGTCCTCGTCGCCGGTCTGCTTCCGGTCGTCCTGCTGGGGTTCCGGAAGGTGGGCGGATGGAGCGGGCTCAAATCTTCGCTCACTGCGACCGATCCAGGGCTACTCCATTCTTGGACAGGCGGATCGCAGTCTGGCGCAAATCCCATGGGCGTCGGCGCTTTCGGCGTCGTTGCGGGCCTGTGCTTCGTGTTGGGCGCGGGTTACTGGTGCGTGGACTTCCGCGTGATCCAGACGGCCCTGGCTGCGAAAGACCTCGAGTCGGCGCGGCGCGCTCCGCTCCTCGCCGCCATTCCCAGCGTCTTTCTGCCATTGCTTCTGGTCCTGCCGGGCCTCATCGCCGTCGGCCTGCCCACCCCGCACACTACCTTCGTTGTGCGCGAACAAGGCGGCGTCATCTTTCATGAAGTCAATGTCGTACCCAGGGCAGAGGAGCAGGGCAGGGGATTGGTTCCCGCCCGGGTCAACGCCGCAAATGGCACGCTCCTGCTGGACACAGCAGGCCACCCGCTGCTGGACTACGACCGGGCAACGCCCAACATGATTGCGCATCTCTTGCCTGCCGGTCTCCTTGGACTGGGGCTCGCGGCGCTGCTGGCCAGCTTCATGAGCGGCATCGCGGGCAACGTCACTGCCTTCAATACTGTGTTTGCCTTTGACATCTATCCGTCCTTCCTGCGGAAGGAAGGGAGCGATTCGCACCTCCTCGCCGTGGGCCGCTGGGCCACAGCGGGCGGTCTTCTGCTTTCCATTGCGGTGGCTTATGCGCTGGCCCGTGCGGGCAACCTACCTGACGTGCTTGTGCTTGCCTTCTCCGTTGTCAACGCGCCGCTGTTGGCGGTGGTTCCGTTGGGCATGTTATGGAGGCGCGCGACAGGGCACGGCGCTTTTACGGGGCTGATCGCTGGTGCCGCGGTGGCCATGCTGCATCACGGCCTCACGCTTCCGGCGGTACCGCACACCGGCTTTCACGACGGTTCGATTGCATTGCTGCATCCTTCATCCGGGGCAATCACGCGGAGCTTCCACGGCGCCATCTTCGCCTGTGTCGCCAGTCTTGTTGCCGCGGTGCTGGTGAGCCTTTTCACTCAGGCGCATCGTGAGACGGAACTGGTGGGTCTGGTGCATTCGCTCACGAAGAAATCTCCGCACGCGCACATCGCATGGTGGAAGCGGCCCGAAGCGCTGGCCGTTGCTATTCTCGCTGTGGCGGTTGGCTTGAATATCTTCTTTGCCTGAGCAACGGAAGGAAGAACGAGACTCAATTTGCGCAGTCCCGTGGATGGATGTTCACCCTCACCGGGCTGATCCTTACACCCTTCGGCAGTGCAACGCGTGGCAATGTGGACCTCTACGCAAAGATCCAGGGCATCAACGCCAGTCTCAGGTGGGAAGCGGTGCTTCTCGCGTTTGGACTGGCATGTTTCAGCGTGGGCGTCACAGTCAGAGGCAGTTGGAGAAGAACGCGCCTGCGCCATGTGAAGACGGCGAAGTGCGCCGCGGCCACCAAGAGAAAATGCGGATCACGCCAGGCTGAAATTCGTTGAACAGATGCGGCGCAAAGCATCTTCAGGCCGGTGCCGGAAATTGATACGGCCCTCATCTGCTCCCCGCTACACTGAGTGGGAGTGATGAAAAAAAGGACAATCGAACATTACGAGATTCAGCGCCGCCTGGGGGCCGGCGGAAGTGGCGTTGTGTACATGGCCAATGACACACTGCTGCAACGCCCTGTGGTCTTGAAGATGCTGCGCGCGGGTCTGCTTTCAGCGCAGCAGATGCGCTCGACGGTTCTGCGCGAAGCGCGGCTCGCGTCTGCCATTGAGCACCCCAACGTCTGTGCGATTTATGAAGTGGGCGAGGTGGGGGACGAGGGCTACATCGTGATGCAGTACGTGCCCGGACAGTCTCTTGATCAGCTCATCGAACGCGGCCCGGCTCCTCCGCAGCTTGTGCTCTCTGTAGGCATCCAGATCGCCGATGGATTGCAGGCGGCCCATGTACTAGGCATCTTTCATCGTGACCTGAAGCCGCAGAATGTGATGCTGACTGAGGGCGGCCTGGTGAAGATTCTGGACTTTGGCCTGGCGCGTCGCCTGCATCCTGAAGACGCAAGCTTTGATCCATCCAAGGCAGGTTTGGCCAAGGACGCTTCCGTCGCAGCCACTTACACCGCGCGCGGCGGTACCATCCGTTACATGGCGCCGGAACAGTTTGTTACCGGTCAGTCCAGCGTGCAGTCTGACGTGTGGGCGCTGGGCGTGATTCTCTATGAACTGACCAGCGGACGCCATCCGTTTTCCCGGCCCGACGCCGAAGATTTTCAGGCGATTCGCGCGATTCAGTTTTCCGATCCGCAGGACTTGAGCGAGATCGTTCCCGGTGTCTCCGCGGAACTCAAAAGCGTGATTGCGGCCTGCCTTGAGAAGAACCCGGCCTCGCGCTACACCTCTGCTGCCGAGGTGCGTGAAGCGTTGAAGACGATCATGAAGGCGCAGCAGATCGAAACGGGCGTCATTCCCGGCGATGCTGCGGCCAACCTGCCCACCAATGAAGCGGAAGCCGAGAAGCGCGCCACGGGATTTCTCTCCATGCTGGCGGAGCGATTCCGGGAATCGACTACGGAGCGCGCGCCGCAGAACTCACTTGTCGTCCTGCCCTTCAGCAATCTGGGCGCAACAGAGGTGGCTCCGCTCTACGGTTATGCGCTCGCCGACGCGATCGCTGCGCGGCTGGCGCGCATTCCGGCACTCGTGGTGCGACCGTCCAGCACGCTGATGTCATTACCAATCGCACAGTTGGATCCGCTGGCCGTGGGGCAGAAGCTCCTGGTGTCGTATGTGCTGGCAGGCAGTTTTGTCCGCTCTGAGACGGGCTTTGACCTGAACTGGCAACTGCTCGATGTCAGTTTGCAGAGCGTGCGCTCAGGAGGCGCCATCCAGGTACCCTCGTTGGATTTGATTGCGGTGCAGACGGAAATCTCGAATGAGGTGTTTGCGGCGCTGCATGGATTGAGCGCCAACGACAAGATGGATGCGCCGCGGCCGGGACCGCGCGATGCCTCGCTGCCGGGGCCGGTGAGTGAGGAATATCTGCAGGCGCGTGCGCTGCTGAGTTCGTTTATGGTGCGCACCGGCTCGCGCGCTGATCTGGACCGGGCTCACGGGCTGTTTACCAGCGTGACGGCCAAGGACCCGGAGTTTCCCGCCGGCTGGACGGGCCTGGGCATTGCCGAACTGCAGTATGTGCGCCACGGCTTTGGCGGACAGATTCATTTGATGCATGCGCGCCGCCATTTTGATGAGGCACTCAAGCGTGACCCGGCCTCGGTGGAGGCGAATCTTTACCGTATTTACATGCTGCTGTCGCGCGGTGAAAAAGAATCGGCGCGGCACGGCATCGCGAATCTGCTGGCAAGCGCGGCTAACGACTGGAATGTACATATGGTGGCGGGTCTGGCGTTGCGCGGCGACGGCATGTATGACGAGGCGCTTCACCAGTTCAGCCGCGCGCTGAAGCTCAACCCCGCCAATGCAGCGATTCTCTACAATCATCGCGCGCGCGTTTATCACTATCAGAATCAGATCGAGATGGCCGGCGACGAACTGACAAAGGGTCTGGCTCTTGAACCGCGCCATCCGCTGCTGCGCACTTCGTTTGGCTATCAGCAGATGCGCATGGGCAATCTGGGCGCAGCCATTGAGAGCCTGGAGAGCGTGATTCGCGACGATCAGTCGATGCGCATCGCGGTCCCTACGCTGGCCATGTGCTACGTGCAGGCAGGCGAACGGGAGCGCGCAGCCGGACTGCTGAAGGACGACACTCTGGCCGCTGCCGAAGCAGACAACGAGATGGCCTATCGTCTGGCCAGCTACTTTGCCGTGGAGGGCGACTCGACCGAAGCACTGCACTGGCTGCGCCGCGCAATCTATCTGGGGAACGAAAATTATCCATGGTTCCAGAAGAACCCGGCGTGGAACAACCTGCGCACCAACGCCGACTTCGAGCGCATTCTTGAGGACTTAAAGAAAAGCTTCCGCAAGAACCAGAGGACGTGGAAGCGGGTGTTGGAACAGGTGCCGCCGGACGGGGATTAATCTCCCGCGGTCCGCGACAACCCAAGCTGCATCTGTTGCAACTCCGGTTGTCGCTAAAACCGTCAGGGGCTGCTATTGCAGATTTACCACCGCTTTTAACGGCAGCTTGTCTGACGAACCGCCCACCATAATGGTGTAGTCCCCCGGAACCAGCGTCCATCCGTGCTTCGCTTCGTCAAAGATCGACAGATACTTGGGATCGATTTCGATGGTGACGGTCTTCTTCTCGCCTGCTGCAAGCTTGACCTTGCTGAAGCCGACCAGCCGCTTGGGCGGCTCCTGCGCGGCGGCGGGCAGAGCCGCATAGACTTCCGCAATCTCAGCACCCTCGCGCGCGCCCGTATTTGAGAGCGTAAACCAGACCTTCACCTTATCGCCCGGTGTGACCTTCAACTCCGAGTAGCGATAGGTCGTGTAGGAGAGTCCATACCCAAAGGGGAATAATACCGGCTTCTTCTCCGCGTCATACCACTTATAGCCAACCTTTATGCCTTCGTCATAGCTGACCTGGAACGGCGGCAATCCTTTTGCCCACTGCTCCGGCGATGCCGGTCCATTGAAGTGGTCTGACTCGGGCGGCGGCAAGGTGAGCGTGGGATGCGGTAGATCGGCCTCGCTCCTGGGGAATGTGTTGGGCAGTTTGCCGCTTGGGTTCACCGTGCCAAAGAGAATGTTGCCGAGCGCGTCGGCGCCATCGCTTCCGGAGAACCACGCTTCCAGAATGGCAGCCGGCGCGTTGACCCACGGCATCGTGACTGGATTGCCCGTCTCCAATACGACAATCGTGTGCGGATTGGCAGCTGCAATTGCGGCAATCACATCGTCCTGGTGATGCGGCAGCGTGAGGCCTGGGAGGTCCATCCCTTCGCTGGCCCACATGTATGCGAAGACAATCGCAACGTCTGCGCCCTTGGCTGCTGCTGCTGCTGACGCAGGGTCCACGCCGGAATCGTATTTGACCGTAACGCCGGGAGCTCGCGCCTGAATGGCCTTGAGAGGCGAAGTCGGGAACCATATCTCTTCCAGCCAGCGCGTGGCGCCCTGCCCCGGAGGCATGATGGCATTGCCGCCGATGGGGTCAACCTGCGCAGAGCCGCCGCCGGAGATCATCCCAACGTCAGAGTGCGCCCCGATGACGGCGATGGAGCGTAGACGTCCTGCATTCAGCGGAAGAGTGGAGTGTTCGTTCTTGAGCAGTACGATGCCGCTTTCTTCAATCTTGCGCGCCGTCTCGAAGCCTGCAAACGGATCGACGACGCTGCGCTGGCGCGGATAATCGATGACCCCGGCTGCAAACATGGAGCGCAGAATGCGATGCACGTGTTCGTCCAACTCAGCTGTGGAGATGGCGCCTGCCTCCACGGCGGCCTTGTAGCGTTCTCCGTAGAAGAAACTGCCCGGTTCTTCGTTGTCGAGTCCTGCTGCCGAAGCTTTCTCCGTCGAGTGCGTTCCGCCCCAGTCTGAAAGCACGAAGCCAGGGAACTGCCAATCTCTCTTGAGCACATTCGTGAGCAGATATTTGTTCTCGCAGGCAAAATCGCCGTTGACGCGGTTATAGGAGCACATGACCGCTGCGGGGTGGCCCTCGGTGACACCAATCTCAAAGGCCAGCAGGTCGCTCTCCCGCATCGCGCGCTCGCTGATGTGGATGTTGACGGCGTTGCGGCCGCTCTCCTGATCGTTCAGCGCGTAGTGCTTGATGTCACCGATGACATGCGCCGATTGGGTGCCGTCAATGAGCTTGGCCACGAGCGTTCCGGCCAGCACCGGGTCTTCGCCCAGATACTCAAAGGTGCGCCCATTGCGCGGATCGCGCGTAAGATTCACACCGCCGCCGAGGGTCATGTTGAAGCCCTGCGCGCGCAGTTCGCGGCCGATAAGCGCGCCGTACGCGTAGGCTGCATCGGGGTCCCAGCTTGCCGCCGCGGCCACGTTCGCCGGCAGCGCCGTGGAATAGCGTCCATTCACGCCGCTGGATCGCACGCCGTAGGCTGCGTCGCTCATGTCAATGCCGGGAATGCCCAGTCGCGGCACTCCAACGGCATAACCAACGCCGCGGTTGGAGGCAGCATTCTCCGGCGTGACGGGCTCATCGGTCGGCATACCTACGCCGTGCAGCAGCGCGATCTTCTCGTCCAGCGTCATCTCTTTCATCACCAGATCGGCGCGCTGGTCGGGCGTAAGGCTCGTGTTCATCCACAGGCCCGCGGGGGGTGGAGGCGGCTGATGGCGCTGGGCCGAGGCTGGAACCGAGGTGGACGTGAGCGACAGGAGCAGAACTACTGCAACGCCGAGCGTGGACAAGCGCGGGAACGGATGCATGGAACCCCCTTGATAAAACGTTTATCTTGGACGCACCAATAGTATCAACTCCCCTGCCAGGCTGTAACGCTGTGCTCGATTACCGGATTCTTTCATAGGTCCGGTAGACCGGTTCCCACACATACGCACGGAGTTGTTCCGGCAGCATAGCAGGTTCATCGATAGCTGCCACTCCGTCTGCAATGGCCTGTCTTCCAACGGCTTCAGCCACAACCAGACTGACCTTGCGCGAATCTCCGATGGGCGGCAGAAGGGGCGCGTTTTTGTCCTGTCGGGCAGGCGACAACGCGGCCAGCGCCTTGGCTGCGGCCATCATCATCGCGTCGGTCACGCGCCGAGCGCGGCTCACGAGGATACCGAGTGCCAGGCCGGGAAAGATGTAAGAGTTGTTTACCTGCGAAATCGGAATTTTCTTTGCGCCGAACTCAACCGGCGCAAAGGGGCTGCCGGTCCCGATAATGGCGCGACCCTCCGTCCAGAGAAGCAGATCCGCGGGAATCGCCTCGGATTTAGATGTGGGATTCGAAAGCGGGAAGATGATGGGCCGCTCGGTATGCGCGGCCATCGTGCGCACAATTTCTTCGGTGAAGGCCCCGGCCTGTGCCGAGACACCCACAAGCACCGTGATATTGGCGTTGCGCACCACGTCCAGCAGCGAGATATCCTCGCCGCCGGAAACCGTCCAGTCCTGAAGATCGGACCGTTTGCGCAACAGCTCCTGCTGGCCGAGGCGAATGCCGCGACAGCCCTCGACAAGCAGACCATAGCGATTGAAGGCATAGATGCGGCTGCGCGCCTGTGCTTCCGTCAGGCCTTCTTCCTGCATCGCGGCAATGAGCAGATCAATGATGCCGATGCCGGCCGAGCCGGAGCCGAACATGGCGATGGTCTGATCCTTGAGCGGAATGCCGGTCGCGTGAATGGCTGCCAGCAGAGTTGCGGTAGTGACGGCCGCGGTCCCCTGGATGTCGTCATTGAACGTGCACAGCCGATCACGGTAGCGATTGAGCAGGGTGAGGGCATTTGAGCCCGCAAAGTCTTCCCACTGGAGCAGGATGTGTGGCCAACGACGTTCGACTGCGCGGACGAACGCTTCTACAAAGTCGTCGTACTCCTGCCCGCGCACGCGGTGATGCTGCCAGCCAATGTAGATTGGATCGCTGAGGAGTGCTTCGTTGTCGGTGCCCACGTCGAGCAGTATGGGCAGGCAATGCTCGGGCGGAATGCCGCCGAGCGCGGTGTAGAGAGCCATCTTGCCGATGGGGATCCCCATGCCGCCGGCTCCCTGATCGCCCAGGCCGAGGATGCGCTCACCGTCGCTGACGACGATGCAGCGCACATAATCGTAGGCTGGATCGGCGAGGATCCGCTCCATGCGTTCACGATTCGGATAGCTGATGAAGAGTCCGCGGCTGCGCCGCCAGATTTCGCTGAATCGCTGGCATCCCTCGCCTACCGCCGGCGTGTAGACGATCGGCAGCAGCTCCTCTACGTGATGTGCGATGAGGGAGTAGAACAGCGTTTCATTGATGTCCTGCAGGCCTCGCATAAAGGTGTACTTGGCAAAGGAACTCGGCTGCGCATCGAGAGCTTTCTTGCGGCGATCGAGCTGCTCCTGCAAGGTCCCGATGTGAGGAGGCAGCAGACCGTGCAGGCCAAAGGCGTCCCGCTCCGCCTCGGTAAACGCCGTTCCTTTGTTGAGCCGCGGATTCAGCAAAAGATCGCGGCCATGTAGCCGCGTGTGCTCTACGCCCTGTGCCTGCTGGAATGGTGCGGTTTCTGTGCTCACCTGGATATTCTCCTTTAATTACGGTCCAAACCTGTCCAGTTTGGAGAGAAGTTCCATGAGACCACAGGGCGCACCACCGCTTCCAGGGTCTGCATCACACGTGCTGCGAGGTGCAGGGCAACTTCTTTCCCGGGAGGCGATCAGGCCGCTTACTGTTCCTCAATAATGGCCAGATCCCACGGCCCCAGCGTGAGCATCTGGCCGTGACTCACAGGCTTGCTGTCGAGCAGGCTGGTTCCCGCGCCGTACGAATAGGCAGCCCGGACTTCCACGCCGGAGTAGTTGAAGTAGTAATGCAGGCGTTTGCCGAGGCGGTTGATGCCATGCTGCACGTGGATCGCAGCGGGCTGTTCTTCGTCGGGATTGGCCAGACCGGCTTCCGCAACCGCACGCTTGAGAACCGCGGTTTGCAGAGCATCCGAGAGGTAGGTGCCTTCATAGAGCAGCGTGCCTGTGCCGTACTGATTCTCAGTGATGGCAGGCCATTTCCCGAAGAAAGGATGGTCGTAGTAGGCGAGTGCCGTGGCATGTTCCGGCATCAGGAACTCCGCCCAGTATTGAACCTTATTGCCATCGCCCGCATGGAAGGGATCGCCCTTGAGCGTGAGCGGATGTTCCAGACTGGAGAACTCCTGATAGCTGAAGCCGGCGGCCTCACGCAGCGGTCCCGGCGCGCGCACCCATCGCACGGCAGAGTTCTCGTTGGCGAATCCGCTTTTGAAGGTCATCACTACATGACCGCCGTTCTTCACATAATCGGAGATGCGCTGCAACAGCGCGTCGTCAGAGATATAAAGCGCGGGAACGATCAGCAGTTTATATGCGGAGTAGTCCTGCGTTTCGGGGAAGACAAAATCCGCGCCCACATTCAAGTCGTAGAGCGAGTGGTGCATCTGCTGCACCAGCGATGCGTAGCCGTCAGGCTCACCGGTCCAGCTTCGAGCCGGAACTCCGCCGCCGTAGGGCATAAAGCCAATGGCATTGGCCGAGTCGCGGCTCCACAGTATGGCTACGTCGTTGTGAATCTTGAGGCCGACAAGTTGCGGGCCGATCTTTTGCAACTCGTGTGCGGTGCGGCTGACCTCGGCGTAAGGCCGGTTGGGTTCCAAATCGTGCGACAGAATGCCCTTCCAGTAGGTCTCCTGGTTGGCGGCGATCGAGGCCCAGTGCCAGTACTCCACCATGTTGGCGCCGCTGGCCAGGTAAGTGTAGACATCCTCGCGCAACTGGCCGTCATAGGGCGGATACTGGCCCTGGGAGGTCCAGCCGATGGTCTGCCCGTTTGTTTCAGTCACCAGAAAATTCCCGTGCTTCAGTGAGCGCGTAAAGTCGGTTTGCAGAGACTGAAATGAGCCGTCGTAGTGGTCCTGGGTCGCGTGGTAGATGTTGTCGGCCGGAATGTCGAGAAACGCTGCGATTCCCTCTTCATTCACATCGCGGCGCATCATGCCGCCAAAGTCGGTGGTAACGAACTGGCTGGGCCCCGCGCACTCGCGCACCAGCACGGCCTGCCAATGCAGAAAGTCGGTTACGCGCAACTGGCTCCAGCGCGTCCACTCCAGCTTATAGCCGGTGCTCTGCGCGCCGTCGCGCATCGGCAGGTCTTCCCACGTGTGGATGTTTTCGCCCCAGTAATTCAGAAACCACGCTTTGCTCAGCGCTTCGGGCGTGCCAAACTTCTTTTCCAGATAGTGCTGGAAGCCGATGAAAACGTCGCGATTGTCTGCTTCATAGCTCGACGTTTCATTGTCAAGCTGCCAGCCGATCACTGTGGGGTTGTCCTTGTAATGCGCGACGATGTGGCGGATGAGCCGCTCAGCATAGAATCGGTAGGCTGGCGAGCTGGTGTCCATGTTCTGGCGCAACCCGTACATCGAGGGCACGGCCTTGCCGCCGAACATGCCCGGCGGAATGCGGTCGACAAGAATCTCCGGATGCTGATGCGCCATCCACGCCGGAATCGAATAAGTGGGCGTGCCCAGAATCACCTTGATGCCCGCCTTGCCCATGGCGTCCACAGTGCGGTCCATCCACGCATACTCGAACTGGCCGTCTTCCGGCTCCCACAGGCTCCACGTGGACTCTCCCATGCGGACGACATTGATCCCCGCAGCCTTCATCAGCTCTACGTCCTTCACAAGACGGGCCTGCTGGTCGCCGGGCATGTACTCGTTGTAATAGGCTGCGCCGTAGAGCACGGTGGGGAAGTCGAGGGGTGGACTCGCTGCTCTCATCGCGGTGGATGGCTCGACCTTTTGCGCGGCGCAGACACCGCCTGCCACCAGAATCATAGTCAGGATTGCGAGAAAGCGTTTCCTCTTCAGATCCATCGCTTACCTTTCCGTGCAAAGTTGGCCACGCCGGAATTCGAATACACATGAGAACATGCTCACGCAAAGGTAAGCAAGACTACCTCGGGATGCGTACCCACACGCATGGGTGGGCCCCAAGTTCCAACTCCGCTGGAGGTATAGACCTGCAGCGCGCCGTGCTGCTGAAGACCGTAGGTGAATCTCCCAAAGGCGCGATGTGTGATCCAACTGAACGGAAAAACCTGACCGCCGTGCGTGTGTCCGCTGAGTTGTAGACTCACTCCCGCCTGTTCCACGATTGCGAGCCGATTGGGCACGTGCTGCAGCAGAACACTCGCCGAGCCGTTGAGATGCAGGTCTTCAAGAAACGCGCGGAGGTGTATTGGGCGAGTGGATTGACGATAAGAGATTCCGATGACGTGCAGGCCATCCACATCCACCTTTTCTTCTTCGAGCACATGCAGACCGCCCTCTTGGAGGGCATGTGCGCAGCGCAACGCTCCGCCAAATTCATCGTGATTCCCTAGAACGCAATAGGTGCCCAGGGGCGGCTTGAGCGCGAAGAGCGGTTCGGCGAGCAGCGCAGGTTCGGTGCGCCCGCCATCGAACACGTCGCCGGGGATAAAGATGACTGAGGGGTTCAGTTTGCGTGCAATGGCGGCGATGCGCCGCGCAAAGCGCCGGCGATTGATGTTGCCCAGATGTAGATCGCTGACGACAAGCGCGGTGCGGCCTTTCCAATGCGGAGGAAGATTGGGCAGGCTGATGCTGATGCGACGGTGGCGAATCCAGCGCGCATTGACGAAGCCGTAAATGCTCACCGCGAGTGCAGCGGAAAACAATGAGGCGATGAGGACAGGCCGAGCCGTGCGCAACGCTGCCTCTGCAAGGACCAACCTAAGACAAAGATCAGTGACCCACGCGATGCACGCCGCGACAAAAAAGAAATTCAGCAGGCCCAGCCATACGGCGGCGATCCAGTACAAGAGGTCCACCAGGGGGTTGGCGAGGCGAAAGCTCAGCATGGCTGAGAGGACGAAGGTGGAGGAGAGAATCAGCAGGGCAATACGAAGAGTCACGTCAGCAGCGGGACCGAGTGGAAACCAGAAATGGATCCAGGTGCAGTAAAGGAACCAGTGCGCAAGGCACAGAAAAATCTGCACGGTCAGAATGCCTAGAACAGGCCACGCTTTCAAGCCGAATCTCCTCCTTTCATTGTGCCATGCGGCGGGCTGCACCGCCGCAAGCCCAACTGCCGCTGCGCGCATGAAACAATGAATTCATGGCATTTCCGCTGACGAGCAAGCTGGGGATCTACGTTTCAGTCCCGTTCTGCCGCTCGAAATGCACCTATTGCAACTTTGCCTCCGGAGTGTATCCGGCGAGCGAGCATACGCGCTACGTGAACCGGTTGCTGGAGGACCTGGAAGCTTCGCCGGCTTGGGCCGCGCGCATGGGCGTCGAACTGCCGGGAAGCGTGGATACCCTGTACCTGGGCGGCGGAACTCCCAGCCTGCTGGAGCCGCATTTGATCACGCGATTGTTTCGTGCCGTGCGCGAGCATTTCCTTGTGGATCCGGATGCGGAGATTACGGTGGAGTGCGCGCCGGGTCAATTGGCAGACGCAACGCTGGAAGCGATGGCCGCGGCAGGAGTAAACCGCGTCAGCCTTGGGGTGCAGTCTTTTATCGATCGGGAGGCGCACGGAAGCGGGCGGCTCCATAACCGTGCCATCGTGCTGGAGGACCTGAAGCGCCTGCGCGCCGCAGGCATCGCGAACCTGAATGTCGACTTGATTGCGGGTCTTGCGGGACAGACGTATGCAAGCTGGGACGAGTCGCTTCGCGTACTGCTCGACGCAGGTGTGCCTCATGCCAGCATCTACATGCTCGAAGTAGATGAGGATTCGCGGCTGGGACGCGAGATGCTGGCGGGAGGCGCGCGGTACCATGCGGAACTCGTGCCAGGCGATGACGCCATCGCGCGCATGTATGAGACGGCGGTGGAGCGCCTGGAGTCAGCCGGTCTGCGCCAGTATGAGATCTCCAACTTTGCGCGCCGCGGAAGAACTTCGCGGCACAATCTGCGGTATTGGCAGCGAAGGCCCTATCTCGGACTTGGGTTGGACGCTTCGTCCGCTCTGTATGCAAGGCTGGATTCATCGTCTGCGAGCGAGCCGGCAGAGATGCCCCACATGCTGCGCTCGAAGACTACGGACGACCTGAAGGCCTACCTCGATGGACCGCAGGCGGACGAGATTGCATGGCTCTCGCAGGAAAGACAGCACGAAGAGGCGTGGTTCCTTGGGTTACGCTTGAATGCAGGAGTGCGCCTGGCTACCTTACGTCGCGAGTTCGGTCGCGAGCCGGTCACTCAAGCTCTTGCAGTGGTGGACCGCCTGGCAGAGGCAGGATTGATTGTGTCCGATGGAAGAGCCGTGCGGCTGAGTGCGCGCGGACGGCTCCTCTCGAACGATGTCTTTCAGGAGTTTCTTGCCGACCCCGCGTGAGCCGCTCCGATGCAGGCAAACTGTGCGTGTGACCCTCGAAGCCGCACGAGGATGCAATGCCCTACCAGGCGAGCAGTTCATCCCCTGAGCTTGGCGAAAGAAATGCGACGGGCCCTGCCAGCGTCTGCGATGCAATGCCGCAGAATTGGATGGACTCCGGGCCGGTCTCTTTGGCCTGCTGTAACGCCTGCTCCGCCTCGCGCAGGACCACGACGGGCGACCGGCCCTCACTGGATGCGATGCCAAAGCACGCGGAGAGCCGGATCGACTGACCCGCTGCATGAAAGGGTGTGGAGAATGCATCCTGGCGAAGTCTTTCAGCGAGCATGACAGCGCTGATACGGTCGCAACCCGGCAGCACGACCAGAAATTCGTCTTTACCGGCTCGACCGAGCAGGTCATAGGTACGCAGCAGACGCAGCATCCGTTCGACCGTCTGGCAGAGCAAATCGTCGCAGACCTCCGTGCCGAGACGCATGTTCCAGTGGCCAAAGTCGTCCAAGTCGAGCAGCATTAGGCACAATGGTGTCTTCATGCGTTGCACCCGGTCAGTCTCACGGAAGAGCATCGAAAGGAGCGTCGCGCGGTTGTAAACGCCCGTCAGGACATCGGTCTGCGCGCTCAACGCTGCGGATTCCCTCAGCAGTTCCAACTGGCGCATCCGGTGAAAGGTCCGCAGCGCTGCACCCAGACGCAGCCGCCAATGGGGCATGGTTGTGCTGCGCGGGATCAGGTCGTCAAGTGTACCCTCGGCCAGGCGATTCATCCATTCCGGTGTGGGCTCGTCGGCCAACAGCACGATAGGCAGCCGGTGTCCACCAACACAGCTGCGGACTTGCGAGAGCAGGCGCCCATCCTCCATCCCCGGCAATTCCACATCGAGCAGTGACAGGTCCGGCGGGGTCGGACCCGTCAACACGGATACTGCCGCTTCCGCGGACAGAACAAGATGTGGTTTCACACTCGAAGCTGTAAGAACGGGCTCGACGCACGCCAGCAACGCTGGATCGTGAGACGCGAGCAAGACGGCAGGCATCCTGTTTGCGAGCATCCGGAGCACCTCCGATAGAGGATGCATCGGCAATGATTAGAAAACATTTAGGCTGTCGAAGAAGATTCGTGGCA
>JAKBHH010000168.1 GCA_021836865.1 Acidobacteriota bacterium
GCTGATAGCTTCCGGCTGCTGCCCAAACAGGATGAGACAACATCCACATGGACGGCGACCAAATGGGCCGAGACCCGTAAAGGCTGGGTCTTCATCACCTCGCGCCCGACGCTGCGCGAGGCCCTGCGTCCGCTGATCAGTCTGTGGATCGATCTGCTGGTGTTGCGCCTGCTCAATGAGCCTGATCCTGGCCAGAAGGCGGTCTGGTTTGTGATCGACGAGCTGGCCAGTCTGCAAAGACTGCCGCAGTTGCACACCGCCATCACCGAAAACCGAAAGTCGCAGAATCCGGTTGTTCTCGGCTTCCAGGGACGAAGCCAGATGGAGGCCCGCTATGGCGACGACGCTGAAGCGATGCTCTCGCAGCCGGCCACCAAGATATTTCTGCGCACCAGCGAGCCGCGCGCCGCCAAATGGGTGAGCGAGGCCATTGGAGAAGTCGAGATCGAACGGCTGCGTGAAACTCACTACGACGGCTCCCGCGCCGGGCGGAACTTTGCGCTCGACCGGCAGACGGAACCGCTGGTTTTGCCTTCCGAAATTTCTGGGCTGGATGACTTGCGAGGCTTCCTGAAGTACGGCAACCATGTCGCGCGCTTCGCGTTTCCATTTGTCGATCTCAAGGAAAAGCACCCTGGCTTCATCGAGCGCGACATGGACGACCTAATCGCACCGCCCGTACTGCTGCATGACGAGTCAGAAAAAGACCGGAGTGATCCTGCGGTCGCGGACGAATCGGACGCCGCTCATGCGGTGCGGATGGAGTAGACTGCCATGCTGACCATCTCCAAGCCGCTTTCCGCCGGCCAGGCGCAGAGCTATCACAAGAAGGAATTCACCTCGCGGGAGCAGAATTACTGGTCCGAGCGCGGAGAGATCCGAGGCGAATGGCAAGGCAGGCTGGCGGCGCAGTTCGGCCTGCGCGGCCCGGTCTCCGAGCAGGACTTTGCCCGGCTCAGCCAGGGTCAGCATCCGGGCACAGGTGAGCCCCTTGTCCGGCAGCGCGCATCGTACATATATAAGGATGCCGATGGGAAATCCGTCCGGACGATGGAGCACCGCGCCGGTTGGGATGCAACCTTTTCGGCGCCCAAATCTGTCTCGCTCACCGCTCTGGTCGGAGGAGACACCCGTGTGCGCGAGGCGCACCGCGAAGCCGTCACCGCAGCGCTTCAGGAACTGGAACGCTATACGCAGGCGCGCATCGGCGGCAATCACCCACCGGAGACGACCGGCAAATTCATCGCAGCGAAATTCGAGCACGACACCGCTCGCCCCGTCGATGGCTATGTCGCGCCACAGCTTCACACCCATGCCGTCCTCTTCAACATGACAGAACGTGACAACGGCGAAATCCGCGCCATCCAGCCCCAGGACCTGTTTGCCTCCCAGCAGTTTGCAACTGCTATCTACCAATCCGAATTGACGTATCGGCTGCGGCAGCTTGGGTACGAGATCACCGCCGGACGGAGCGGCGCGCCGGAGATCAAGGGCTACACGCAGGAATATCTCGACGCCTCCAGCCCGCGCAGCCAGCAGATACGGGAGTATCTCGAACGCACGGGCAAGAACGGCAAAGAGGCCGCAGAGATCGCCGCCCACTCGACGCGCGACCGTAAAGAGATTCATTCGACTGCCGAAGTCATGGCCGCTCACCGGAAACTGGCAGCGGAGTTCGGCCATCAAGCGGAGGCGGTTGTACACGCAGCACAAGAACGAGTGCAGCAACCGGAACAGAACGCCTCTGCTAACAGATCCCAAGAGAGAGTTCGGGAATCGCTGACCTTCGCCCGCGACAGGAACTTCGAGCGCGAGGCCGTGGTCGATGAACGGCTGCTCGTTCGCGATGCGCTGCGCCGCGGTATGGGAGAGATTACTTATTCCCAGGTCCGTGCTCATCTGGAAAACCGCTTATCGACCGGAGAATTCCAGACAGTTGAGCGCGCCCGCAACATACCGGCGCGGCAGTTCACCACAGCCAGAACCATCCGCGAAGAGCAGGAGATCATGAGCCGAATGAGCGCGGGAAAGAACGAGCTTGCGCCCGTTTTGTCGCAACAGCACGCGGTCACATTTGCAGCGCAACATTCGCATCTGAACCATGCGCAACGCAGGGTCGTGGAAGACGTGCTCAACTCGCCGGATCGGATTCAGGGTATTCAAGGCTTTGCCGGCGCAGGCAAGACGACCACACTTTCCGTGATCCGTCAGGCCATCGAAGCACAGGGTTATTCGGTAGAAGGGTTCGCGCCTACATCCCGCGCGGCCAAGCAACTCCGCGAATCGGGAGTGGAAGCAAATACGCTCCAGAGTTTTCTTGCGCGCCCCGCACAGACAAACGATGGCGCGACGCAGAAGCACTTTTACTTCGTGGATGAATCGAGTCTTGCCAGCACACGTCAGGTGCGCGATTTCCTTGCCCGGCTCCGGTCTCAGGACCGTGTACTCTTGATCGGCGACACCCGTCAACATCAGGGAGTCGAGGCCGGTCGCCCGTTCGAGCAATTGCAGCAGGCAGGGATGCGCACAGCGAAACTCGACGAGATCGTTCGCCAGAAAGACCCGGCGCTCAAATCCACGGTCGAATTACTGGCGCGTGGACGAAGCGCAGCGGCGCTGATCGAACTCCGGCAGCAGGGCCGTGTGCAGGAGATCCCGAACCGGGAGGAACGAATCCGCACCGTTGCACGCATGTATGCCGCTTCGCCAGAGAACACACTCATCGTCTCGCCGGACAATGCTTCCCGACGCGAGCTAAATCTCGCGGTCCGCGAAGAACTGCGGGCGAATGGCAAGCTCGGCGACGATGACCATTCGTTCCGCGTGCTCATACAGCGTCAGGACATGACCGGCGCTGACCGCGCCTGGGCGAATCATTATGAGAACGGCGATGTCGTGCGTTACGCTCGCGGCAGCACAGCTTTGGAAATCGAAGCCGGTACCTACGGCACCATCGTCGCCGTCAATCCATCCGCAAATCTGCTTACAGTCGAAAAGCAATCCGGCGACCTTGCCACCTATGATCCGCGCCGTTTGACTGGCGTCAGTGTCTACCGCGAAATCGTCCATGAATTCTCTGTCGGCGACCGCATCCAGTTCACCGCCCCAGACAAATCCCTTGGCGTCGCCAACCGCGACCTTGCCATGATCGAATCAATCGCGTCTGACGGTCGAATTGCCGTCCGAATCGATGACAATCGCCGCATCGAATTCAATGCCGCCGAACACCGGCACTTCGATCACGGTTATGCCGTTACCAGTCACAGCTCTCAGGGACTCACCGCCGAGCGCGTCCTGATTCACGCCGACACCAGCGTCCATCCCGATCTTCTGAGTTCGCGTTTCGGATACGTCGCCGTATCCCGTGCCAGTCACGAAGTGAGCATTTTCACCGACGATGTGAACCGGCTGGCACACCAACTGGGAACTGAGGTCAATAAGACTTCCGCAGTCGAATTGACCCACGCGCCGCCACTCACGCACGGCCTGGTTTTATAAGTTCGTGAATGGATCTCCCGAAACGCTGCCGCTGCCGGATGGTGTGGATGCTTTGCCTTCGTAATGGAGGTGCCCGCGTTTCAACGCGCGCTCTTTGATCATGACGAAGAAGATAGGGACAAGAATCAGGACGTGAATCGTTGATGTGATCATGCCGCCAACAATCGGAGCGGCGATCGGCTTCATCACATCCGAACCGATACCCGTTTCCCAGAGAATGGGCGCGAGGCTGGCGATGACGGCGATCACCGTCATCAGTTTGGGGCGAAGCCGTAGTACCGCTCCTTCCATTGCGGCGGCTTCGATGTCGGCGTTGGTCATTGGCTCTCCCGTTTGCAGGCGGAGTTCCAGCGCTTCGTGGAGATAGACCACCATGACTACGCCGGTTTCAACGGCCACGCCAAAAAGCGCAATGTAGCCCACTGCAACCGCGACGCTGAAGTTGTAGTGAAGTATCCATTGCAGCAGGAGGCCTCCGGTCATGGCGTAGATCGTTGGAAAAATAAGCACCAGGGCCTCCGTCACTGAATGAAAGACCATGTACAACAGCATGAAGATCACGAAGAAGACGATCGGCAGGATGAGTTTCAGGCGCTGCTTTGCCTCCAACTCAAACTGATACTCACCCGACCATTGGAATGTGTAGTTCGCGGGCAGTTTGAGCTTGTCGTGGATCTGTTTATCGGCCTGGGCAACGAACCCACCGTAGTCCGTGGTCTTCAGGTCGATATAGATGTAACCAGTCAGTGCTCCGTCTTCATCGCGGATCATCGCCGGGCCTTTCGAGAACGAAATCGTTGCCACCTGCCCGAGAGGAATCTGTGCGCCCGAGGGCGTGCCGATGAGGACGCCTCGCATTTTTTCGATGCTGTCGCGGAAGCCTTGCTGATAGCGAACATTAATGGGAAAACGCTCCCGTCCCTGGATGTTCTCGGCGATGTCCTCTCCCCCGATTCCGGAGGACACAGCAGTCTGGACATCCGCGATGGTCAGCCCGTAACGCGCGGCCTCCTCTCGATTGACCGCTACGTTGACATAAAAGCCCTCCGCCACCTTTTCCGCAAAAATAGAGTTGACTTGCGGCATGCTCGAAAGGACAGTCTGAATCCGCGACGCAAGTTGCTGGATTCCGTCTACAGTGGTCCCCTGCACCTTAATGCCGAGCGGTGTTTTGATGCCGGTCAATTCCATATCCAGGCGATTTTCAACTGGCATGGTCCAGGTGTTGGAAAGGCCGGGAAACTGGAGCTTGGCATCCATCGCCTGAATGAGCTTGTCGTAGGTCATGCCCGCGGGCCATTGATTGCGCGGTTTGAGCATTAGCGTGGTGTCGAACATATCGAGCGGAGCATTGTCGGTGGCGCTGTCGGAGCGTCCGACTGCGCCAAAGACGCTCTCAATCTCAGGAAAAGTTCGCAGAATTTTGTCTTGCTCTTGTAGCAGCACTGTGGCCTGTCCAATGGAGAGTCCTGGTAACGCTGTCGGCATGTACAGCGCCGAACCTTCAAACAGAGACGGCATGAACTGGCTGCCCAGGCGAAGAGCGAGTGGAAGCGTCACAAGCAGGAAGATCACATTGACGAGAATCGTGAGCTTGCGATACCGCAGGCAGAAGC
>JAKBHH010000008.1 GCA_021836865.1 Acidobacteriota bacterium
GAGGTGGTGCAGGTGCAGCGGAAGCCTTTCACGCGGCGCAGCGCGAAGGCGGATGTGTGGAAGTATCATCTGCGGCAGATGGCCGAAGCCGGCGAGCCGATTGCGTACCTGTGCCGCTTCTTGCCGGCACGCGATCAGGAAAAGCTGGAAGAATGTCTGAAGCGGTCCCGGATGAGCCAGGCGCTGGGGTGAATGGCGCAAGGTGAGGCCGTGCTGGGTTAGGATTTGGGTATGCCGACTCCTGACAGGCCCGCCTCCAGCGGTACGCTGGCCAACATGACCGGGAAATACGTCCAATCAACCGCGCGAGAGAGGCTGATTGTCGCGCTGGATGCTCCGGATGCAAGTCGCGCACTGGAGCTTGTGGACCGGCTGGAAGGCAGTTGCCTGTGGTTCAAGGTTGGACTGGAGTTGTTTACGGCGACTGGGCCGTCCTTTCTAGAGCAACTGACAAAACGAGGCCTTTCGATCTTCCTCGACCTGAAGTTTCATGACATTCCCAACACCGTGGCGGGGGCAGTACGCTCGGCGGCAACGCTTGGCGCACGGATGATGACGGTCCACGCGCTGGGAGGCCCGGCAATGCTGACTGCCGCACGCGAAGCTCTGGCCGGATTGTCGAATCCGCCGGAACTGCTGGCCGTGACGGTATTGACCAGCATGGACGCCTCGCAGTTGAAGGCGATTGGGGTCGAAGACCCGCCTGCCCGCCAGGTGGAACGACTGGCGCAGATGGGACTGGAAGCAGGGCTGCGGGGATTTGTCTGCTCGCCCGAAGAAGTGGGCTCCCTGCGAGCGCGGACGGGACCGGAAGGGGTACTGGTCGTCCCTGGAATCCGCCCGGCAGGCGCGGCGATGGGCGACCAGAAGCGCGTGGCGAGCCCGGCAGAGGCTTTGCAGAAGGGCGCCAGCTATCTGGTTGTCGGCCGGCCGATTACCCAGGCACTTCATCCGGCCGAAGCGGCGAATGCAATTCTGCAGGAGATGACGCGGACCTTGAGGGACTGAATCCAAGCGAAAAGGCCCGGCGATAAGCCGGGCCTTTTGCGCATACGAGCTTCGAGTGAAGCTTACAGCTTCTCGTAGAAATCACACGCAGAACACGAGATATAGACGCCGCCCGGGATGCCGCGCTCACGATCCTTGACGCGCTTGACGATGCGCGTGGGCTTGCTGCACTTGGGACAATCGGTGGACTTCGTCGTGTCCATTACTTTTTTACGGTCGCCGGTTTTGGCAATCTTGGCCATGGGTTCGGTGTTTCTCCTTCTTGGGGTTGTCTCTGCTCACACGCGCAGTGAGAGGCACGCGGCTTGAACGGCGCGGTCCAATGCCAGGTCCGGGAGTGCGGGACAGGGCGAGACTCGCTCCTTAGAGTTTACATCAAGAATTTATTGGGCTGCGATGAGGTTCCCGGTCCTGCTTCGGCTGGGGCAGTGGCGGACGATGGCTGCGAGGAAGCCGGTGCAGGGCTGGCCGGACCGGGCGAAGCGGCAGGGGCGGTTGAGCCTGCGGGCACCTGTGCTGGCTGTGCGCCGGGCTGGTGCGCAACGGGAGTATCGTCAGGCTCCTGCTTAGGAAACTGGACGGGCTTCATAATTCCAACGCGAGAAGATTTGTCGTCGTCCGCGGGCAGCTTTTCGCCGTCGTTGCGAAGGGAGGGGGGTGGAGCAGGCGCCTGCGTATTCGGGTCGCGATGGACGTCGCCCAACTCGATGGTGTGTTCGCTGGCGGTCTCGGGCGGCATCAGGGGCGTGCCGTCGGTGCGCATCATGCCTTCGACCACGTCCTTGGTGAAGATGACTGGGGGCTTGCCGACCGCCGCGACCTCTACGCGGATGACGCGGTTGCCATTGATGCGAATGAATTCGACATCCTGGGGCGGCTTACCATATATCCACTCTTCGAAGGGCATCTGGCCATCCATCTCGCGGACTTTGCTGTCGGGGTGTCCCTTGGCAAAAAGCACCATATCCGTGCTCATGCCGACGAGGACCCGATGGCTCAGGATTGCGTTTTTGAGCATGGGCGGCAGCGTGTCAGTAAATGCCTCTACGGGAGCTTTTACCTGGAAGGAAATCAGGGGGGCAAGCAGTTTCTCGACCTGTTCGCCTGTCAGGTCCGGCACTTGATTGGGAAAGGCAAGCGTGAGCCGGGCACCGGTAGGCAGGCTGCCGTCGTCCTGAATGATGGGCTGGGTGTAGACCTCGTCTCCGATCTCGATGTGGCGGAGAAACCGGTGCTTGAGGTCGGGTCCGCCATTGAGCTGAAAGACAATGCTGGACCGCTGAATCTTGACGTCTGTAATCACGACCTTATCGCCGGGTTTGGCGCTCAGGCCAAAGTCCGTGACCATCTGCAGATAGGCCTCACCCGCAGGGTCGAGTTTTCCATTGGCAACGAGTGTGAGGCCTTTGTGGCCGCCAGGGAACGGACGCATGGCGAATCCCGGCTCAACCTCGAGGTAACGAATGAGGGCAATACGCGACCTTGCATCCAGGCGGGACTGGGGCAACGGAACATGGGTGGGCTCGATCTGTGCAAATCGGCGATCGACAGTGGCACCCTGACCAGTGGAACTGGTCACTCGCCCGCTGGTATCGATGGTGAGCACCTGTGCTGCGGCCGGCATGGCTGCAAGCGATAGACCCAAAGCGCATCCGAGGATTGCGCGTATCGCGCAGCTGCGGCCGGACGCACGAACTGACAGCGGTTTCCGGGAGCGGGCGCGTGCCGATAGCGGTATTTGCCTCATGGGAGCCTCCCATGGATGCTTCAAGCATTGAGCAAACGATAGTTCCGCGCAAGAGGCCAGGTCAAATCAATTTTGAGGAGACTACACGATCCGGTGCCGCGACGGGCGGTTAACGGGCCTGCGAATCAGTGGAAACGTCGGGGGATTCATCCCGCCGGGGGGGAGCCGCGGGGGGTGGGGTTGCTGGTGCAATCTGGATGAGGGCGGGGGCGGATGGCTCGGCGGGCCCCATCGCGGCCTGATGTTGTAGCCGGGCGGCGGCATCCAGGTCGACGGGGATGCCTCCAGGCACGATGAACGGAGCATTGTGACGGAAGTCAAGTTCCCGTGTGAGCCGGTAGACGACAGGAATCGCCAGAAGCAGGACGACGAAGGTCACCCAGCTACCGTCTAGCCCAAAGCCCCCACCTGTGAGCCAGAAGGAGCCCATGGGGTCGCCCTCGATGACGGGAGAGTGGCTGTTGACCCCGTTCACCGCGAGGCCGAAGAGGAGAGCGCGCGAGGCTTTCCAGGCAAAGTTGAGGCCCCAACTGAGCCACAGCGCGCGGGTACGCAGATAGACCGTGGAGAGCAGCAGACTGAAGACGATGGAAACCGCCAGGCTAGCGTGATTGGCGCCGGGTTGCACGGTCTGCACGATGGCATAGAAGGCAGCGAATCCGAGGGCGGCGCCAATTCCGCCGACACTCTGGTTGAAGCGCTGGAATCCGTATCCCCGGAAGGCAATCTCCTCTGCCAGTGCGACGAGGGCAAAAAATACTGCGTCGGCCAGCAGCCAGCCCCAGGCGGAAAGCTGAAGCGAGAGGACGATGGCGATTCCACCGAAGACTGCAACCGGCAGCACGCAAACAACCGCAATGGCCCAGCCGATGGAGGCGCCGAGAGCTACCTCGCGGGTCCAACCCTGGCGAAGCGGAAAGCCCTGCTCGCGTACGGGCTGCTTTTGACGGTCAAACACGTAGCCGAACGAGGAGAAGCCGAAGAGGAGAAGAAAGACAAGTAAGGCCTGCTGGACCAGCGGAAACCATGCGTCGCTGGCCAGTCCAATTGCACTGTGGCGAGCAACGGAGCGCGCGACAAAGTAGTAGATAACTGCGGCGACGAACTCAAGGTACGCGCGCAGGCGGCTAGTGGGCATGCCCTGAGCGGTCATCGTGCGCACCTGCAGGCGCGGTTCGGCACAGGGCTGCAGGCGGAGAATCTACGGCCGCAAGCACTTTCGCTTTGATGAGGACAATGGACCAACCGAACTAACCTTCCGTGTAGAACTGGGCTATATGGCGGAATTTCTCTTGCCGGGCAGCCACCAGGGCCTCGACGGGCATTGCCTTCAATTCAGCCAGGTGCTTCTTGAGGGCTGTTCCCAGGATTCCCGCACCGGCTTCGTGATCGGTGTGCGCGCCGCCCTCTGGCTCGCTGATAATCTCATCCACGCAGCCGAGCGCCTTGACTTCAGGAGCCGAGATGCGCATGGCCTCAGCAGCGAGCTGCTTTTGATTGGCATCGCGCCACATGATGGCCGCGCAGGACTCTGGCGTAATGACAAAGTAGAGAGCATTCTCCAGAATCAGCACGCGGTCACTCACGGCCAGCGCCAGGGCACCGCCCGATCCGCCTTCGCCGCTGATGACCGAGATCGTCGGCACGCGCAGTCGCGCCATCTCACGCAAGTTGCGGGCAATCGCTTCCGACTGGCCGCGCTCTTCTGCGCCGAGTCCGGGAAACGCTCCGGGCAGGTCGATCAAGCTGATGATGGGCCGGCCAAACTTCTCGGCAAACTTCATGCAGCGCAGCGCCTTGCGATAACCCTCCGGATGGGGCATGCCGAAGTTGCGCCGTACACGTTCCTTGGTGGTGCCGCCTTTGCGATTGCCGATGACAAGCACTTCCTCGCCATCCAACCGCGCCATGCCGCAGGCCAAGGCCTCATCGTCGCCAAAAGCGCGATCCCCGTGAATCTCGCTGAAATCCGTAAAGATCCGCTCGATGAAGTCCATAGGATACGGCCGCTGGGGATGGCGGGCTCTCTCAATTCTGCTCCACGCAGGTGAAACCGCCTGCGCCTCCCTGGAACTCGCTGTCGCCTGTTCGCTCATGTGTACCTTGTGTCGCGCGGGCGGGAGACACACGACCCCGAACCCTGCCGACTGCACAAAGGTGATTCTACGGGTCCGGGCCGGTTGCGACAAATTCTCCGCAGGCCGATACATTCGATTCTTGTCCAGTCAAACTGAGAACTGCGCCTGGGCCTGGCAAGTGCAGAGACCGCGAAAGGCGGTGATATAGTTTGCTCACCAGCTTCCGGCAGGAAGGAATTTCGTACTCCGCGAGGAAAGATGACGACGTCGCGCAGAGAGTTTGTCGCACTTGGTTCCATGAGCTTGCTGGGAGGTGCGCTGGCCGCTCAAGCCGCACCGTCGCCCGCTTCACAAGATCAAAATGCAACACCAGGCGCGCCGCCGGCGTTTGGCACTGCCCCGCCGGTCGGGCCTGAGGTCTCTGCAGCAACTTTCATAGAAGCCGAGAAACTGGTGCAGGTGACGATGACCGACGCTGATCTGGCTGAGGCGGCCGGCAACTGGCAGATGCAGATGGCACCGGTCTACGAGCGCCGCACCGGGCCGCGTAAGCTGGCGCTGGAGACGACACTTGCTCCGGCGACGCAGTGGAATCCATCGCTCCCCGGCATCTCGACGGGAATGCCTGCGGCGGATCGGTTTGTCCGCAGCGCCGACTTGCATCTTCGCTTGCCGGCGAATGAGGAGGATGTGGCCTTTGCGCCGGTGGCGCAGCTTTCGCGCTGGATTGCCGGTCGGCAGATTACATCAGAAGAGCTGACCGAGATTTATCTGCGGCGTATCGAGCGCTTTGATCCTAAGTTGCGCTGCGTGATTACCGTGACGCGCGAACATGCGCTGGAGCAGGCGCGAAAGGCCGATGCGGAGATTGCCGGCGGGCACTATCGAGGGCCGTTGCATGGGATTCCGTGGGGCGCGAAGGATCTGCTGGATACGGCGGGCATTGCGACGACGTACGGCGCGGAACCGTTTCGGGACCGCGTGCCTGCGGCGGACAGCGCCGTGGTGAAGCGGCTGAATGCGGCCGGCGCGGTGCTGATTGCCAAGCTGAGCATGGGCGCGCTGGCATTGAATGACATCTGGTTTGGCGGGCAGACGATGAATCCGTGGCTGCCTGAGGAAGGTTCGTCGGGATCGAGCGCGGGACCAGGTGCGGCGACTGCCGCAGGGCTGGTGGGCTTTGCCGTGGGAAGCGAGACCGGAGGCAGCATTGTGAGCCCGTCGATGCGCTGCGGCGTGACCGGACTGCGCCCCACCTATGGCCGCGTTCCGCGCACCGGCGCGATGACGCTGTGCTGGTCATTGGACAAGCTGGGGCCCATGGCGCGCAGCGTGGAAGACACGATGCTGGTGCTGGAGGCGATCTCCGGGCCGGATCGCGGCGATCTGGACTCTGTGCCGAGCAAGCTCGCCTACGACGCGGAGGCAAGCGTGGCGGGGCTGCGTGTCGGGTACTTTCCGGCATGGATGAAGGAGAACCCCGCGACCGATGTGGACCGCGCGGCGCTGGAGACTGTGAAGAGACTGGGGATGACCCCCGTTGAGGTCAGCATTCCCGACTGGCCCTACGACTCACTCAATCTGATTTTGTTTGCCGAGGCGGGAGCCGCGTTCGAGGAACTGACGCTGAGCGGCAAGCTCGATGAGCTGAAAGTGCAAGTGCCCGATGCATGGCCCAATGTCTTCCGCCAATCGCGGTTCCTGTCGGCTGTGGACTTTGTGCAGACGGACCGTCTGCGGCGCAAGGTGGCGCTGGAGATGGCCCGCGTCTTCAGTGGTGTGGATCTGCTGCTCGTCCCTTCACTGCGGGACGAAATTCTGGTGATTACGAATGCCACGGGGCATCCTTCGCTGACCCTTCGCGCTGGGTTTGTGGAAGTGTCAGAAGCGCGCAGCGACTGGGCGCCTGATCCGCAGCATCCGCTGCCGAAGTTCTCTCCGCCGCGGCGGGTGCCGCACGGGGTGACGCTGATAGGGCGACTGTTTGACGAGGGCACGATTGCGCAGGTGGGAGTGGCGATGGAAAGATCGTTTGGCGTGGCCGGCGAACGGCCTCCTCACTTTTAGCGCTGAGAAATGCTGCGCAAAAAGAAAGCGTTGCTGAACGGCAATGCGGCGGGTTGCCCGGACCCAACCCGCCGCACCGCTTTGCGGACTGAGCGCTCCTCAGACGGTTGGCTGAAGATCTGCCTCGCCGACGTGAGAGGAGCTCAGACGCTCCTCCTGAATGGCTTTCAGCATCACCTCATTGTCGGAGAATTTGAAGGAGGGCATCTGGCGCTCCTGCGCTTCGCGCTCCTCAACCTTTCCGAGTAACTGCAAGTCGGCTTTGGTCACGGGTCGAAGATCCATGGCCTCAAGCTGGGCCAGAATCTCCGGCTCGCTCAGGGTGCCGCTGTCCGGCGCAGTTTTCACGAATTCCAACGCCCTGGATGCGCCCACCTCACCGTCGTGGCGCGCGATGCCGGCCAGTCCGGTGCTGGCCTTTCGCGCCCAGCCCGCCACATACCAGCCGGGAATGACGGACGACGAAGCCGGCTGCCAGACCTCGTAGCGCGGCTCGCTCGGATGCTCCGGATCCGGCGCGGTAGCATAGCCGCCGGGTCCCATGGGCAAGCCGATCTTTGGATCGTGCTCGTCGCCGATGGCGAAGATGAGAGTATCGACCTCGATTTCGCAATGTTCTCCATTGGCAACCGCGGAGGTGCTGCCATCTGGCTTGAGCACCAGGTCATTCTCAGCGACCTGGATGCGCGCTGCCCGCCCCTGAGCATCGGGAATGACTGCGGTGGGCGAGGAAAGAAAGCGAAACGAGAGATGGGGCGGGACTGATTTGAAGTCCGAGTTTTTCAGCAGACGGAAGTGCTGCTCGAAGAGCTTCTCCGGGGAGACATCCTGGCCTGCGCTGGCGCACCGTGGCTGCACGCGCATCAACTCCGCCGACAGCTCCTCACGTACGACGTGCCGCTCGACGAATTCGATCTCTTTTTCGTCGAATTTGACTTCGAGGGGGCCGCGGCGAGCGATGACGACCACGCTTTCCGTGACCCGATCCGGCGAATCTTCCAGCAGCCAGCGCGCAATGTCGATGGCGACGTTGCCGACGCCGACAATGGCAATACGCTTGCCGGTGGAAAAATCCATGCTTGCGTACGGTGGAAGCTGATTGTAGTGATAGACAAAATCTTTGGCTGCGTAAACACCTTTGGAATCGGCGCCGGGCAGACCAAGCTTGCGCGCACCCTGTGCGCCACAGGCAAAGACGATGGCGGCCGGATGCATGGCCTGCAACTGCTCGATGGTCAGATCGTAGTCGTCGCCTACCTGCACATTCCCAAAGTAGTGGACATTAGGCATGGCCAGCACCTGCGCAAACTGCTTGCGAAGGCCAGCCTTCATTTTTTCTTTCAGGGGATAAATGCCGTATTCAACCAGTCCGCCGGGCTTAATATCGCGATTGAATAAGAAAACGTCATAACCGGCCAGAGCGATCTGCCGGGCCGCGAACATGCCTGCGGGACCGGCACCCACCACGAAAATACCCTTCACTCGTCACCTCCTGCCAGATTTGAATCCAGGTACACCTGGCGCGTTGTATCTTTGAGTGCAAATCGTGTCCATTCGTAATCAGGGAGTCGCGTCAAATCCTTTAAGTCTATTAAGCCGGGATGTTCTCCCGCCCTACCCTCCAACGGCCACAACTCGCACTGCGCACGACCATCCCTCCGAGAGGGAATGGAGGAATGCTGGGCTGCCCGCAGCACGATGCGATGTGTTCCTAATCACACAACCATGTGACGCAGCGCGCTCAGGAGGTCAACTATTGGCCTCTCCCTGCCCTGCTTCGTCGCCCTCTATGGGCCTGGACTCGTCTTCGGACGGGCTATTTTCCTCGACGACGGTCGAGTCGCCGCTGCCCAGCAGTACATCCATGCGATAGCCGGCTTCTGCCGCGGTGGTCAGCGCCTCTTCCACGGTACGCGTCAACTGCTCGACCTCCTCCCGTGCGGGCGAAGGTTGGCCGGCGAGGCGCAGCATGGATGGCAACTGGAGCCACCAGAGCAGTTCCTCGTAGGACTCGCGGATGAGGTAATTGTGGCCCTCCGCCTCATGGATTCCGGTAAGCCAGCGGACATCGGTGTCCAGCCAGAGCGCCGGGGCGAGAGCAACGCGTTCTTCCGGCTGCACAGGCTTTTGCGCTGGCTCAGGGATGGAGGCAGCGGAAGGGGCAATCGTTGCCTCCGCGACAGCTGTCTGTTTTTGCTTTAATGGCGCATCGGGACCAGGCTGCCGCATTGGTTCGGGCTGGGCCGCGCCGGCTCCGGAGAGAAGCATCACCTTGATACGGGCTGCGGCGCGCCAGCCATCCTCACCCTCAAAGCCAAGGGAGTGGAAGATGTGGGCAAACGGCTCGCGCATCCGCAGGCGATCAAAGAGATCGAGCGCGATGCGCTCGGGCCTGGCCGCATCGAGCGACTCGGACAGCGACTGCAGCGCGCACCAGGCTAGGACCGGACCCCACATAGTTGTCGCGGTAAACTGCGGGCTCGGGCTGGGCAACATGCGGCGCGCCGCCACGGTCCACGGCGCGGGCGAAAGCGCCTCCACTTTGGGAAGCCGCATCGCTGCCTGGAGGCGAGCTCTGAACGACGCGCTCCGGAGATCCGGTTTTGTGGAAGTGGCTGCTGCCGCGTGGGGCGTGGTGGCCTTGAGACGCGACCGGTAGGCCGCATGCGCTGCATGCAGGAAATGCTCGCAGCGTCTCCATGCCTGGTCAAGAAATTCGCGGCGCACCTCCGTCAGGTCTTTATCGGCGGTTGTGGCATTGCTGCGCGGGTGCTCTGCCAGATCAGCAAGCGTGCGGACCATATCCGGCTCCAGGAGGCTTCTGAGGGCATCGTGCATCGGCTGCAGTTCGAGCTGGACCAGGGCATCGTCGAGATTGGCAACGCCGCGCCCTTTCAGGTGATCGCAGAGACGGTCCCATGGCTTGTCTGCGGTGGGATGCAGTTCATGCCAATCCAGGAAGACATGGCACTGATAGGCGTGCAGGTCGAGCGTAAGGCCCTGCTCGGCAAGATCCCTGGTGCGGCGCAGGTACTGTAGGCCGGTGAGAGAGTCACGCCATGCAGCAACGGTTGCGTGACTTCCGCTGAGTCCCAGCCCCTCACAGAGGCGCCGCTGGCGCAGATGTCCTGAGCCCTTGTCTGCATAGGCAGCCGAATGATCGACAGTGCCATGCGCGACGCCATAGCGGTTGTTATAGACCACAAGCGCACGTTCATGTCCGTTGAAGTTGGAGTAGGCGAAGATGTTCTCATCCACCGACCCCGAAGGCTGGAAGAAGTCATACAGCAGGAAGTTGCTGCTTTCCGCGAAGAGCCAGCGGCGGTGCAGCAGGGGCGCAATCTCGCGCTCGTGGCGCTCGACAAGCCAGTGGTCGGGGCTTTCGTCGTAGCGCGGGCGCTGATACTCCATCCCGTACTTCTCAGTGAATCCCTCGATCTGGCCGTGGCCAAACATGGGGAGGCCGGGCAACGTGGCCATCAGCACGGCGACACCGAAGCACTTGTCGCCCTTGCCGAACTGGTCAATCGCGGTGCGTTCGTCGGGGTTGCTCATGAAGTTGACGTAGCGCTTCATGATGTCGGGGTCGAACTCGAGCGTGTTCTTGATAACCGAGCGATACTCGGCGTTCTTCTCATCGCGCATCATGTTCATGAAGGCGCTGTTGTAGACGCGGTGCATGCCCAGTGTGCGAACGAAGTAGCCCTCCATGAGCCAGAAGGCTTCGGCCAGCAAAAGGGTGCCTGGAACTTCGGCGGCGACACGATCGACGACCTCGCGCCAGAATTCATGGGGCATGTGCTGGTTAAATTCGGCCTGGCTCATGCTGTACTCAGCGCGCGAGGGGATGGCGCCGCTGCTGCCTGGGCCGGGAAACCAGAGCCGATGGAAATGGCGCTTGGCAAGGGTCATCGCGGCATCGAAACGGATGATGGGAAAAAGCCGCGCCACGTGGAGGATGGTTTGGATAACCTGCTCGCGCACCGCAGGGTTGAGGTAGTCGAGTTGCGCAGTGTCGTTCCAGGGGAAGCTGGTGCCGTCGTTGCCATGATAGATGTAGCGGGTCTCGCCGGAGGCGCGGTCGCGGCGGCGGAAGACGACGGCGGCATCAGTCTGTTCAAAGTAGTGATCTTCGATCTTGATTTCGACGCGGCCATCATTGGAGAGATCGGGCCCCTCAAAACTGTAGGCAGGATAGGGCGGGTACTGACGTGCGATGAACCACTCCGGGTGCTCGACAACCCAGGGCGAATCGATGCCCATGTGGTTGGGCACCATGTCACTGGCCAGGCGCACGCCGTGATGGTAGGCACGATCACGCAGGTTGATGTAAGCTGCTTCCCCGCCGAGGTCGTCGGCGATTCGGTAATCGTAGAGCGAATAGGCCGAAGCGACTGCGTCGTTGTTCCCGCAGAGCAGCTTAATGGTTTTGGATGCCCGGCTTCTCTCCCACACACCGATCAGCCAGAGTGAGTTGATGCCGCGGCGCGCCAATGTAGCAAGCTCTTCATTGGGAATCTCATCGAGCCGGCTGATTCTGCGCCCGTACTCCTTGCTCAACTGCGCAAGCCACACGTAGCTGCTTTTGGCGATAAGCACAGTGTTGGGCATCCATGCCGTGTCCTGGCTGAATTTCTCATATTCATGCGCGGGATCGCCGAAGACCGGCACCTGCGACTCACTGACGACTGAAGGCCACTGCTGCTCGCCGCGTTCGCGACGGCGCCTGGCCGCTTCTTCGGCAGCAGTCCTAGCCTGGGCCGCGGACGGATTGAACTGCATCCAGATGGCGAGTTCCTCTTCGCGCAGAATCTCGCCGGCAATCATGAGGAAGCGGTCCATGCTATCGCCGAGCAGCGTCTTCCAAAGATCGCGGATGAGCTTGAGCTGCTCGCTGAGCGACAACGGCGAGCCCACGGCGGGCGCGCGCAGTATGTCGAGCAGATTCATCTTGCGCGCGTCTGGAAGAGGGATCAGCGGGCGCGTGGCGAAGTAGTCGGGCAGTTCCTGCGTTACCTGGCGATAGACGGTTTTCTCGGCCAGTGTCTTGTCCGCAAAGAGCTCGTCAAAGGGCTTGAACGCCTCATTGCGGTTTGCAGTCCAGAGCAGCAGGAGTTCTTCCAGCGCGGCTTCGCGATGCGGAACTCCGTCGGTTTGTCCGGAGAGCCACTGCCGCGGCGTCTCCAGGCCGCGCATCACGCTCTGGCCGGGAAAGTTCTCGACAAACGTAAGCAGCAGGGTATCCAGTTCACTAGCGCCTACGCGGGATCCAAACCAGTCCAACGCAGCCTTCATCACCTCAGGGTCAAATTGCTCGCGGTAGCGGGCCATGAGCACATGGCTCGCCTCATCGATGAGGCCCATGGCAAAAAGCGCGCCGGCATGAACGGCCCGATCGGGAAACTGGTCCACCTTACGAACCTGATTCATGCGATAGGCAAAGGCCCGGCAGGCGCCCAGATCGGCAAAGACTACGTTGCCGTCAAAGGCGAAAAGTGCCTCTTCAAATTGATAGCGAGCGCGCGCATCCCGCGAAATGTGGAATTCCATCATACGAGACCAGCTCCCAAAAAACATGACGCCAGGTGGACAACAAAGCTTCTATGAGGCAATTCTGCCCATCCGTACGGCCCGAACGCGGCCAACTGGTAAAGTATCACCTGACAGCGGTCAGGCGCAGCTACAGTCCTTCGTCCTTCGGCGAGGAAGGGCCGGGACACGGTAATGGATCGGTTCATCGCCGCGAGCCAGCCCCTGCAGCGGCTTGCGCGCCTAATCCAGCGACTTGTGGAAGCGCAGGATTGCCACCGTCAGCAGGCCCAGACCAAGAGCTGCCATGGCCGCCATCTCAGGCCAGAGGACCTCCATACCGACTCCTTTGAGATAGCTGCCGCGCAGGACAACCAGGAAGTAGCGCAGCGGGCTGGCGTAGGTCATGAGTTGTAGCCAGTATGGCATGGTGCTGATGGGGAATCCGAAGCCTGAAAACGTGATGGCCGGCATGATGAAGAAGAAGGAGGTGACCATAGCCTGCTGCTGCGTGGCCGAGACTGTAGAAATAAGCAGACCGACCCCCAACATGCAAAGCAGGAATAAGACCGCACCCAGGACGAGCACGGAGATGTGACCGCGAAAATGCACCTGAAACCAGAGCGAGCCAACGACCGCGATCAAGGACACATCGAAGAGCCCGATGAGAAAGAAGGGTAGAGTTTTGCTCAGAATGAACTCTGCCGGTCGAATCGGTGTAACCATGATCTGCTCCAGCGTGCCGATTTCGCGCTCCCGCACCACGGCAAAAGCAGTGAGCGTGATAACCAGAACCAGCGTGAGGCTCCCAACGATTCCGGGAACGAAGAACCATCGACTGAGCAGGTCAGGGTTGTACCAGGGTCGCGACGCGAGATCGACGGAAGGCAGGATTGCCACCCATTGCGGGGCGATGCGCGCCATTCTCTCTCGCTGGTACTGCTGTGCAAAGCCGTTGGCGATCTGCGAGACATATCCCGCGGCGATGAGTGCGCTGTTGGAGTTGGTGGCATCGACAATCACCTGCAACGGAGCGGGCTGGCCTTTGCGGAGCGCCCTCGCAAAACCAGCGTCGATTTCAATGCCCACCGCTGCGCCACCCCGTTCGATTACTGCGTGAAGCTGTGTAGCATCGACTGCAGGCGGCTGAACGCTGAAGTAGGAACTGGCGGTGAAGTGCGATAGCAGATCGCGGCTCTCCTGGCTGTGGTCGTAGTCCAGCACAACGGTGGGAACGTGGTGGACTTCAAAGTTGGCAGCGTAACCGAAAACAAGCATTTGCACAATAGGCGGAATGATCAGGATGAAGCGGGTGCGCTTGTCGCGCAGCACCTGAATAAACTCCTTCTTCATCATCTGCTTCATCCGCGCCAGCATGGGTCGTCTCCTTTAAGTAAGCCGCTTGTGGAACGAGCGTGTGGCAAGAATGCCGAGGACCAATGCGAAGATGGCAAGTGGAACCAGGTCTGCGTAGAGCAAGGCTGCCGGAGTGCCCTTGAGAAATATCTTCTTGAGCACGGAGACGTAGTAGCGAGCCGGGATGACGTGTGTGATCCACTGGAGCGGCAGGGGCATCTGCTCGATGGCAAAGAGAAATCCGGACAGCAGAAATGCCGGCAGGAATGTGGTGATGAGTGCAATCTGGCTGGCTGCGAACTGACCTTTGGCAAGTACAGAAATGAAGAAGCCCATGGACAAGACAACCACCATGAACATGGCCGAACTGCCCATGAGGGCAAGGAACGATCCACGAAACGGAACGCGGAACCAGTAGATCGCAATCAGCGCGCAAACCACGGTATCCGCCATGCCAAGGACAAAGTACGGCAGCAGCTTGCCGAGCATGATTTCTCCGGCGCTGACGGGCGTGGAGATGAGCTGCTCCATGGTGCCGCGCTCCCACTCGCGCGCAATGGTGAGCGACGTAAGGAAGGCGCCAATCACGGACATGACCAGCGCCAGCACACCTGGGATGATGAAGGCGCTGCTTTCAAGATCTTCGTTGTACCAGGTACGCGTCTCTACGGCGATGGGTGCGAACTGCAGGGGCGCCCCGTGCGCGCTTAACCACTGGCTCTGCACCTGCGCAGAATAGGCTTGCACCACACCCTGCACGTAGCCGGTAAGGATATTGGCGGTGTTGTCGTCGGTCGCGTCGACCAGTGCCTGCACCTGCACCGGGCCGCCCGATCGCAGGCGCTGTGAGAAATTCCACGGGATGACGATGCCCATCTTGGCGCTGCCGTTGTCAAGCCCGCGGGTAAGCGCGTCGTAGTTACCCACCACGCGCTGGACATGAAAGTATTGGCTCGCCTGCAAGTGCTTGAGAAAATCCTGGCTCTGCTGCGTTCCGTCGCGGTCAAAGACGAAGACGGGGAGCCCTTTGAGATCGATATTTACACCGTAGCCGAAGAGCACAACAAGGATAACCGGCATGAGGATCACGATCATCAGGCTTTGCGGGTCGCGCAGAATCTGCACCAGCTCCTTGCGGGCCATTACGATCACGCGCCTGCCACTCATGCTGCACGCTCCGCGCCCTTGATCGTTGTAAGGGCTACGAAGACATCCTCAAGACTGGGACGAATCCTTTCAATGCGCTGGACAGCGACCTTGCGTTGGGCAAGAGAGGAGCGCACCTGGGCCGGGGCAGTCTGTGCATTCTCTACGACCAGATGCAGCGCATTCCCAAAGACGGCTGCGTCGATCACCCCGGGCACGGACTGCAGTATTTCCAGGGCCTCGCCGAGTGGGGTGCACTCGACCAGAAGCAAGTCGCCACGGATTGAGTTCTGTTTCAGTTCCGATGGCGAGCCCAGCGCAACAATGGCGCCGCGGAAGATGAGCGCGAGCCGGTTACAGTATTCGGCTTCTTCCATGTAGTGGGTGGTCACGAAAACGGTCACGCCTTCATCCGCCATCTGATGGATGAGTTCCCAGAACTGGCGGCGCGCAATGGGATCGACGCCGGAGGTGGGTTCGTCAAGAAAGAGAATGGGCGGCTTGTGGAGAACAGCACAACCCAGGGCCAGGCGCTGCTTCCAGCCTCCGGGCAGTGTCGCTGTGATGAGCCGCTCCTGCCCCTTGAGGTTTGCCATCTCAAGCACCCAATCGATGCGCGATTGGAGTTGGCCGGCAGGGACGCTGTAGAGTCCGGCAAAAAGGCGAATGTTCTCGATCACCCTGAGATCGTTGTAGAGTGAGAATTTCTGCGACATGTAGCCGATATTCTGACGGACCATTTCCGGCTTTTGCGCAACATCAAACCCCGCGACATTTGCACTGCCCTCGGTGGGTCGCAGGAGCCCGCATAACATGCGAATCGTGGTGGATTTGCCTGCTCCATTGGGACCGAGAAACCCAAAGACCTCGCCAGCGCGCACCTCCAGGTTGATATGGTTCACGGCCACAAAGCGGCCGAATCGCTTGGTGAGACCCTGAATGACGACCGAATTGGAGCTTTCAGCCATGCGCCACATCTCTCGCGCCGACGGCATCGACGAACAGATCCTCAATGGTGGGCTCAACCTGCATCATGGAGTCGTAGGAACCGGAAACCGCATCGAGGCGCGCCTTGAGAGGGCCCATGCGTGTGTGCGCATCGTCGACCACGAGGCGCAGGTCATCTCCGTGGAGCACCATACTGGTAATGCCCTGCGCACCGATCAGGAGCTTGCGCGCGTTGCGCGTATCACGCGAAGCAATCACAAGAACCGCCTTTGGCATTCCGGCTTTGAGATTTGCAGGAGTATCACAAAATAGCAGATTGCCCTGATGCAGCAAACCCACGCGATGGCACCGCTCCGCTTCGTCAAGATAGGCAGTCGAGAGCAGAATTGCGACGCCTTCCGCAAGCAGTTCATACAGGATGCGCCAGAAGTCACGCCGCGAGACAGGATCGACCCCGGTCGTCGGCTCATCAAGCAAGATGACTTTGGGGTGGTGAATCAACGCGCATACCAGGCCCAGCTTCTGCTTCATACCACCGGAGAGACGGCCTGCAAGCCGCGTTCGGAACTCACTCATTCCCGCAGCCTGCAGCAACTGGAGCGAACGAGGCTCCCGATCTGCGCGGTTTACGCCGAACAGGTCCGCGTAGAAGCGGATGTTCTCATCCACGGTGAGATCTTCATAAAGTCCAAACCGTTGCGGCATGTAACTGAGCGCATGTTTAGCGCGCTCTGGATCGCGCACGACGTCGACCCCCGCAAGCATGATGGAACCCGATTCGGGAGGAAGAATGCCCGCAAGCATGCGCAATGTCGTAGTCTTCCCTGCTCCGTCGGGGCCGACAAGGCCGAAAATCTCACCGGCGCGCACATCAAAACTGATCGCATCGACGGCAAGAACGCCGGGAAAGCTCCTGGTCAGGCCTTTGACCTCAATCGCGGCTGGAAGAGCGTCCTTCATTGTTTGCCATTGGTAGAAGCGGACGACGATGAGCCCTGCGGCGCGGCGCTCCATTGGATGTGTGCATCGGCCGGCATTCCCGGTTTGAGCTCATGGTTTGGATTGTCGAGATCAATCTTGATTCGATAGACCAAAGTGACGCGCTCCTTATAAGTCTGAACACTCTTCGGCGTGAACTCAGCGGACGAAGAGATGAAAGAGATTCGCCCTTGATATTGCTTGCCCGGATAGGCATCGGTCGTAACAGTGGCTGCTTGGCCCCAGCGGATGCGCGTGAGATCGGGCTCCGCAATATAGGCACGCAGCCAGAGGTGATCGAGGTCGGCAAGCGTCACGACGGGCGTTCCCGGCGAGACGACTTCTCCCAACTCCGCCTCCCGCACTGTGACCACGCCTGCGAGAGGCGCACGGAGGACGGTATAACCCAGATTGACGCGTGAGAGACCGAGGCTTTGATTCGCCTCGTTCAGACTGGCCCTGGATATGTCGATATCTTCCTTGCGGCTGCCTTCAACCGCTTCGTTGTAACGCTGTTGGGCGGCAAGATAAACGGCCTGCGCGCGCTTGGCGGCTGTCGCTGCCTGATCCCGTTCCTGTGCGGTTGCCTCGTCTTTGGCGAACAGTCGCTGGGCACGGCCGTTGTCGAGCTCTTTCTGCTCCATGTCTGCCTGCGCATCGAGCATCGACTGCTGCGCAGCCTTCACTTCCTGGTCTCGCGTGCCGGCCAGGGTTAGTGCGAGGTTCGACTGTTGCACATGAACAGCAGCCTCGTCGATGCGCACTTTCTGGCGGTAATCGGCATCCTCAAGACGTGCGAGCAACGTGCCGGGCTCAACCTGCTGGCCCTCTTCGATGGGAAGGTCGACGATGCGTCCCTGCACCTGGAAGCTCACCAGGCTTTCGTGCGCCTCAATATTCCCAGATAAGGTCACTTCGTTAGGCACGGGTGGCTTCCGGTGGGCACGACGATACAGAAATATGCCCGCCGCAGTCGCCACCGCAAGCAGAACTATGACTCTTACGATCCGCTTCATCGCTTTGCACCTCGCCTCTCAGACACCCGGCTGGGCCAACTCGTTCGCATCCATTACCTCGCTGCCATGAACCTGGCAATATTTCGATCGGTGTTTCCTAGAGCGCGCGCCAGTGCGAACTTGGCATCGACGTGGCTGGAGACGGCAAGGATGTAGTTTTCCTCGGCGCGTGCCAGCTCGTCCTGCGCGGTAACCACTTCAACATTATTCGCTGTTCCCTGCGCAAAGCGGTCCTGCGCCATGCTCAACTCCCGCTTGGCCAGGTCCTGGCCCTGCTGTGCCACGTCTACCTGCTGCGTGGCGGAATCAAGGTTAAGTAGCGCTTCCCGCACATCTTCTTCGATCCCTCGCCGGAGATCGGCAATGCGATCATCAACGCTCCGTATCTGACTGCTGATTTCCAGCGATTCGCCTTCACGATCCCGGTCATACAGAGTGAAGTCAATCTGGCCCTGAATCAAACCTGTGGCCTGAATGCCGCCCACACTGCGGCCGATGCCCCCGAAGTTCCCATTGATGCTGAGCTTGGGCAAGTTACGGGCATGGTTTGCCCGCTGCTGCTCGACCAGACTGTCCCGCCGGGTGGCAAGAGACCGATAATCGGCACGCTCCACCAAGGCCGAGGGGATGAGTGTTTCAGGCAGATCCTGCGGCAGAGGTTGATAATGCAGGGTGTCGGCCAGCTCGATGGGCAGGCCGGGGCTGATGCCAATGTTGCGCTGGATTGCAAGCAGAGACTGCTTGTACTGGTTTTGAGCCTCAAGAAGCGCCTGCCGGTCATTGGCCAACTGCACCTCCGCGCGCAACACATCCACGCCCGTCGCGGTTCCGGCCTGGTGTTTGTCGTTGGCGAGCTTGAGCAGAGTCGCCCCATCATTGACACGCGACTGCGCAGCATCAACGCGGGCTGCAGCCGATTCGCCGCCGAGGTAAAGCGCAGCGACCGCGCGTACAATCAAGTCCCGCGCATCCTGCTCATCCAGCTTGCCCGCATCGAGCGCGTGTTCGCTGGCCCGCAGCGCATGGAGGCTCTGCAGATCAATCAGATTCTGCTGCGCGTACAGACGAATATCGTAGTTCGAAAACGGCCCAACAACTTCAGGCATTCCCGGCAGCGAGATGCCGAAGGCGCGCAGGTCGCGATTCTGGAAATTGGCGTAGGTCTGAGCATTCACACGAGGCAGAAGTGCCGCCGACAAACTGCGCACGCGGGTTCCGGCGGCGTCGTCCACCTGCGCGCCGGCCAGCAGGACGCTCAGGTTGGCCTGCAGTCCCTTCTGGATGGCGTCCTGGAGCGTGAGGCGATAGGGGCTCGTCGCTCTTGCATCCCCGGATTGGGCATTGCCCGCAAGGCGGGCCAGGACGAGCAGCGCGGCGGCAAAGAACATTGAGCGCTTCATGCTTTCTTCTCCTTACGAGGAGCGGCGACGGCACGCCAGAAATGACGGAAGCTGTCTTCGATCCAGAGCTTCAGTCCGGGCTCTCCATGCAGTGACCAGAGCAGAATGGTGCCAAGAACGGCTTGCTGCAGTTGAAAGGCGACTTCTTCCGGCTTCAGACTGGAATCCACTTCTCCTCGCCTTTGCCCCTGCGCAACCAGAGCGGACATCATTGCGCGGCCGTCCAACATCTGGCGCTCCATCAATTCGCGTACAACATCATTGGCGAGAAACGAGCTCACGAGCGCGCGGGCGAGGAATGGACTCCGGCCAGGTTCTTCCGCAAGGCGGGAGAAGAGATGATGCACGATCGACTGAATGCTTTGCCTGGCAGTTGATGCAAGCCGGACTGCCTCGCGCACGTGCCCCAGCTGTACCTCCGCCATTACGCCAAGCACATGCTCTTTGCTTTCGAAATAATTGAAGAAGGTGCCCTTGCCGACATCGGCGGCATCGGTGATCTCTTCCACAGTGACGTTTGAGAAGCCGCGATCAGCGAAGAGTTGCAGGGCGCTGCGGAAGAGACGGAGGCGGGTTTCCGCGGCCTTGCGCTGGCGCCGTCCGATCACCGGATGATCGGACGTCTGGCCTGCGACCGGAACTAAGGGCTGTTCGCCGGGCGGATTGATATGACTGGAACTCATCTTCAACCTTCAGTCATTTCCGACTCACAGTCATGTTTATATTCAAGTCCGGATCGCCTGTCAACCGGGAGGCTGACGACATACACCGATTTGAAGCGATCCTCCAGCAAGATTGATCAACCGATCCGTGGCCTTGGCTCATTGAAGCTGGAGTTCACGGAAGGGACTCGCGAGGTTCGCTCCTCGCGGCCAACGAATTATCTTGACTCAAAACTTCACATTCTGCTTTACTTAGCTCATAGCGATAAGCAATCTGGCGGTCAGTCCTTTTCGGTTTCTCCGGGCAAGTGTGCCTCCCCGTGCAACCTGCATGCCCATGGCCAGCCACACCGCGGACGCGGGAAGCAAGACCTGACCCAGCCGTTTAGAGCGTAGAAAGTCATCACGCCACCTTCTGATCATGCGTAGGTGGTTTTTGAGTTTCTGTGCAATTCTTTTGTGAGGAGATCCCTTTGGAATCCGTCACTCTCTCGAGCATCCAAGTGGCGCGCGCCCGCATCGGCGAAGCCATTCACACCTCACCGTGTCATCTGTCCCATCACCTCTCAGAGCTGACAGGACTGCCTTTGCACCTGAAACTCGAGAACCTGCAACGGACCGGGTCATTCAAGGAGCGCGGCGCCTTGAACAAGCTGCTCACTCTCTCAGAGACCGAGCGAAAGAGGGGCGTGATTGCGGCCAGCGCAGGAAACCACGCTCAAGGTGTCGCGTTCCACGCAGCGGCGCGGGGGATTCGCGCACAGATCGTGATGCCGTTGGCCACTCCCCTGGTAAAAGTTGCGGCCACGCGCGCCTTCGGCGCTGAGGTCATCCTCCATGGCGCCAGCTATGACGAAGCGTGCGATGAAGCTCTCCGCAGGCGAGTGGAAGAGGGCCGAACATTTATACATCCTTTCGACGATACTGAAGTGATTGCCGGCCAGGGAACCATCGGTCTTGAGTTGCTGGAGCAGGTTCCGGACATTGAAGCTGTGGTTGTGCCAATCGGGGGCGGAGGGCTGATCAGCGGCGTGGCCTGCGCGCTGAAGGAGACAAACCCGAAGATCCGCGTGGTGGGCGTGGAGTCGGAAAAGCTGCCTTCGATGCTCCGCGCCCGCGAGGCGGGGCATCCGGTCACCATCGGCGCTGAAGCAACGATCGCAGATGGAATCGCAGTCCGACGTGCGGGCGATATAACCCTGCCCCTCGTTTCACGATACGTGGATGAGATTGTCACCGTGGACGATGAGGAGATTGCAAGCGCGATCCTGATGCTGCTTGAGCAGGAAAAGACGCTGGCCGAAGGGGCAGGAGCTGCCGCCCTGGCAGCCGTGGTGCAGGCCAAGACGAACCTTCGCCATCGCCGCACCGTGGTTCTGGTTTGCGGAGGAAACATTGACGTCACACTGCTGGCCAAGATCATCGAACGCGGCCTTGTGAAAGACGGCCGCCTGCTACGCGTGCGGGTGTATTTGCAGGATCGCCCCGGCGCCCTGCTGCACCTCACGCAGATCCTTGCAAGAGAGCGCGCCAACATCGTCGAGACGATTCACAATCGCGCTTATTACGGGGTGAGCCTGGGAGAGACGGTCATCGATGTAACGCTGGAGACCCGGGGAGCTACGCACATCACAGCGATCAGTCATGCCTTGCGGGAGACAGGCTTCCGCTTCGAGCGCATCCAATAGGCTCGCGATGTATACGCCTCGCTTCAACCAAGTCACCGACCGCAGCCTCTTGATCGAGGCCATGCGCCGCTACTCCTTTGCGATTCTCTTTGGCGGAACGGCCGGGGGACACGCCGAGGAGCCTACCACAGCGACACATCTCCCGCTGGTGGTGAAGGACGAAGGTGAGCATGGTCTCCTCGAAGGGCACTTTGCACGCGCCAATCCGCACTGGAAGGCTCTCGCCGGACGCGCGGTGCTGGTTGTCTTTTCAGGTCCGCACAGCTATGTCTCACCCGGACTCTACATCGATGCGCTGTCTGTGCCGACGTGGAACTACATTGCCGTCCACGCGCACGGAATCTTGACCCTTGTAGAGGACGACGCCGGCAAGGAGGCACTGCTGGGCGGACTGATGGAGGTCCATGAGCCAGACTATGCGCGCCGGTGGCTTGACATGCCGGAGGGCTATCGCCGCACCATGCTGGCCGGGATTGTGGGGTTTCGGATTTCCATCACTCGCATCGAAGGCAAGTTCAAGCTCAGCCAGAACCGGCCTGAGGCGGATCGGCGCAATGTGCGCGCCGCGCACGCAGCCGGAACAGCAGACGAGCAGGAACTTGCGGCATGGATGCAACGACTTGGCGGATGAGCGCCAACGGCCTGCGCGCGACGTTCTGCCGCACGGTTGAGATGCATCAGGGCCCAAAACGGGCGACGTACAATTCAGCGTACTGGTTCGGATTACTGAAGCCCGGAAATTGCCCGTAGGTCATACCGCCCAACGCGACGCCTTCGCTGCCGAGGTTGAGATAGATCGGCGTGGAGCCTGTAGAGGACATGCGCGGAAGCTCCATCCCGGTGCCAATCTGCTGCGCCCAGATTGCGGTGCCGGCTGAACTGAGCTTGGCAAGGAATACATCGTCCACGCCGGCCGTAACGCCCGAAACAAGCGCTCCCCCGGAAAGGCCCGCCACGTACAGATTGTCACTGGAATCGGCCACGATGCCCTGACCTGGAAGATTGCTGGTCCCGGCACCAAACGGATAGTTCCACGTCACCGTTCCGGATGCGGCGCTCATCTTGACAACTTCAATTTGCGCACTCATGCCATAGGTACCGGTCTGACCCTCAAGATAGAGTTGGCCATCGGCGGTAGCCGTGATCGCCGAAGGATTGAAGCCCAAAAGAGCGGGATTGCTATTGGATTGCTGAACCCATATATTCGCTCCGTTGGTCCCGTTGAGCTTCAGAACAAAGGGCATTCTTGGAGACCCGGACTGACTACCTGGGTACGCGCCGCTCGTGAATCCGATGGCGTAGATGTCGCCGTTGGTGTCGGCGGTCACTCCCGACATGACATCCTGCGCAGCACTGCCGTAGGTCACCGTCCACAGGACATTGCCGATCGGGTCAAACTTTTCGACATAGAGGTTCTGGCTGCCGCCGCCACCAGCGATTTCGCCTGCGACGATCAGGTTTCCAGTTTTATCACTGGACAGCTGAGCGATCGTCATGGCAGCGGACGAAGGGTACTGATGGAGCCAATCGAGATCGCCGGCAGCGTCAAATTGGGCGAGAAAGACCTGGCTGATGCCGCTGGGGTTGGACGCGCCCGGATACGCGCCGAGTGTCGTCCCGGCCACGACCATTTTGCCGCCGATGTTCACCATCCCATCGAGAGTGTCCCCGGCGCCAGTCGTCAATTCCCTGCCCCAGACCGCGTTTCCGGCTGGATCCCGCTCGAAGACCATGCCTTTCAGAATTCCTACCTGACCTGAGTAACCGGGCAGATTGCCCGCCGTGTACCCGGCAACGTAGATGTTGTCGTTGCTGTCCTGCGAGATGGCAGTGATGGTATCGCCCTGATTGGTCGTTGCGTCGTAAGTATTGGTGCCGAACTCCTGCACAAACTCAAAAGTCGACCCGGCACTGAAGGTCAGCCCGGCAGGGGGTGGGGGCGTGGTTCCACCGCTTGGATGCGAGGAACTGCTGCAGCCCGCGACAAACATCATGGAGACTGAAATCAGGAGCGCGCCGGCAACGCTATTCATGGCAAAATCCTTCGCAAGTCTCAGATTGGATATTATCCGCTATCTCTATGTGAAGCCCTATACGCGTTTTGGTTGCCCGCAATGCTTCTTCTAGGGGGTTACTTGCGGAAACCGCTCCGCTCGCGACTTGCCGTGCGGCCGTGCTTACCGGATTGACTGCGGAGATGACGCGGGGCCATCGCTGGCCAAGGAGCTGATGACGCCTTAAAACGCTGCAAGCCCCCCGCCCTGCGGTGGATTCTGCGCCGACTCGCTTACGATGAGCGGCTTTGTTATACTCAGAGGGTTGACTCAGTGCGGAAGTGGTGAAATTGGCAGACACACCATCTTGAGGGGGTGGCGCCGAGAGGCATGCGGGTTCAAGTCCCGCCTTCCGCACCACAAGATTTCTTCTGCCAAACCCCTCGTGGCGGGAATAGGAAAGCAGCTCGAACAATGCAGATTTTCTTTTACTTTGTCATGGTTTTGCACGTCATCGTCAGCCTGGTATTGATTGGCGTTGTTCTGGTACAGCAGGGCCGCTCGGCCGATCTGGCCGGCGCCTTCGGCGGCCAGGGATCGCAGACTGCCTTTGGCCCCCGCGCCGCCGCCAACGTGCTGACCCGCGTGACCACCTGGTCAGCCGTGATCTTTATGATCACGTCCCTGAGCCTGACCATCCTGTACATGCGCGGCCAGCACAGCCGCTCGGTCTTGGAGGGGTCGCAGCCGATCTCGGGGCCTGCCAAGTCTGGCAAATAGCCCACATCTCTGGAAAGCCCCCTCAGAAAAGAGTCCGCAAAACAGGCAAGGCGCTATGAGTCTTGCCTGTTTTGCTTTCGTCGGCCTTCGCGGACCTTCTCGGATGGCAACCTCGGTGTGACAAAAGTCCCTTCCCTTGGGATGCAGCGTGCGCTACCCTCTTCTTCGTCTGGCGAGAGTCTCGCAAGAGTCCGCTCAAAATCCGTCCTTTTGAGGCCCTATGTCCTTCCGCTCGGTCTTTATTGCAGTCACAGTCGCATTCGGCTTGATTCTGGGTGCGTTTCTTGTCAATCGCGCCCGGCCCCAGGTTGAAACTGAGCAACCCACCGCCGACTTCGTGCTCGCCAGCGGCAAATGCGCCGAGTGCCATGCGCGGCTGCAGTACTCCGTTGTCCACGAGTACGAGATGAGCGCTCACGCGAAGAGGGGCGTGAACTGCCTTGACTGCCATCAGGCTGGACAGGGGCAGCAGAAGAAAGAACATCATGGTTTTGTGATCGCCACCCACCTGACCGCCGGCAACTGCCGGGGCTGCCACGAGGGCATCTATCAGGAGTTTCTGCGCAGCCGCCATGCCGCGCCCAGCTGGGCCGCCATCTACGGAGAAAAAGGCCTTACGTCCGACCAGGTAGCCTTCAGCGAACAGTACCAGCCGGGCGGCACAAAACGTCCTCCCCATCCATTTGTCGCCGCCGAGGGCGCTTCTGCCATGGCTTCTGGCTGCGAGCAATGCCACTCCATCGGCAAGCCGAACGACGATGGCACCATCGGTACCTGCACGGACTGCCATGCGCGTCATACAAGCTCTGTAGCGCTGGCGCGCCTGCCCACCACCTGCGCACAGTGCCACATGGGACCGGACCACTCCCAGATCGAGATCTACGATGAGTCCAAGCATGGGGTAATGTTTGCGGCGCAGGAAAAGCTGTTGAAGCTGGACGCCAACCCCAGAACGCTCAGCACGCGCGATATGTTTGTGCCGACCTGCGCTACATGCCATATGAGCGGCATCAACGGCCTCAAGGTCACTCATGACCCGTCCGAGCGCCTGAGCTGGTATCTGGCCGACGCGGTCAGCTCCAAGCGCCCCAACTATCTGCGGGCACAAGCAAACATGAAGCAGGTCTGCGAACAGTGCCACACGGCCGCGCTGATTGACCGCGTTTATACTCAGGCCGAGCAGGTAGTGGCCAGCACCAACACCAAAGTGCTTGCCGCCAAAGACATTGTTGACGGGCTGCACAAAGACGGCCTGTTGAGCGGACCGCCTTTCTCGCAGCCCATCGACTTTACCTATTTCGACCTGTGGCACTACGACGGCCGCACCAGCAAGCACGCAGCCTTCATGGGCGGCGCGGACTTTGTGCAGTGGCATGGAAACTATGGCCTCCTCGAGAAGACCGTTGAGTTGAGACACCAAGCCGACGAGTTGCGGAGGAGTCATGAAGCTCACAAATAGAGCACTGCGTATTTTGGGCCGCCTGCTGTGCTTGCCGCTCTTCTCCTGGGTCTTTGATGTGGAACTGCTGCTGGAGCTCTTCGTTGCTGCCAATCTCGCCGTGCTGGCCGGCGACATCGTACTGGCCCACTCTGTCAACCAGTTCCGTAAGCCCGCGGAATACATTCCACTTTACTTTTCCGCCACAGCTCCATTCGTGCTGCTGCTCGTCGATCTGCTGCGCTGGCGCTGGGGCTTCCACTCCGCGTGGCGTGACGTAGGATTTCTCGTCGGCGCTCTCTCAGTGCTAGTGGGCCTGGCCGGAGTCTTGTATCACCTGCAGAGCAGCTTCTTTGTCCAGCACACGCTGCGCTCCCTTACCTATGCCGCGCCCTTTGCGGCTCCGCTGGCCTACACGGGCCTGGGTTTCCTCCTCATGGTCAACCGCATGGTCGCTCCGCGCTCGCTGGAGTGGGCCCGCTGGGTGGTCCTGCTAGCCACCGGCGGCTTCTTCGGCAACTTTGTGCTGTGCCTCACCGACCATTCCACCAACGGATTCTTTCTCAAAACGGAATGGATACCCGTCATCTCCAGCGCCTTCGCCACCGGATTCTTGATCGTGCCAGTCATTCACGCCATCACGCGGCGCTATCTGGACCTATGCCTCGCGGTGCTGTCGGTGCAGGCTCTGGTAGGCCTTCTGGGGTTCTGGTATCACCTGCGGATGAACCTTTTCGCTCCAGGGACCAACCTCTTCGAGAAGTCCGTCAACGGCGCGCCACCCATGGCACCTCTACTCTTTCCGAACCTGGTCGGCCTCGCCCTGATCGGACTATGGGAGCTGGCCATCCATCTGCCCGCGGAGGCACAGTCCGATCTCAGCATATTTGGGCAGATACTGGCCCTGACGCCCGTCCCGGTTGCCGATTCTGAAAATTGACAGACGCTGAGGTCATAAAATCGGAGCATGATTCTTGAGACCTTTCCCGTGGGTTCGCTGCAATGCAACTGCACCATCCTTGGCGATGAAAGCACTGGTGAGGCCATCGTCATCGACCCCGGCGATGAGATTGCGCGCATTCACCAGCGGCTCATCGAACACGGGCTGAAGCTCAAACAGATCCTGATTACCCACGCACATATTGACCACGTGGGCGGGGCGCTTCGGCTCAAGCGACTGACCGGCGCGCCCATCCTGCTGAATGAAAACGATCTTCCGCTGCTTCAGATGATGGGCACGCAAGCCGCCTGGCTGGGCATAGCACCGCCTGAGACAGCGCCGCCGGACGAGAACCTTACCGACGGCCAGCAGGTTGGCCTGTTTAGTTTTCCGGCAAAGGTTCTGCACACACCCGGCCACACCCAGGGATCGGTGAGCCTGCATTTTGCCCCATTGAAGATGGTCATCGCGGGAGACACGCTGTTTGCCGGGAGCATCGGCCGGACTGACCTGCCAGGCGGCAACTTCGACCAGATCATCGAGTCGATCGAGACCCGTCTGCTCGCCCTGCCCGATGAGACTCGAGTGATACCGGGTCACGGGCCCGTTACCAGCATTGGCATGGAGCGCCGTAAGAACCCATTCTTGCGACCGCATTGAACGGCAGTAATGTACAGGATTATCCGCTGTTATTTCAATTTCTTATGGCATTTTTCAAATGTATTAGATGAAGTACAATTCAGTTGCCGTTACCACCTTGATGCGTTCCTAAATATGCAATCAGGACGGTTACCCCGGTGCTAAATTCTGCTGGTTGGCCCAGCAAGCTCACGACCAGCCAGCCACCCTCCTCCATGCCGAAGAAGTAGCCTGGATGGACCCAGACACCGCGATCGAGGAGGTCCAGTACAGTCTGCTCATCGGGCTGGAGAGCGGGAATCCGCAGCACCGCATACCAGCCGCCTTCCAGATCGAGCCGCTGGGTGGCCGGCAGGCGGGTAAGCTGCCGGTCCAGTTCCGCCAGGTTCAAGCGCACCCTCTCTCGAATCTGCTCCTGGATGGCTCGCCGGCCTGGTATCCAACTCTGCATCGCCCACTGCACAGGTGCATTCATGGAGAGGAATGTGTCGGCGATAACCTCCAACCGTGACAAGGCCTCCTGGCGGCGAGGCCCGGTCGCCACAATCCAGGCCGCTTTCATCTGCGGCAGGCCTGCAATCTTGCTGAGGCCACTCACCACATAAACCGGCACGCCTTCAATCCCCTTTGCAAAGGTGGCCGGAGTTCCGGCAAAACTGTAGTCCAGAAACACCTCGTCGACGATCAGCGAAACATGGTGCTCCCGGCATTGTTCTGCCAGTGCTTCAATCTCCCAGGGTTTTGTAAAGTGTCCCGTTGGGTTGTTGGGGTGGACCAGCACAATCGCCCGCGTCAGCGGCGTGATGGCACGGCGAAAGCCCTCCGGCTCGATCTGCCATCCATGGTCGTAGACCAAGGGTGCGGTTCTGATCTGCACATCGTCGAGAGTTGCGAGAAAATCGAAGAGCGGATAGCCGGGTTGAGGAATCAGAATCTCGTTCCCAGGATCGCAGAGAAGCCGAAACAGGAAGCTGTAGGCCTCACTGGTACTGGTTGTCAGTACCACCTGTTCGGCATTGACCATTGCACCGTGCCCGGCATAGTAGGAGCAGATGGCCTGTCGCGCAGCGAGCAGCCCTTTCGGCTGCGGGTCGTAATCGAGCGCCCTGGGGTCGGCAAGCGTATCGGTCAGGCCGGGGCCATAGGCAAAGCCGCATCGGGTGGGATTGGAGGCGGTGAGATCGGCGATCGGCAGCCCGGCTGCGACGCGCGCCCGATGGGCCTGCGCCAGTTTGCTCTCTTCAGTATTCCAGTCCGTTCTGCGCGAAAACCCCATCACGACCCTTTCACAGTGCGCCCGTACCGCGTGTGCTCCTCGGGGCATCATGCACAATAGAATCAGGCGCCCTCTTCAACATACACGGACGCCGCCGGGAGGCACATTGGCACTGCGCGCGGTCGTCTTCGACTATGGCATGGTATTGACAGGACCACCAAATGCAGAGGCGCATGATGCGCTGGTGCGCATCACCGGTCTGGCCCCGGATCGATTTGAGGAACTCTACTGGAGCGACCGGCACGCGTACGACGAGGGCAAGCTGACAGGCATCAGCTTCTGGCAAAAATTCATTCGCGATGCTGGACTGAAGCTCAGTCCCGACGCCGTAGCAGAGCTGAATCGCTGGGATGCGCGCATGTGGACGACGCATAACCCAGTGATGCTGGCGTGGCAGCTTGCGCTCAAGAGAAACGGACTGCGCACCGCGATCCTCTCCAACATGGGTGACTCGGTACTCGAAAACATGCAGCGCGAGTTCGACTGGCTGGGTCGCTTTGATGTGCTTGTTTGGAGCTATCAGCACGGCATCGCCAAGCCCGACCCCGCGATCTATCGGCTCACGCTGGACCAGCTTGGAACGAGCCCGCAAGAAACGCTGTTCCTCGACGACAAGCTGGTCAACATTGAAGCGGCACGCGCGCTAGGGATGATGGGGATAGTCTTCTCTACCGTCGATCAGCTGCGCAACGACTTGAAATCAGCCACGCTCGATGCAGAACTCCCCCTGCCTTGACCATTTGCCCGCAAGTTGCAGACTCAGTGGACCGCCGGCGGATGGCCAAGGTGGTATGTGACTCCCAGGGTCGCATTCATCACGTCCAGTCCGGGATTCACGGGAACAATAAATGCGTCTGAAAAATGGAAATCACCAAACAGGCCCAGGCGCAGGTCGACGCGATGCGTCAATTTGACCTGGAACCCCGTGGACGACTGAAGACTGAAGTTCTCATACGTGGCCTGCTGCGAAAGCTCCTTCTTGCTGAAGATGAGCACGCCGCCTTTCGCCAGGAGATACGGCTTTAACGCCCTGCCGTCGCGCCACAATAAGCGAAATCCGATGGGCGAAAAGCCGATACCCGGCACGATCTGATGGGCCTGCGTCGTGGGCGTTCCCCAAATATCGGAAGTCACCGCGGCATCAAGTAACACCATCGGCAGGAACTCGGCAACATAGTCAAAACGGGCGCCGAGAAACCGCCCCCAGGAGTTCCTGTCATACTCCAGGCCGGAGGTGTACAGCTTGGCTCCAGAGCCGCTAGCAAATATCTTGTAGTGCCCATAGGAGGCGAGGCTTACGGCAGTAATATCGCGGGCAATGAACGCTTTTGCAGCTGTGGTGGGAACCGGCTTCACCAGTGAGTCGGTCCCGAAGGCGCCTTCTGCAGGGCCTGAAGCCTGTTGGGCAAACGCCATCGATCGCAGGACCACGCAGATCAAAAGCAAATGAAAAAGAGGGCAGCGGCGTTTCCGATCAGTCAGTGCCCGCTCGCATTGGCTTAACGTCAATGCCGGATTCATTGGGATGACTCTCCTCGTTTGAAAATAATGGGCGATCTCGGGGTTGGCCAGGTCGAACCTGACACGAGCCTGGGTGGCCTTAAAAGTATATCGTCCTTCCACTTCACGGTGCCTGCAATCGTTGCCCCGGTGCAAAAACGGCGCCCACCAGCGGCGACTACCGGAGGCTCACTGCAGTTCTGAATACAAAGATGCCCCCGGTGAATTACACTGGCTTGCCGTTGCTAAACCGCCTAACTCAATCGTTTATCTGGACCCACGACAGAAACCCGGCTTGAAGGTTTTGTGGGTCCAAAACCGCTCGCGAACCGTCCAGAACAAACGTAGGTGACAAACGTGAAATCCAAAGTTTCAGCCTCCCCTAAATACGCAGCCCGCGCGGCTGTGTTTGCGGCAGCCACGTTGCTGCTAGGCGCAACCCTCACCCTGGCGCAAGCAGTTCCCGTTGTCACAGGTGACGCGCGCGTCGACAAAATCCTCAGCCAGATGACGCTGCAGGAGAAGCTCACGCTCATCCACGGTACCCAGGAAGACCCTGCGGTGTATCAGGGCCAGGCTGGTTATCTCGCCGGCGTGCCCCGCCTCGGAATTCCGGGGCTGCGTTATGCCGACGGGCCTCCGGGCGTGCTGACGCGCCATCCGTCGTCCGGCGAGACGGCCACAATGGGCGTTGCGGCAACCTTCAGCCGCAGAGATGCCGAGGCAAATGGCGTCGTGATCGGGCGCGAAGATCGCTCTCTCGGCATCGATGTGTCGCTTCAACCGTTTGTGAATATCGACCGCGATCTCGAGTTCGGCCGCGGATACAACACATTCGGCGAAGATCCATTCCTTACCGGCCAGATGGGCGCTGCAGAGATCCGCGGCATCCAGTCGCAGCACGTGATGGCTCAGGTAAAGCACTTTGTCGCCTACGACTCGAACAGCGGGAACATTTTTGTGGACGACCAGACCCTGCACGAGGTGTATGTGGCGCCGTTTGACGAAGCGGTGAAGGCTGGAGTCTCGTCGATCATGTGCTCGTACAACCGCGTCAATGGCACATTCGCGTGCGGCAATGAGTCCACGCTGACGAAGATTCTGCGTGACCAGATCGGCTTCAAGGGTTTTGTGACTTCCGACTGGGGCGCGGTGCATGCGGTCAACTTCATCAATGCAGGCCTCGATATGGAAATGCCCGGCGAGGCCAAGCCCGGCGCGGTTTTCTCCATTCCTTCTTTCTTTGACTCGAAACCGGTGCCGCCTCCTCCGCCGGCGCGCGCGTCAAGCGACATGATGGCAATGTTTGGCGGGCACATCCCCGAAGAGCCGGCGCGCACGCGCGAGGGCATGGGTGACTTCGGCGTAAAACTAAATCCGGAAAAGATGCCGGATGCACTCAAGGATGGCACCGTCAACGAGGCCACCATAACGCGTGCTGCGGGACGCGTTCTGTACGAGATTGTTCGCTTTGGCTATATGGACGGCGAGCAGAAGCACGAAGTGACCGGGCAGGCCATCGACGCGAACGCCCGGATCATTGAGAAGACAGGCGAAGATGCCGCCGTTTTGCTGAAGAATGTAGACGGCGCGCTGCCGCTGAAGGCTGCCGATCTGGACTCGGTTGTCCTCATCGGACCGACCGCTGGCCAGGTGGATTCGATCGGCATCAACGGCGAACGCTCTGTGGGATTGCCATGGCGCGAGGTTGGGCCGGTTGCCGCGATGAAGCAGATCTCCGGGAATGCCAACATCCGCTTCGCGGTGGACGACGATATGACTGGCACAGCCGTTCCTGCCAGCGCACTGAGCCACGACGGCAATCCGGGCCTCGCGTGTTCGGGCGCGGGCAACGCACAGACAGAGGGCCAGTTTAACTTCACGGTGAAGGGCGGCAACGCACTAGCGCCAAACTCCGTGGCGGACTGCAAGGGCACGCTCACCGTCGGCACTGCAGGCGATTACTGGATCTACCTCCAGGCACTGGGAACAAATGCGAATATCGTGCTCGACGGCAAACCTCTGGCGCGCACCGGAGCATTTCAGGGCGGCGTGCACGGAGACATTCTGCAGGCCAATCAGGACAACGCCATCCCCACAACCGACGGCTTAGACAACGTGCGCCGCGCCGTAAACCTGACGGCGGGGCCGCATACGATCGAGATCAAGACGAGCCCCGACACTTCAGACGCGCCGGTACAGGTTCGCCTCAACTGGTACACGCCTGAGCAGCGCAAGGCCGATCACGATGCGGCCATCGCCGCGGCCAAGAACGCTAAAGTTGCCGTCGTCTTCCTGTGGACGCGCCTTCAGCCGGTCTTCGGCCTACCCGGCGATCAGAATCAGCTTGTCGAAGAGGTCGCCGCCGTCAACCCCAACACCATCGTTGTCCTGAACACGAGCCAACCCGTCGCACTGCCCTGGGTGGATAAGGTCAAGGCTGTGCTCGAAATGTGGTGGCCCGGCGACGAAGGCGGTTGGTCCACGGCCAACCTGCTTCTTGGCAAGGTCAGCCCTGCTGGCCGCCTGCCCGTTACCTGGGGGAAAAGCCTGACCGACTATCCCGCAACCGACCCAAAGCATCCTGAGCGCAGCGCCAAGGGGGTAGACGGCAAGACGACCTACTCGGAGGGAGTGAACGTTGGCTACCGCTGGTTTGACAAGGAAAACATCACGCCGCTGTTTCCCTTCGGCCACGGTCTCAGTTACACCACCTTCGACTACTCCAACCTTCTTATTGAACCCGCTTCCGACGGCGGTCTCTACGTGCAGGTCACCATCAAGAACACAGGCACTGTGGTCTCCGACGAGGTGCCGCAGGTCTATCTTGGCGCGCCGAGCGAGATTCCTGCGGGAGTTCAGTTTCCTGTACGGGCTCTGGTCGCGTTTAACCGCATCCACCTGAACCCCGGTGAATCGAGAACGGTGACCCTGCACGTGCCCCTCCGTCAACTGCAGTACTGGTCCACGACCAAGTCCGCATGGGTTACTGCCACAGCTAAGCGCACCATCAGCGTGGGCGCATCGTCGCGGGATCTGCGTCTGAACCAGACGATCGAGTAAAGAAGAGCTGATCGAGCACGATGCCGGAGCGATGGCTCCGGCATCGTCTTTTTGGAGGGATGCTCTTCCCTCTTCCGTCAAGGGTTGAGGGGAGAATGGCGCATCATTTCCACAACGCTATGCGACGGGGATGGATGCAGTCACTAGAATCGATTCCAGCCATGTCTGAGTTCACCCATCTGCACCTGCACACCGAATATTCGCTTCTCGATGGCGCCTGCGACGTCAAGAAGCTGGTCGATCACGTCGCAAAGCTTGGTCAGAAGTCCGTTGCCATGACCGACCACGGAAATATTTACGGAGCGGTCCACTTCTTCAACGCAGCCAAGGAAAAAGGCATCCAGCCGATTCTGGGTTGCGAACTCTATGTGTGCAAGGCAGAGGACCATCGCGCTGAGACGCCCCATGACACCTACAACCACTTGCTGGTTCTGGCTGAGAACGAAGAGGGTTACCGCAATCTGATTCGCATCACTTCAGAGGCCAGCCTGCATGGGTTCTATCGCAAACCGCGCGTCAGCAAGCGCTACCTGGCGGAGAATTCGAAAGGCCTGATCGGCTTCTCAGGGTGCCTCAGTGGCGAGCTATGCGAAGAGCTTATGGCGGGCCACTATGACAAGGCCAAAGCCGCGGCACTGCAATATCAGGACATCTTCGGCCGCGGAAATTTTTACCTTGAGATCCAGGACCAGGGCCTCGAGCAGGAGCGCAAGATCCAGAGCAGCCTCTTCCAGCTCGAGAAGGAACTGGACATCCCCATGGTTCTTACCAACGACTCGCATTATCTATGCGGCGAGGACAGCCACGCGCACGATGTGATGCTCTGCGTGCAGACCGGCGCCAAGGTCCACGATGCTGACCGGTTCCGTTTCGACAGCGACCAGTTTTTTGTGAAGAGCGCAGACGAAATGGGCCGGCTGTTTCCCGATGCGCCCGGCGTGATGCAGCGGACGATGGAGATCGCCGAGCGCTGCCAGCTGAAGCTCAAGGCGGTTGACAATCCATTTCCTGAATTCGCCGTGCCACCCGGACATACCATCGACAGCTACTTCGAGCAGGTCTGCCGCGAGGGATTTAAGAAGCGTCTTGACACAGCGATCCGGCATCTCGAGTCGCGCGGAGAGCGACGGACCCCCGTCCATGAGTACGAGGCACGGCTGGAACGCGAGCTCGGCATCATCAAGCAGATGAAGTACGCGGGCTACTTCCTCATCGTGTGGGATTTCATCAAGTATGCGCGGGACCATGGGATTCCAGTAGGGCCGGGCCGCGGCTCTGCCGCTGGATCGCTCGTGGCCTATGTCATGGAAATCACCAACGTTGATCCGTTGCAGAACGTGCTGCTGTTTGAACGCTTCCTGAATCCGGAACGCGTTTCGATGCCGGATATTGACGTGGACTTCTGCATGAATCGCCGCGGTGAAGTGATCGATTATGTTACGCGCAAGTACGGGCGTGAGCAGGTAGCACAGATCATCACGTTCAACACGATGGCAGCCAAGGCGTCCATCAAGGATTGCGGCCGCGCCATGGATATGCCCTACGGCGATGTGGATCGGATCGCCAAACTGGTCCCGGCCACCATCGGAATGACCCTGGAAAAGGCACTGGAGGATTCACCCGATTTCCGCAAAGCCTATGACAGCGACAAGCAGGTACGTGAGCTAATTGATACTGCGATGAAGCTCGAGGGGCTTGTCCGCGGGATCGGCATGCACGCAGCCGGCGTGGTGATTGCGCCGCGCCCTCTCACTGAGCTTGTACCCATCGCCAAGACCAAGAACGACGAAATCGTTACCGCCTATGACATGAAGGCGGTGGAGAAGATGGGCCTTCTGAAGATGGACTTCCTCGGGCTCACCACATTAACTGTCATCGACGACTGCCTAAAGCTGATTGCGCAGAGTCGCGGCAAGACACTGGACATCGAGACCATTCCTCTGAACGACGCGGAGACTTACAAACGTGTCTTTCACTCCGCGCTCACCTCCGGCGTCTTCCAGTTTGAGTCCAGCGGAATGCGCGACGTACTGCGTCGCTACAAGCCGGAGACAGTGGAGGACCTGACGGCGCTGAATGCTCTCTATCGTCCCGGCCCCATCCAGGGCGGCATGATTGACGACTTTATCGAGCGCAAGTGGGGCCGGCGCAAGGTTGAATATATGCTGCCGCAGATTGAAGACATCCTCAAAGAGACCCTCGGCGTCATCGTCTATCAGGAACAGGTGATGCAGATCGCCAACGTGGTCGCCAGCTACTCGCTCGGTGAAGCCGATCTACTGCGCCGCGCTATGGGCAAGAAGAATGCAGAAGAGATGTCGAGGCAACGCGAGCGCTTTATGAGCGGGGCCGCCGCCCAAGGCATCAGGAAGGAAACCGCCGGTGAGCTCTTCGATCAGATGGAGAAGTTCGCGGGCTACGGGTTCAACAAGTCGCACTCGGCGGCCTATGCCCTGCTGGCATATCAGACGGCATATCTGAAGACGCACTATCCGGTGGAGTTCATGGCGGCGCTCCTGACGTCCGAAACTTCGAAGCCCGAGAATGTGGTCAAGTACATCCAGGAATGCAAGGAGATGGACATCAGCGTTGAACCGCCAGATGTGCAGGTCTCCGGCGCGCAGTTCACTCCGCATGGCGCGGCGATTCGCTTTGGCCTGGCAGCGGTGAAAAACGTTGGAAGCAACGCAATTGAGTCTGTCAAGAAAGCTCGCGACGAAGTAGGTGGAAGGTTTGCGAGCTTCTGGCAGTTCTGTGAGAAAGTCGATCTGCGTGTGATGAACAAGCGCGTCATCGAGTCGCTGATCAAAGCGGGCGCGCTGGACTCATTAGGCAAGCGCGGCCCGCTGATGACCGCAGTGGATAAGGCGATGGAGCGCGCACAAAAAGCGCAGCGCGACGCAGCACAAGGCCAAACGGGACTCTTTGGCCTGTTTGACGATGAACCGAAAGCGGGCGGCCCTGATACGGACAACTTGCCGCGCGTCGCCGATTGGGAGGAGAGCGAGCGACTCGCCTACGAGAAGGAAGTCCTTGGCTTCTTTGTCTCCGGCCATCCGCTCGACAAGTATGCGCAAAAACTGCGCAACCTTGCTGGCGTCATCTCTGTGGGCGAAGCGCTTGAGCGCAAGCCACCCGAACGGCGCTGGGGCAAGGACGCCGATCCTGCCGATGAGCTGCAGGTCGCCGGCATGATCCACGGCCTCCGGGTGCAAAAGAGCAAGCGCGACCAAAAGCTCTACGCGCAGGCTTCACTCGAAGATGCGAGCGGAAAAATTGACCTAATCTGCTTTTCACGCGATTATGAGCGCCTTGCCGCGCAGTTGAAGATCGAGGCGCCTGTGCTCATTCGTGGCGTGCTGATGGGCGAGGAAGACTCCGCGCCAAAGATTTCGATCAGCGCGATTCAGGCGCTTGAGGAAGTGCAGGTGAAGCTCCCAAGCAGCATTCGGATCCGCATCAGTCTCGATCGGGCAACGGAAGAGATATTCACTGCCATCAAGAGCGCAGCCGATACCGCACCTGGCCCTGGCAAGGTCATGCTGCATCTCGAGAAGAAGGGCGATTACGCCGTAATACTTGAACCCGAGCAGATGAGTGTTGCGGCTGACCGCGATTGGGTTGAACGCGTCGACGAAATACTAGGGAAAGGCTCTGTGCAAATTGTCGGTTAAGCGTCACCAGTTCCATCTCAATCAGAGACACGCCGCTGCACTTCGCGAGCCGCCTAACAGTCGGCGAGTAAAACCGCAATGTCGACCGTCTCAGTCATGGTGACGGGACAAAGCTCACCCGAGTACGCCAGCGCAGCAGCATAGCCTGCATCGACGCGGAGGTCCACAAGGTGCCAGTGGCAACACGCCTGCGCGCTCTCACTTGCGCCTGCCACTGCCGGAGCGGCATCCGGATCAACTGTCACGCTCGCCGTGCGTGGCGGCGTTGCCAGACCAGTGCCGAGGGCCTTGAGATATGCCTCCTTCCGGGTCCAGACTGCGTAAAATGCGCGCAGCTGCTCACATGCACGTAGGTGCCCAAGCTCATCCCGCTCCGAGTGGGAAAAGAATTGCTGCACCAGAGCATCACAGTCCTCTAAAACACGGATTTTCTCGATATCGATGCCGACCGGTCCCTGTGTACTGAACGCGAAGGAAGCTAACCCGCAGGAATGAGAGATGCTGAACTCGAACCCCGTTTCTCCAGCAACCCGCGGCTTGCCATACTTGCCTTTTGAAAGCGGGATCGCTCGCGGACGAAGGCCGGTCTGCTTCCCGATCAGAGTCCGCATCGCCGCATGAGACTGGATGAATTCGGCGGCGAGGTGAGGAAAGCGAAATGCCTGCGCTCTTGCTCGCTCGTCATCATCAAGCAGATCAAGAAGAGCGGGCAGCCGATCCTGTGACGCAGTCAACCGAATAGTCCGAACCTCAATCGTCATGAACAGGCAGTTCTCCTTCTCGACCCCTCTGCGCAAGCGTCGTGATTCCTCGCGGCCTGTGCTTCCAGGGCCTGGCAGGCTCAGACACAGGGTGACACGGACCCTGCCGGCCTTGGCACCACAACTCTCTTATAAATAGCACTTCAGTGCGCTCGAAGACCCGCCGGGTAAAGCGCCCGATCACCATTTGCATACTTATTCATTTGTGTTGTATATTTATACAAGCGCGGCCGGTTCGCTCAGGCCGCGCATTCGCTTTGTGTGGAAGGGCTATGAAATTCGAACGGCACGATGCAATCCGAGAGCTCGTCGCGCACTCGCTGGTTACAAACCAGGACGAACTGCGGAGAAAACTCCGCCGACGCGGTTTCGCAGTCACCCAGGCAACTCTCTCTCGCGATATCCACGCCCTGCGTCTTTCAAAGGGTCCGAGCGGATATGTGCTGCCGTCAACCGATGTGGGCAACGGAGCCGCCGAGAACGATGGACCACCGTCGGTCGCTGAGGTCCTGGCGAGCTTCGGTCTGCGCATACGCCAGGCCATGAACCAGGTCATCGTTGGCACGATGATGGGTGGAGCGCAGCCCGTTGCCGCTGCTTTGGATTTCGAAGAGTGGCCCGAAGTGCTGGGAACCATCGCTGGAGACGACACTGTGCTGGTAATTTGCGCCGACCCTCGTCGCGCAACCGAGGTAGAGATGCGGTTGAGGGCCATGCTTGAATCATGAATTCAAAGATACAAACCGCAGTTGTAGGCGTCACGGGTTATGCGGGCGCTGAGCTTGCCCGGTTGCTTCTCAGGCATCCGCGACTCCAAGGCGTGCCGCCGGTTTTCGCCGGCCGTCTCGATGACAAGGACGCGGCGCGCGGCGGAGTTCCCCTCACGGAGATTCACCCGCACCTCGCTGACAACAACGGCATTCGTACCCTCATGATGGAATCCTTTTCCTGGGATCTGCTTGCCGAGCGCGGCGTTGACGTTCTGTTCCTTGCCACTCCGCACGAACAGTCGCGCAGCTGGGTCCCCGAGGCTCTCGCCCGCGGGATGCGGGTCATCGATTTGAGTGGCGCATGGCGCCTGGTGGAGCCGGGCAACCGCGCGGTTTACGGGTTTGAGGATGCCAACCCGGTATTGGCTGCCGCCACGCAGGCGAAGGCTGTCTACGGCATGGCGGAGCTGCATCGCTCACAGATTGGCGGCGCTCAGCTCGTCGCCAACCCAGGATGCTACGCTACTTCCGTCATTCTGCCGCTCAAGCCCCTAGTTGCGGCAGGGGTGGTTGATCTCGACACAGGCATTATTGCTGACTCCAAAAGCGGTGTGAGCGGAGCAGGCAAGGCACCCACCGCAAAGACACACTATATGTATGCGGCAGACAATCTCTCGGCCTATGGCGTCTTCACCCATCGCCACACCGGTGAGCTCCTTGAACAGATCGGGATCATGAACGAGGAGATCGTCTTTACACCCCATCTGCTGCCGATTCCGCGCGGGATACTGTCCACCGTTTATGTTCGCTTTCGCACCCCTCAAACGCGAGCCGGCGTGATGCATATCTACCGCGATTTTTTTGCAGATAGCCCGATGGTGAGGCTGTATGACGCGTCTCTTCCGCAGATTCAGCATTCTGTGAGAACCAGCTATGCAGACATCGGCTTCCAACTTTCGAGTGACGGCAAGCGCGCTGTCATCGTCAGCTGCCTCGACAACTTGCTTAAAGGTGCCTCTTCACAGGCTGTGCAGAATCTGAATCTCATGTACGGATGGGATGAAGCAGAAGGGCTCGCATGAAGTATGTGGTGAAACTTGGCGGCGCCGGGTTGGAGAATCCTGTTCTCCTCGCCGGCTGCACGCGCGCTATTGTCGAGCTGGTGCGCGATGGCAATCAAGTGGCCGTCGTTCATGGCGGCGGTGTGCAATTAACGAAGACGCTGAAAGCTCTTGGCAAGCAAAGTGAGTTTATTAACGGATTACGCCTCACAGACGCTGAGACGCGTGATACGGCGTTAATGGTCCTTGCAGGCAAAGTCAATAAAGGCCTCGTCGCCGCGCTAGGCTCGCTGGGGCAGCCCGCTGTGGGCCTCTCCGGCGGAGACGGGCTGCTCTTCAGGGCGCGCAAGAAACACACCGCGCCGGATCTAGGCTATGTGGGCGAAATCGCGAGCAGCGACCCCCGCTGGATTGACGCGATCTGGCAGTTGAGTGGCGTGCCTGTCATTTCATCCATGGCTCTTGGATTTGACGGCGAATACTACAATATAAATGCCGATGAGATGGCTGCAGCCTGCGCCGCGGCCTGCCATGCGGATGCGTTGGTCTTCCTCACGGATGTGCCTGGCGTAAAGGCCGCATCCGGCGAAGTGCTGCGATGGCTATCCATTGACCAGATTGCCGATCTGGCAAAAAGCGCAGTGATTTCCGGCGGCATGCTGCCCAAGCTGGCTGCATGCCGAGAGGCTCTTTTGAATGGTGTCAAGCGCGTGCGCATCCTTCCCGCAGAGGCTGCAGGCTCGCTCCCTGACTTGTGCAGTTCCCGTGTAGCCCATGGCACTGAAGTCATGGTGGCCTGAGGAGTGGTTCGGTGACAAGACTTGATTCGATTCGTGCAGCAGAGGCAAAGCTCCTGTTGCCCACCTATGAACGCAATCCCATTCTCTTTGTCAGTGGCGAAGGCGTGCATCTGATTGATGAGCGTGGCGATCGCTATCTCGATCTGCTGAGCGGCATCGGGGTCAATGCGCTCGGATATCGACATCCTGCCATTGAAGAAGCGCTTCTGCGCCAGGGCCGCGCGATCATCCACACCTCGAATCTCTACTACCATGAGGGACAGGCAGAGCTTGCACTGCGCCTCACAGAGCGCACCGGACTGCAGAGAGCATTTTTCGCAAACACGGGGACAGAAGCGTGGGAAGGCGCAATGAAGCTTGCCCGTGCGCATGCCGGACTGTTGCGCAGCGAGGGCAAGCAGATAGGCACGAAGTTTCTTGCCCTTGAGCAGAGCTTTCACGGCCGCACTTTTGGCTCCGTCTCGACTACGCATAAGGCAAAGTACCGCGAGCCGTTCGGCCCGGTGGTTCCGGGCGTGGAGTTTGTCCGCTTCAACGACGTGGCCGACCTGCGCGCCAAGTTCACCGATGAGGTCTGCGCGATCCTGGTCGAGGCCATCCAGGGAGAAGGCGGGATTCGTCCTCTCTCAAAGGAATTCCTCCTTGAAGCGCGTTCGCTAGCCAGCTCAACAGGCGCACTGTTGGTGATTGATGAGATTCAAGCAGGGCTGGGCCGCACAGGCAAGTGGTGCGCGTACCAGCACTATGGCATTCAGCCCGACATTACCACGCTGGCCAAGCCGCTTGCAGGCGGTATTCCATTAGGTGCAGTCCTTTGCACTGAGGAGGTCTCGCGCGCCATTCATCCTGGCATGCATGGAACTACCTTTGGTGGCGGACCGCTCGCCTGTGCGGTCGCAATTGCGGTCATCGACACAATTGATCGCGATCACCTGCTCGAAAATGCGACCCAGGTCGGCGCCTATTTCCTTGCCGGTCTTCATTCGCTTGCTGAACGGCATGAAGCCATCATCGATGTGCGCGGCATGGGCCTGATGCTGGCTGCAGAACTTGATTCTGCGGACCTCGCCAAACACGTCGTGGGTGAAATGCTCAAACGACACATCCTGATCAACTGCACCAGCGACACGGTCCTGCGCTTCTTGCCGCCCTACGTGCTGACACCCGCGCATGTAGACACGGCAATTGCCGCACTTGACGAGATATTGATGGCACACTCGGCTGCAGCTCATGGAGCGCTGGCCGGAGGAGAAACGAACCATGGCTAGCAGAGCGACCATTGAAGCGAGAAATCCCGTAATTGATGTTCAAAAGGATGCGGACATCCTCGCGGCTGCCACACGGCTGGCCGGCGAAGACCTGTGTTCCATCGCCGATCTTTCAAGTGCCGAGGTCCGCGCGATCCTCAAACTCGGCCACGATGTGAAGCGCAATCCACGCGAGTATCGTCACGCCCTGGATGCCAAGCAAATGGTCCTGATGTTTGAGAAGGCCAGCCTTCGCACACGCCTCAGCTTTGAGACCGGCTTCAACACCATGGGCGGCAACGCAATTTTTGTGGACCAGACTAATTCACCTCTCGGCGAGCGGGAGTCTGTGGCCGATGTCGCACGCAATGTTGAGCGCTGGGTCGATGTGATTGTCCTTCGGACTTACGCTCACGACACCATTACTGAAATGGCCGCCAACTCGCGTGTCCCGATCATCAATGCACTGTCGGACTTTGAACATCCTTGCCAGGCCCTGGCCGATTTTATGACGCTCGAAGAGCACTTCGGCAGCTCTGCCGGCCTCAACTTCACCTACGTGGGCGATGGCAATAATGTCTGCCATTCCCTGATGCTGACTGGTGCGCAGCTAGGCGCCAATGTCACCGTCGCGACACCGCGCGGCTACTCGCCGGACATCGAGATCGTCACCCTGGCGCGGGATATTGCGCAGGCCAATGGCTGTGAAGTCAGGCTGGTCCAGGATCCCCAGGCCGCTGTCGAAGGTGCTGACGCTGTCTACACAGATGTCTGTGTCAGCATGGGCTTCGAGCATGAGTCCACCAAGCGCGCCCCCATCTTTCGACCTTTTCAGGTGAATGAAGCGCTTATGCAGAAGGCCGCATCACATGCCGTCTTCATGCACTGCCTGCCCGCGCGCCGCAACGCTGAGGTGTCCGACGCCGTGCTGGATGGACCGCAATCCATCGTTTTTGATCAAGCAGAGAACCGCATGCACGCGCAAAAGGCGCTGCTGCTGCTGCTGCTCGGCGGCCTATCCAACACTCCCTCGTTCCGAGGCGCACCGGGGATCGAGTAATCACACACGAACACAATGTGGACGTCACCCTGCACCGACGCCTGCTTGGCACCAATCACGTTCGTTCGGGGTGCAGAACTTTGCCAGGAGGCCTATCCCGGCAAATCAGGTTATACAGAATCCGCCGTTTTGTGGAACTGAAGGAGACAGTCAAGTGAAGATGTGGTCTGGCCGGTTTCGCGAGCCGCTCGATGCCGAATTCGAGCAATGGCAGCGCTCCATTGTCTTTGACTGGCGACTTCTGGAGCAAGAGGTTGCCGCAAGCAAGGCGCACGCGTCCGCACTTGCCGCTGCAGGTATCCTCACCCCCACTGAACTAGAGCAATTATGCGGCGCCCTGGATGGTATTGCCGCCGAGCACCGCTCGGAAGACGGCAAGGCCGCCGTGCGTAATCACCCCGGCGCAGAAGACATTCATCACTATGTTGAGTTGTCTCTTGTGGATCGGATCGGACCTCTTGGTCTGAAACTACATACGGGTCGGAGCCGCAATGAGCAGATTGCTACCGACCTGCGGCTCTACATTCGCGGACAGATTGATCTTGTGGTTCAGTCCCTGGCCGCATGGGCCGCGGCATTGTTGGAACAGGCCAAGACGGCCGGCGATGCAGCCATGCCCAGCTACACGCACCTGCAAAGGGCAGAGCCGGTCCTCGTGGCCCACTGGCTTCTAGCCTATGTTGAGATGATTCTGCGCGACGCAGATCGCCTCCGCGATTGCGCAAGGAGGCTGAACGTGTGCCCTCTCGGTTCTGGCGCCATTGCGGGCGCGACGCTTGCGCTTGACCGCAGCATTGCCGCGCGCGCGCTCCACTTTACTGAGCCAACGTCCAACTCCATGGATGCGACCAGCGATCGTGATTTCATCCTTGAGTATCTGCAGGCGCTCACTCTAGTCGGCCTTCATCTTAGCCGCTTTGCAGAGGAAATTACGCTGTTTGCAACCGCTGAATTCTCATTTGTAACGCTGCCTGAAGCGTTCTCCACCGGATCTAGCGCCATGCCGCAGAAAAAGAATCCTGACCTGACCGAGCTGATGCGCGCCAAGGTAGGGCGCATGAATGCGGCTGCGCAGGCGGTTACCTTGCAGTTAAAGGGACTTCCGCTCGCCTACAATAAGGACATGCAGGAGACCCAGGAGCCGGCTTTTCAAGTTGATTTTGTGCCCCAGATGATTTCTCTGGTCGCCCGTTTTACTGCGGCTCTCCGCTTCAACAGGGAACGCATGTTGACGGCCGCGCAATCCGGGTATCTTAACGCCATGGCAGCAGCCACCTATCTAGTGCACAAGGGAGTCCCGTTCCGCACTGCGCATGAGAAAGTCGGAAACGCGGTCCGTTATGCCATCGAAAAGAGCGTCGAGCTAAACGAACTCTCACTCGAAGAGCTGCACCAGTTTGGCACCGAGTTCGGTGAGGATTTCTTCGCGGCCATCACCCTGGATGCAACAGTCGATTGTCACGACGTCATCGGGGGCACCGCGCGGAATCGCGTTCGTGAGGCATTGGACAAAGCCATTGCGCGCGTCGCTGCGCTTACGCAGGAGGTGCAGCATGCAAGTGCGTAAGGCACGGCTTCAAGATGCGTCCAACGTGTACGACCTTGTCAACTCGCTCTCCGGAGATGGCACGCTGCTGAAACGCGCTTTCGCGGAGGTCTGCGAGAACATCCGCGACTTCACCGTCGCCGAATCCGACGCAGGGGTCTTTCTCGGCTGCGGCGCACTGCACTTCTACGGACCTCACCTCTGCGAAGTGCGATCCATCGTAATCAAGCCCGAAGCGAAAGGCCAGGGCGCCGGTGGTCGCATTCTTAGCGCGCTCGTCGATGAAGCCGAAGAGCACGGCATTCAATCGGTCTGTCTTTTCACGCGTATTCCGGATTTCTTTTTCAAATTCGGCTTCCGCATTGTAGAGGACAAGGCTGAACTGCCGGACAAGATCTTCAAGGATTGCCAGAATTGCCCGCGGCTGCACCGTTGCGACGAGGTGGCGATGGTGCGCGGGCGTATCCCGCGCATCTCCATCCTCGGCCCACGTCATGAGGCGCAGGAACTCGTTCGCATCTCCGGCTAAGCCTGAGCTCTGAGCATGGCCGCGGCTACTGCTGCCTGGCCATAGCTGAGGCCACCGTCGCCTGGGCTCACCTGCCGGTGCAGAAAGACCTCGAACCCCACATTTGCAAGCCCCGCACGCAGCAGTCGAGCCAACCGGCGATTGTGCATGCATCCGCCGCTTAGAGCCACTCGTCTCACTCCTGTAGCGACTCGTGCCTCGACAGCCGCGTTCACAAATGCGGCGGCAACGCCTGCATGGAAGCGCGCACTTATTCGCGCCGCGCGTTCCCCGTGGCGTGCATCTTCCACGACTGCTCGCCAGAGCGGAATCGCCGAGATCCTCATCGACTTTCGGCGGGGCCAGTCTCCGTGCAACAAATCCATGGGATACGCGACTGCATCGGCTTCATCCACCGCGCATCCTTCCAGTTCGATCGCAGCCTGCGCCTCATATGCCACATGGTGGCGTCCCAACGCAACGACAGCCACCGCATCAAACAGCCTTCCGAGGCTTGATGTGTGCGGCGTATTTACTCCGCGCTCCATCATTGTCGCCAGCAACTTCACCTGCTGCGCTGTTGCTCCAAGGAACTTCATCCCATCGCAGTCATCGAGCGCCATTCCGGCGGCATGGAGATAGCCTGCTGCCATCCTCCAAGGCTCTTTCACCGCAGCATCCCCGCCGGGCATCGGCACATACTCCAGATGCGCAAAGCGCTCAAACTGATCGAGTGTACATATCAGGATTTCCCCGCCCCAAATGCGGCCGTCTGTACCATAGCCCGTTCCGTCCAGCGCCAAACCGATCACAGGCTCATCGAGACCATTCTCTGCCATGCAGCCCGCGATGTGCGCGTGATGGTGTTGCACGCCAAACAGCGGAAGTTCGTGCTCTGCGGCCCACTCTCGCGCCAACGATGTGGAAAGATACGCTGGGTGAAGATCATGCGCCACATATTTTGGATTCACTTCAAATGTGCGTGCTAGGTGATCCAGTGATTCCCTGAAGAAGTTCAGCGCCAGCGGGTCCTCAAGATCGCCGAGGTGCTGGCTCTGGTACACGCGCTGTCCTCGCGCAAGAGCAAACACATTCTTCAAGTGTCCACCCACTGCCAACAGGGGCTCCGTAGCGAGGGGCAGCGTGACGCCCAGCGGAACATAGCCACGGGCGCGGCGAATCACCTGTGGACCATCCTCAACAATGGCCATCACGGAGTCGTCGCATCGCTGCAGAATCGAACGATCATGCATCACAAACAAATCGGCAATGCCGACGAGCCGCGCACGCGCTTCCTCGTTGTCAATCGCAATCGGCTCATCGCTCAAATTCGCCGATGTCATCACAAGGACGCGCATCCTGCTGTCGGCAAAGAGAAGATGCTGCAGCGGAGTATAGGGCAGAAAGATGCCCAACCATGGAATCCCCGGCGCCACTGAGGCTGCAATGCGGCTTTCCGGGCGCGCACGCGCAAGCACGATGGGCCGAGCCGGCGTCTGCAGCAGCACCTCCTCTGCAGTTGTCAATGCGCAAAGCTCGCGCGCGTGCGCCACGTCGCGCACCATGACGGCCAGCGGCTTCCCAGAGCGGCGCTTGCCTGCGCGCAGCTTCTGCACGGCTGCGTCGCTCGTCGCATCCACGCTCAGATGAAATCCGCCCAGGCCTTTGATCGCCAACACCTCCCCAACTGCCAGCCGCTCAATTGCGGATGCGATCGGGTCTTCCGCTTTCACAGCCCTGCCTTCGGCAGTCTCAAGCCAGACCCTTGGGCCACAATCGTTGCAGGCGTTCGGTTGGGCATGAAAACGGCGGCTCAGAGGATCGTCATACTCCGCCTGGCAGGCGGCGCACATCGCAAACTGTGCCATCGAGGTTTGCGCGCGGTCGTACGGAATGCGGCGAGTGATGGTGAAGCGGGGGCCGCAGTTTGTGCAGTTGAGGAAGGGATAGCGATAACGACGGTCCAGCGGGTCAAACAGTTCGCGCAGGCAGTCGGCGCAGGTCGCCGCATCCGCCGGAATCCCGGTGCTGACCTTGCCCTTCACCTGGCTTGCTACAATCTGAAATCCACGTTCGCCCGTCGCAGCGAGTTCACTGACTGCGATGTGATCAATCCTCGCCATGGGAGGCATATTCACCTGCAGGCGCGCAAGAAAGCGCGCGATCCGCGCAGGATCACCTTCAACCTCAATCGTCACGCCTTCTGTATCATTGCCGATCAAACCAGCGAGCGATTCGTCGGTTGCAAGACGATAGACAAAGGGCCGGAAGCCAACGCCCTGCACAACGCCGGTCACCCACACCCGGCTCCGCCGCACCGTCCCGCGCACGCCTTGCTCCGGTCTGATCTCTTTTGCCACGCAGACTCGCCTCGCACCGCAAACAAGCATAGCGTATGAGGTGCGTGCCCCTACAGTACGAGCGCATCAACTTTTCGAATCGTTCTTTTGATGACGCAACGCACATGCCACAGTCGAACAGCAGAGCAGATCACATTTCGGCGCGTCATTACAGGCCGAGTTTGAAGAGAGTTTGCATGATACGTCATCTAGGAACCTTCATCACCCTTATCGTGGCCGGAATTGTTTGTCTTGCCGCGCAAGAGCCAGACGCCGCACAAGTCGTTCGCGGAATTGATCTGGCCGTACAGGCAAGGGTGGAGAATGTCGCCGGATTCACCGATGTGGAGCACTACGCGGTCTACCGCGGCACCAAGGAGATTCATCCCGCTGCAGAAATGACGGTCAGGACGACCTATCACAAAGGCGTTGGCAAAAGTTATGAAGTACTCTCACAGAGCGGATCTGCGCTGATTCGAAAATTCGGTCTGCTTCCCCTGCTCGACAACGAAAAAACGATCAACCTGCCCGGCAACGTGGAGCGTTCCTGGTTTACATCGGCAAACTACGAGATGAGCCTCGAGCCGGGAGGCATCCAGTTCATCAATGGCCGCAACTGCCTCGCACTCAAGATTACGCCCAAGCGGAAGGCTCCGAATGCCATCGCAGGAACTCTCTGGGTGGATGCAAAGGACTACTCCATTGTGCAAATCGACGGCGTCGCGTCGCAAAATCCCTCCCTTTTGGCCGGAACTACACACATGATGCGTCAATACGCCAACGTCAAGGGTTACCCCATGTCGACCCACGCGCGTGCCGAGTCCAACAGCGCATTCTTCGGGGAAACAGTCGTCACCATCGAATATGGGGACTACGAACTCCAGCTTCTGCCGGCGCGCTAGCGTCAGCGACGCCTAGCCCAAAATCGCGCATCCGTCGATCCCCCAAAGGCCGTCTTCCTGCTCTATACTGTGCCCGTGACCCCTTTGCTCGGTGACTGGAAACTCGATGCTGCTCTCGGCTCCTGCCTGGTGCTCGGCCTGCGTCATGGTTTTGACTATGACCACCTCGCCGCTATCTCAGACATCACCGCAGTGCAGCGGAACTGGTGGAGCGGCCTGCGGCTAGGCATGACTTATGCTGTTGGGCACGCCTGTACCGTGGCCGCACTGGGTATCGCTGTCCTTCAGTTGCATATGGGGCTTCCGGAAGACCTGGACCACTGGACGGAGCGGCTCATTGGTCTCACGCTCATTGTTCTGGGCATCGGCGTTGTGGCCGGCATTCTGCGCAAGGATGCGCATGGACACAGCCACGGCCGCATCGAAAGCCGGCTTGCCATCGCGATCAACAGCGTCCTGTGGCTGGGATGGTGGATCCGTCGCATCTGGAACCCCGCGGCCTCCAGGCCGGATCGCTTTCGGTGGATGTACACCGGCAAGTCTGTGTTTCTGATTGGGGTGCTTCACGGTCTTGGGGCAGAGACGCCGAGCCAGCTTGCGCTCTTCTTTCTGACGGCCAATCTCGGCGGCACCTCGCGCGGCATGTTGGGCCTGGCTGCGTTCTCCGTAGGCCTGGTCGCGATGAACGCGCTCATGACCGCCTCGCTCGGCGGAGCCTTCAGCAAGGGAGGGCGACACCCGCGCCTTTACAACGCCATCGCCTGGACCGGCGCCATTTACAGCTGCGGCATTGGACTCATCTTTCTCTTCGGCATCTCAGGCCGACTTCCCGCGCTGGGATAGGATGCAGCCTCCCGCCTGCGCAGCGCGTCCATCCAAATCGTTGCGTGTGACGGGTCGGGGGATTGTTTCTGCTGTCAAGCCCATCCCGCCCGTGCAGAGCACTTCGCGTCTTTTACACAAAGCACAGCACGGGCAGGACATGACTTTGTGCTGGCGCATACTGCGCGTCGTGACTGCTGTCACTGTACATACATTCGTTTACACGTAGAAAATAGCTAGACACACGGTCGAATACAGAAGCACAATCGCTCTGGAGACTATGTCTTTACCGGGAGGAATCGTGCCAGCCTACGCGCCCCCACCACTGCCTAGCGACGATAAGCGATGGAAGATTGTAAACGGGACCATGCGCAAGAATGGTTTCGCCCGCTACGCGCTGATCGAGACACTCCATACGGTGCAGTCCTCTTTTGGATATCTCGACGACGATGCGATTCGCTTTGTCGCCCGCTCTCTGCGAGTCCCGCTCAGCCAGGCTTACGGAGTGGTCACGTTCTACCATTACTTCAGCCTGAAGCCGCCCGGCAAGCATACTATGACGATTTGCACGGGTACGGCCTGCTATATCAAGGGGACAGACAAGTTGCTCGCTTCGGCAGAGAAGCGCCTTGGCATCGCTCAGGGCGAGACCACCAGGGATGGAGCCATCAGTCTGATGACTGCTCGCTGCGTTGGAGCCTGCGGGCGCGCCCCAGTCGTTCTCACAGACGGCGAACTTCAGGGCCAGATGACGGATGAACAGGTGATCGAACAGCTGGAAAGGTGGGCGGTGGAATGAACATCGAGGAACTCGAACAGATCGCCGAGTCCGTCCGCGCAGAGAACGCCCGGTTCGATCACGAGATCAACATCTGCATGGGAACAGGTTGCCTGAGCCAGCATTCGAATCTGGTGAAAGATGCCCTCACGGAACAAGTTGCCGCACAAGGCAAAAGCGCCATGGTTCGCCGCACAGGCTGCATGGGGCTGTGCGCCGCCGGCCCGCTGGTGCTGGTCGATCCCGAAGAGACGCTGTACCAACACGTGCATCCGCATAACGCCGCGGCCGTCATCGCCAGCCTCGGCAATGAGCCGGTCAAAGAACTGCAATGCAATCTCCGCGATCACTTTGACCAGCAGGTGCATATCGTACTCGAGAACTCAGGCCACATTGATCCCGAGCGCATTGACGACTACATTGCACACGACGGCTACAGGGCTCTGGTCAAAGCGCTTACGGAGATGACGCCGAACGATGTCATCCAGCAGATAGTCGAGAGCGGCCTTCGCGGACGCGGCGGCGGCGGGTATCCCACTGGTCTCAAATGGGGCACGGTCGCAAAGGCGGGCGGGGATCTCAAATACGTCATCTGCAACGGAGACGAAGGCGATCCGGGTGCATTCATGGATCGCAGCGTTCTTGAAAGCGATCCGCAGCGCGTGCTCGAAGGCATGGCCATCGCGGCGTATGCGGTGGGCGCCAGCAAAGGCTTTGTTTACGTGCGGGCTGAGTATCCTCTGGCCGTTGCGCGCCTTTCCGCCTGTCTGCGGGACGCCCGCCGCCGAGGTCTGCTTGGCAACAACATCTGCAATACGCCCTTCAACTTCGAGGTTGAAATCCGTCTCGGCGCCGGAGCCTTCGTCTGCGGCGAAGAAACTGCCCTCATTGCATCCATCGAAGGCCGACGTGGAACGCCGAAGCCTCGTCCGCCTTATCCTGCAGTCAGTGGACTCTGGGGCAAGCCTACCCTCATTAACAATGTTGAGACCTTTGCCAACATCGCGCCCATTCTGCGCAACGGCGGCAAATGGTTTGCAGGTATTGGCTCTGAGCGCAGCAAGGGCACTAAGGTCTTCGCGCTCACTGGAAAGATAAAGAACACTGGGCTTGTGGAAGTTCCCATGGGAATCAAACTTCGAGAGATCATCGAGGTTATCGGCGGGGGCGTTCCAGACGGACATACGTTTAAGGCCGTGCAGACCGGTGGCCCTTCCGGGGGTTGCATTCCGGCCGAGATGCTTGACATCGGGGTCAGCTACGATGCGCTCCTAACGATCGGCTCGATCATGGGCTCCGGCGGAATGATCGTAATGGATGACACCTCCTGCATGGTTAACGTAGCTCGCTTCTTCATCGAGTTCTGCATGACCGAATCCTGCGGCAAGTGCATCCCGTGCCGTGCAGGAACGGCGCAGATGTATACGCTTTTGACGCGCATCTGCGAGGGCACTGCCACCATGGATGACCTGAGCCTGCTGGAAGACCTGTGCAGCACAGTCAAAGAAGCAAGCCTCTGCGGACTCGGCCAGACCGCACCGAATCCCGTATTGAGCACACTTAAGTACTTTCGGAATGAATACATGGAACACATCGAGCACAAACGCTGTCCGGCCGGCGTTTGCAACATGAAGGCTCACGTGGAGGCTCTGGCATGAGCGAAGCAGTAGAGGTCAAAACTCTGATCATTGACGATCGCGAAGTGAGCGGTCGCAGAGGCCAGACCATTCTGGAAGTGGCGCGGGAGAACGACATTCAAATTCCCACACTCTGCCATCTGGATGGATTGAGCGAAGTGGGAGCCTGCCGGTTATGCCTGGTGGAGATCAAGGGAAACAGCAAGCTGCTTCCCGCGTGTGTCGCCACGATCTCAGAGGGTATGGAGGTGAGCACGCACACGGAGCGGCTGCAGAAGCACCGTCGCACCATCCTTGAACTTCTCTTTGCAGAGCGCAACCATATCTGTTCGGTCTGCGTCGCCAATGGGAATTGCGAGTTGCAGGCGCTGGGCCAGTCGCAGGGCCTTACACATGTTCGGCTTCCTTACCGCAATCCCGATTTGCACGTAGACGCTTCGCACGAGCGGTTCACTGTCGATCACAACCGCTGTATTCTTTGCACTCGCTGCGTGCGAGTATGCGCGGAGATAGAAGGCGCGCATGTATGGGACGTGATGGGCCGAGGCATCAACTCCCTGGTGATTACCGACCTGAATGATCCATGGGGCGACTCAAGCTGCACCCGGTGCGGCAAGTGCGTGCAGGTGTGTCCCACCGGTGCGCTTTTCGATAAGAGCAAAGTCGGCACCGAACACCCCAAGCACCCTGACTTCTTGCCCTACCTCAACATGATGCGGGAGGCACAATGAGCAAACTGAAACTGGCAACGGTCTGGCTGGACGGATGCTCGGGCTGCCACATGTCTTTCCTCGATATGGACGAACGCCTGCTTACGCTGGCCGAACTGGTCGATGTCGTCTACAGCCCCATCGTGGATACCAAAGAGTTTCCCCACGAGGTGGACATCGCGCTGGTTGAGGGGGCAGTCGCCTCTGTCGATGACGAGAAGAAGATCCGCAAGATCCGCGCGCACACCAAGACCCTCGTTGCCATGGGCGACTGCGCTGTTGCCGGCAATGTGCCCTCTATGCGCAATCCCATTGGCCCCCAGGCGATTCTTAACCGCGCATACATTGAGAACACCAGTGCCCAGCCGCAGATTCCTTGCCTGGTTGTTCCTCGACTGCTGCCGATCGTGCGTCCCATCCATGAGTTCGTGAAGGTGGATGTCTTTCTCCCCGGCTGCCCACCTTCGGCGGACACCTTTTACGCCGCGCTTACTGCCCTTGTCACGGGTGCGCCGCTGGACATTCCAGCCCTCACACGCTTTGGAGCTTGAGCCATGAGCCAGACCATTACCATCGATCCCGTTACTCGCCTGGAAGGCCACGGCAAGATCACCATCCAGCTCGACGCGCAGGGCAACGTCGCCGACGCCCATTTTCACGTCACCCAGGTGCGCGGATTCGAGAAGTTCTCGGAGGGCCGGCCGTTTTACGAAATGCCCAGCCTGATGGCGCGCATCTGCGGCATCTGCCCGGTCTCTCACCTTGTCGCCTCTGCTAAAGCCTGCGAGGCCATCATGTCCGTGAGGATTCCGCACACCGCCGCGCAACTGCGCCGGATGTTGAACCTTGCCCAAATGGTCCAATCCCACGCCCTCAGCTTCTTCCATCTCTCCTCGCCGGATCTGCTTCTCGGTCTTGACTCCGACCCTGCCAATCGACACATCTTTGGCGTCGTCGCCGCCAGGCCCGAACTGGGCCGCGCCGGGATTGCGCTGCGCCGCTTCGGACAGCACATCATTGAGTTGCTGGGCAACAAACGCATCCATCCCGGCTGGGTTGTCCCCGGTGGCGTCACCGAGCCGCTCTCGCCTGCCAAGCGCGATGAGATCCTCGCGATGATCCCCGAGGCCTACACCAATATCAAGCTCGCGATCGAGTGGTACCGCAAGGTCGCGGACTCTTTCAAGCCGGAGATTGAAGTCTTCGCCAACTTCCCGTCGCTCTTCATGGGTCTTATCAATGAGGACGAATCCATCGAATTCACAGACGGCGCCCTCCGCCTGATCGATGCGCAGGGCAACATCCTGGAAGATGGCATCACAGCCAACCGATTCACTGAGGCCATCGGCGAGGCCGTAGAGCCCTACAGCTACACAAAATTCGCATACTACAAGCCGCTCGGATACCCTGAGGGCAGCTACCGCGTAGGCCCGCTGGCACGGCTGAACATTGCCAGGTCGATGGGTACGCCTTTGGCGGATGTGGAACTGGCTGCATTCAAACAGTTGGCCCCAGGCCCAGTGCAGGGCTCGTTTCATTATCACCACGCACGACTGGTTGACATGCTTTATGGCATCGAAAAGATCGAACAGATCCTCACGGATCCTCTGATCCTCGACAAGCACGTGCGCGCAACCGCCGGCGTAAACCGGCTGGAAGGTGCAGGCCAGGCCGAGGCGCCGCGCGGCACGCTCATGCACAACTACAAGGTGGACGAGAACGGTCTTATCACATGGGCGAACCTTGTCATCGCCACCGGCCAGAACAACAATGCCATGAATCGCGGCGTGCTGCAGGCCGCACGGCACTACATTAAGGATGGAAAATTTACTGAGGGAATTCTGAATCGGGTTGAGGCCGTTGTACGCACCTTCGATCCATGCCTCAGCTGCTCTACCCATGCTTTCGGGCAGATGCCGCTCGCTCTTTCGCTTCTCTCGGCGGAGGGCCAACTGCTGGACCACGTCACACGCTGACGGAATTGTGCCAGCTATGAAGCCAACCCCCACCCAGTGCCTCATTCTCGCCTGCGGCAACACGCTGCGCGAGGATGATGGTGTAGGGCCTTGGCTTGCCGGTTGGGCTCAAGACCGCTTTCACGCCGATCCCCGCTTCCGCGTCCTGGCCGCTCAGCAGTGGACCCCCGAGCTTGCCCAGGACATTGCCGCGGCGGCCGCAGTTCTCTTCGTCGATTGTTCGAGCATTACTGCGCCAGGCGCAGTAATGCTCAGCGACGTTTCGCCGCGTGGCACGCCCCAGGGACTTGCCACCCACCATCTGGGCGCATCTGAGCTGCTCGCGCTGGCGCTGGAACTCTTTGGACATGCGCCGCAGAAGGCACTGCTTTTAACTGTCGGTGCAGCCTCCCTCGATCTTCGCGAGGGCTTCAGCGCCGAGGTAGAGGGGGCCCTGCCCCGCACCTGCCGACTATTGGAAGAGACCGTTCTGAGCCTTGTGGCCGAGCCGGAATCAACGCAACGATAGAGATGCGGGTAGACGATGTGTGGCGATCATCTTTGAAGCCTGGTTGCCAGATTTGTGGGAGCGCCCGCTCTCTATCGGCTGGCGGCAATCATCTGGGCGGCGTGCTGCAGGCTGGTGTCAGTGACTTTGGCGCCGGAGACCATGCGCGCAACCTCGTAGGTACGTGCGCGGTCGTCGAGGACGCGGATCTGTGTCTTGGTGCGACCATGATCTTCGCGCTTGTCGATGAGGATGTGCTGGTCAGCGAAGGCGGCAATCTGCGGCAGGTGCGTGACGCAGAGAACCTGCTGGCCGCGACTGAGGGCCTTGAGCTTTTGCCCGACAGCCTCTGCCGCCCGGCCGCCTATCCCAATGTCGATTTCGTCGAAGACCAGAGTACGGGGCGTAGGATTCTTCTTTGACTTGGACGAACTTTCTTCGACCGCAACCTTGAGAGCCAGCATGACGCGGGACATTTCTCCGCCGGATGCAATTTCATGGAGGGGCTTGAGAGGCTCGCCCGCGTTGGTGGCGATGCGGCATTCGACCTGGTCCCAGCCGTGAGCGGTCCAGTGGGAGTCCGACTCGTTTGCAGAGACCGCAACTTCAAAGCGTACCTTCATGGCGAGGGAGTTGATCTGGGCCTCAGCCAGTTTGGCAAGCCTGACGGCAGCGGCTTTCCGCTCGGCGGTAAGGGCAGCGGCGGCTTTGCGATAAGAGGCCGCGGACTCGCCGAGTATCGCGCGCAACGCCTTGAGGATCTCGTCGCGGTCTTCGACTTCGGCAAGTTTGCGCGTAACTTCTTCGCCGAAGGCAAGGACCTCGGCAACGGTGTGGCCGTACTTCCGCTTGAGGCGATCAATGGCGGCGAGGCGGTCTTCGATTTCAGCCAGGCGCTCCGGACTGGCGTTGATGCCTTCGGCGTAGTCGCGGAGAGTGGAGCCAATGTCGGATATCGTGGCGCGGGCAGAGGCCAGTTGCTGGGCGGACTCTGTAAAGCGCGCATCGTACCGCGCCAGTTCCTCAACGTTGCGCAACGCGGCACGGAGGGCGACCTCTGCAGAAGCGCCGCCTTCGTAGAGCTGATCGAATGCGCCCATGGCGGCAGCGTATAGCTTTTCCGCGTTGGCCAGGACGCGCTTTTCGGTTTCGAGGGCCCCGTCTTCACCGGGCTGAAGATGGGCGGCTTCAATCTCCTTGCACTGATAGCTCCAGAGATCGACCATGCGCAGGCGGTCCTGCTCGCCTTGCAGGAGATCGTTGAGCTTGGTCTGGGCATCGCGCCAGTGCGTATAGGCCTGAGCCGCCGCGTCCGGGGAGATGCCGCCGAAGCGGTCGAGCAGGATGCGCTGCTGGGTCTGGTCGAAGCTGGAAAGCGTCTCAGTCTGCGCGTGGACAAGCGCAAGCTCGGGCGCAAGCTGGCGTAGGACGGCGACTGTGGCGGGCTGGTTGTTGACGAAGACGCGTCCTTTACCGCTGGAGAGAATTTCGCGACGGAGGATGACGTCGGAGCCGTCGGAGTCGAGGCCGTTTGCTTCGAGGATGGCTTCTGCGCCGGGGGTGGATTCAAACACGCACGCGACTACCGCCTTGTCGGCTCCATGGCGGACGACTTCGGTCGAGGCCTTGCCACCCATGAGCAGTGCAAGTGCATCCACCAGAATGGATTTGCCCGCGCCGGTTTCGCCCGTCAGCAGGTTGAGGCCCGGGCCGAAGGTGGCGATGGCGTGATCGATGACAGCATAATTTTCTGCGCGCAGTTCAACGAGCATCCTGGTTTCCATTTTCCCGCCTGTATGTGGCTGATGCCAAATGAAAAAAGAAAAAGCGGGAATCCGAGCGCAGCATAACATGAACAGGTCAGGCCGCGGCAGCGCAAGGGACCAGAACGATTACTTGGAAGCCAGAACGGCGTCTGATACGGTGAATACTGAGGTGAATTCTGATTTTTACCGCTGCCTTTGTCTTGGCAATGCAGGCTGACAGTGGCGCTGCGCCCGTGAGCGCGACGCTGGCGCAGGGACCGGGTGCGCTGATGGACATGATGAATAACATCGGTCCCATCGCGCTGTTTGTGCTTGCTGTGCTGCTCCTTGCGAGCCTTTACTCCTGGACTGTAATTCTGGGCAAGATCTCCACCTTCGGCAGGGCGACGAAGGAGAGCCGTAACTTTATCCGCGCCTTCCGCAAGGCCACGCGGCTGCAGGAGGTTGCAACTGTTGCAGATAACTTCAAGCGGAGCCCTCTGGCGCAGGTGTTTATGGAGGTCTACGAAACCTACAAGCGGCAGACAGGCGGGTCGGGACCGCCGCGGAACCTGACGCCGCTGGAGCGCTCGGCGCAGACCGCCGCGAGCGAGTCGATCACGAGCCTGGAGCGGCGGATGACGTGGCTGGCGACGATTGCCGCGACGAGCCCGTTTGTGGGCCTGTTCGGCACAGTGATGGGCGTGGTGGATGCTTTCCACGGGCTTGGCACGGCAGGTGCGGCGACATTGCGTGCCGTAGCGCCGGGCATCAGTGAGGCGCTGATTACCACGGCTGCCGGCCTATTTGTGGCCGTACCCGCGGTTGTGGCCTATAACCAGTTCACGGCGCGTATCCGCGTGCTGGCCTCGGCCACGGACGACTTTTGCCGCGAATTGCTGAATGCCCTGGAAGAGATTCCCGTACGCGTACCCGGCGCAGCGCGGGCCTCTGGGCCTGAAGCACCGCAAGAGAGGGGTTGACGGTGGCCTTTACAACAAATAACGGCCAAACGCGCACATCTCTGGCGGAGATCAACATTACGCCGCTGGTGGACGTTGTGCTGGTGCTGCTGGTGATCTTCATGATCACGGCTCCGGTGTTGCAGTCGGGGATTGATGTGAGTGTGCCGAAGACGCGCACGGTGAAGGAAATTACCGAGCAGCGGCTCGTGGTGACGATTGATCGCGATCAACAGGTTTTCCTGGGCGACAAGCCTGTGAACATTCACGACCTGGCGGCGAAGCTGAACATGCCGGGCGCCGATCCGTCAAAGAAGGTGATTTATCTGCGCGCTGATGAGCGCGTGCCGTTTGGCGCATTTGCCAGTGTGATGGACGCTGTGAAGCAGGCCGGCATTACCAACATTTCCATTGTGACCCAGCCCCTGGACACCAAAGGACGCGCGGGAAGTGGAAGTTAAAGACTGGCTCTCGACCGAGAGAACTCAGGCAAAGCGATGAGCGGAGTGCTGGAAGGCAGCGAACGGCTGGAACAGGAACTGACGCCGGAGCCGGTGATGGCGCCCGCCGCCGGGGCAGTAGCGCTGCATCTGGGGCTTGTGGCTGGCATTGTGTTGTACGGCATCCTGGGCGGCTTTTTCCGGCATAATTTCTGGGGCGGCTCGTCGATGGGAGGAGCGATTCAGGTAAACCTGGTCAGCAATGCCCTGCCCTTGCCGTCCACCCAACCGGTCAATCAGAACGTGCTTGCCACCGAGACCCCGAGCCAGGCCCCCGCGCCGCCGCAGCCGAAGGCAAAGCAGGCTGTGGACGAGGCGGCCATTCCAATTCCGGGCAAGCAGAAGAAGCCGCAGCACGAAACCGCGCCGCGCACCCCTCCCCGCCAGCAGCAACCCCTCCAGAACAACCGCGCCACGTATGGCGAGCAGGCGGGATCGTCGATGCCCCACGCTACCCAGCAGCAGGGTTTTACAAGTGGACAGACGGCGGTCAACACCGATTTTGGCAGCCAGTTTGGCTGGTATGTGGATCAGCTCAACCGCACAATGGCCGGCAACTGGTATAAGCCGGAGGTGGATCCGCACACGCCGCACGGCGCACAGGCCTACATCTTCTTCAAGATTTACCGGGATGGTTCCGTGGCCGATGTACAGCTCGCACGCACCAGCGGCAGCCCCACGCTGGACAACTCCTGTGTCCGCGCCGCGCAGCGCGTGAGCAATTTTCAATCACTCCCAGGGCAATATCGCGGGAGTTACCTGCAAGTTTCGTACTACTGTGAATACTAGGCCCTGTTAAAACCAATGGGGCCACCGCAAGTTGCACGATCCGCAGGGCTCCTAAAAGGAAGGAAGATGCACGGCATGAGGCTTGGCTACCGTTTTACCGTACCTGCACTGGCACTGTTGACGATTCTGGCCGCGCTTCCACTGCGGGCGCAGGACTGGGTCCGCACCGGCACAAATCTCGGCAATGAGAAGATTCGCCTGGCAGCAGCGGACTTCAAGCCCGTCAGTGCCGATCCGCAGACGCCCACACTGAAGGCTGCCTTTGATGCGACGCTTTACAGCGATCTGGGCAATGCGGGCATATTCGATCTGGTTTCAAAGAGCTTTGCTCCGCAGGCAGCGCCGGGCACGCCGCAGGAAGTGAGCCTGGCGCAGTGGGCGGCCGCGCCGGCCAATGCAGCGATGCTCGCGTTCGGGTCGCTCTCGGTCGCCAACGGAAGAGTGGTGGTGAACGGATGGCTGTTCGACACGCGCAACACGGCTAATCCGCAGGTACTGGGGAAACAGTACAACGAAAACGCCACCGAAGACATGGCCCGCACGATTGCACACCGCTTTGCGGATGAGATTATCTATCGGCTGGGCGGGGGCATCAACGGAATTGCTGAAACAAAGATCTACTTCATCAGCTCGCGCAGCGGATCGAAGGAGGTCTGGGTGATGGACTACGACGGACAGAACCAGCACCAGATCACGCATCTGGGCAGCATTTCCATCTCGCCGCGCATTTCGCCGGACAACTCTAGAATCGCCTTTGCGTCTCTCGGGTCTGAAGGCTGGGCGATCCGAATGTATTCGCTGGAGCTGGGACGGATGGTGAGGTTTCCAGGTGGCGCTGCGGGAGGTTCCAACCAGTCTCCTGCCTGGACGCCGGACGGTAACCGCGTCGCGTTTTCCTCTTCGCGCTCGGGCGACCCGGAGATTTGGATTGCAGATCTGAATGGCGGAAATCTGCGCCGGGTTACGTACTTCGCCGGACCTGATGTCTCGCCGACATGGAATCCCAAGACAGGTACACAGCTTGCATGGGTGAGCGGGCGAACGGGACTGCCGCAGATTTACATCATGGACCAGGAAGGCGCCAACATTCAGCGCATGACGGACGGCGGCTATGCGGTCTCACCTTCATGGTCGCCGAGTGGGCAGTTCCTCACCTTCAGTTGGAATCGCAAGTACGGGCCGGGCGCGCCGGGCGGGCAGGACATCTACGTGATGGACATTGCCAGCAAGCGCTGGCTGCAACTGACGCATGATGCGGGCAGCAACGACTTCCCTTCCTGGTCGCCCGATGGGCGGCATATTGTCTTCCAGCGCCAGGTGGGAGGCCACACTGAGATATGGTCAATGCTGGCCGATGGCACGGAACAGATCCCGCTCACGCAAGCGGGCACCAACATGATGCCTAACTGGAGTTGGAAGTGAGGTGGTTGCAGAAAATGGCACCCATCGAGACGTGCTCCGGCGAAGCTAGAGCTCTCGGGGATAAAATGGAGATGTCTTCAGAATTTCGCACCTCAACCGCGGAAGGAGTCACACCTTGAATCGACGCACTCGCCTTATGGTGCCCGCAGTCTTGCTGGTCGCACTGATTTCCCTGGCAGGCTGCAAGAAGAAATCTGAACCAAACCTTACCCCAGCTGAAACTGCACCGGCAACTGCCGCGCCGGAACCAACAGCGCAGATTACGGCCAAGCCAAGTTCGATTTCAGCGGGAGACCAGGTTGTGCTGAGTTGGAAAACCGTGGATGCGACCGACGTCTCGATTGACGGAATCGGCAAGGTGCCAACAACGGGCGTTCAGACGGTCACGCCCTCGGAATCGACGACCTATCACCTTGTTGCACATGGCGATGGAGGGACAGCGGAAGCCTCGGCGCGCGTGGTTGTAAGCACGCCGCCTGCAGTTGCAGTGCCCACCAACACGATGACGGCGGAAGAAGAGTTCAAGGCCAACGTGCAGGACATCTTCTACGACTACGACACGTACGACATTCGGAGCGATGCACAGAGCACGCTTTCGCACGATGCGTCTTATCTGGCCAGCCATCCGAGTATCAAGGTCGTGATTGGGGGCTACTGCGACGAACGCGGATCGGACGAGTACAACCTTGCATTGGGCCAGAACCGCGCCGATGCAGCCAAGAATGCGCTGGTAACGGCGGGCATCGCAGCCGATCGCATCCGCGTAATCAGCTACGGCAAAGAGAAACCGTTCTGCTCGGAGTCTACCGAGGAGTGCTGGCAACAGAATCGCCGTGCAGGCTTTTCAATGGACCAAAAGTAAAAATCTCGGCGGCAACGCCAGCGCGTGTTGCCGCCGGATACAAGAGACATGGGGCTGACCACAGCGGGACGCAGGAGTCTCGGAAAGTCTAATTTCCAGCCAAACGGGTGAGAGATGCAAAAAGTGCTAAGTCATCGTAAGAGCCTTGCCGCAGCGGCAACCCTCGCTTTAGTGATGGGCTTGACGCCTGTTCGCGCCCACGCAGCGTCGAAAGAGATCATTCAGTTGCAGACCCAGGTGCAGCAACTGCTCGACATGGTACAGCGCATCCAGTCCACTTTGGACACACGATTCGGCGTGCTGCAGAACCTGGCGCAACAGACCGCGGATCAGGCCACGCAGATGAGTGCAACCGTCAACACGCTGCAGCAAAAGATCAACGCGCAGAACGACGCACTGGGCGGAAAACTGGATACCAGCTCGGGCCAGATTCAGTCGCTGAACGATTCCGTCGACGAGTTGAAAACGCGCATTGCCAAACTGGACAAGGCGATCCAGGATATGCAGGGCCAGCTCCAGAACATCCAGAACCCGCCGCCGGGCAGCACCGGAACCCCCGCCGTGAGCGGGGCGCCGGGCGTACCCGATGCGGGACAAGCCGGATCAGCAGGTTCTGGAGCGCCGGGAGCCATGACGCCTCCGCCGCCGGCGAGCCAGGCTCCTCCGCTGGAGCAGACATTTCAGGCCGGCGTACGGGACTTCAATGCCGCAAAATATTCCGTGGCTTCGGGAGAGTTCCAGGACGTGATTCACTACTACCCTCTGGACAACATGGCAGGCACATCGCAGTTCTACCTGGGCGAAATTGCCTTCCGGCAGAAGAAGTACGAAGATGCCGTAAAGGCCTACAACGCGGTGCTGGAGGGTTTCAGCGGCAACTCCAAGGCCGCCCCAGCGCAATTGCACAAGGGATTGGCGTTGATGGATTTGGGGCGGCGCGACGCAGGGATTCACGAACTCCGGGCTCTGATTCAACGGCACCCGCAAACGCCGGAGGCGGCGCAGGCACGAGCCAAGCTGAATGGCATGGGAGTCCGGATCAACCCTGCAAAATAACGCGGCGCAGATCAAGCAAAAGCCCCGCATCGCGCGGGGCTTTTGCTTTGGTGCGGGATACTGCCAGTCACTCTACTGAAGGTTATGCATCAGGGCCTCAAGAGCTGACTTCGGAGGCCGCGTAATCGACTCCGGCAGCGTGGCCAGAGGCTCGTCCACAATGTTCAACAGGTCAGTGAACGTGGGCTTCTGCGTGTCGATGTAAAAGACACCGGTGAGGACTTCGTTGCTCTCGTGTGCCTCCATGAGAGTGCGCACGGCACCCGCCTTGTTGGTTGGGTCGTAGTCCTCGTGCAGCTTGCGTAGGCGCAGATTTGAGCCGTCGTGCATCTGGACGTCATAAATCTGGCCGGAATCGTAGTCCACGTCGATTTCATCAAAGCTGGCCACGAAGCCTATTTCATTGATGGGCTCGTCGTTCTCCTGCATGAATTTGTAGCTCTTGGTGGAGCCCTCATGATCGTTGAAGGTGACGCATGGGCTGATGACGTCAAGCATCACCGTTCCCTGATGGGCGATTGCGGCCTTGAGCATGGCAAGCAGTTGCTTCTTGTCACCGGAGAATGAGCGGCCGACAA
>JAKBHH010000077.1 GCA_021836865.1 Acidobacteriota bacterium
CCACCTCCGGCACGCTCGTGGGATTGTTATTGTCCGCATAGGTCGGACCGTCCATGCGCGTGCCGTTGTGATTCATGCGAATCATTGCCACTTCCAGCCACTTGTTGCCGGGCATCTGGCGCAGCGCTGGCAGCCCATGCACCGATGCACCTCGCGTGCGGATTGTTTTCTTCGACTGCGCCTCAAGAATGCCATCCTGCCAGCGCGCCGTCTCAGCAACCCAATCGGCGTTGTGCTGCCAGTGCAGCAGCATGATGTCAAAGTATTCCGTTTGCGAAGTGCGCCGCATCTCGTCAAAACGCTTCTGCGGATCGACTCCCGGATCGGTCGTCACCTTGCTCATAAGCCGGTAGCTCTCACGCGGGAAAGGCTTGAGCGCCTCACCGAGCATGGCCGGCGTCACATAGGCTTCCGCTGTCTCAAAGAAGCGAATTCCGCGGTCGTAGGCGTAGTGCACCAGCCGCGAGAACCCTGCCTGACCAAGCGCCGCCTGCACATAGCCGTTATTGCTGCCGGTTCCAAAAGCAAGCCGCGTCACCTGCATGCCGGACTTGCCCAGCGTCACAACCTCTGTGGCAGCTTGACCGGCCGCGTGCAACTGCAGGTTCGACACGCTTGCCATCGTTCCAGCGGCCAGAGTGGTCTTCAGAAATTCGCGCCGTGAATAGGGGCTCATAGGCACCTCCATGGGGTTGGTTGGAGATGCAGCACACTCAAACAGCGCCGCACCGATGCCTATAGTTCTATCAGGAATTGCATTCCCGTGACGATGACATTTTCCGCGATTCCGCGCGCCTTGCCCGCAATTACCAGCTGTGCAGCCACTCCTCGTCGCGGCCAATCCGGATCGGAGTATTGAAAAGCCGGCTGAGGCGCGACTCTGTAAGCATCTCACTGCGCAGACCATCGCCCACAATCCGTCCCTGCTGCATCAGGATCACGCGTTCGATCTCCGGCAGAATATCGCCCAGATGATGCGTCACCAGTACCAGGCCCGTGCCTTCCGCGGCCAGCCGCCGCAGCGTCTCGCGCAGGTCGCGCTGCGCGGCCAGATCCAGCGCGTTCGAGGGCTCGTCCAGCAGCAACTGCCGCGGCCGGTGCACCAGGGCGCGGGCAATCAGGATGCGCCGCTTCTCTCCCGCCGACATCTCGCCGACCAATCGCCCGGCCAGGTGGGTGGCTTCCATGCGCTCCAGCGCTTCCCATGCGCGCCGGCTCATCTCCGGTGTTACGTGCAGATTCGGCCACAGCGTCGAGGCCGAGAAAAATCCCGCGATCACCGCATCCTGGCCTGTGGTCACCGCCGTGCGCTCGCCCGGCAGTTCCGCGCCCAGCAGCCCCGCGCTTACCACGCCAAAGTGCTGCCGCAACTGCGTCAGGTCCCAGCGTTCACGGCCAAAGATGCGGACCCGCATGTCCGGCTGGACGATGGGATAGATCTGGCAGGTCATGGTCAGAATCAACGTGGATTTGCCGCAGCCATTCGGCCCCAGAATAGCCACGTGCTCTCCCGCGCGGATACGAAGGTTCACATCATGCAGCACAATGCGGTCCCCACGCGCCACCTGCACACGGCTCAACTCAAGAAATTCGCTTTGCTCCCGCAGCGCGTCGCGCTCTGTCATTCGACCCCCAACCTGCTAGATTAAATGCGTCGCACCCCATAAATGAAAATGTCTGAGATTTCACAGATTCTCATCCCGAAGGGATTTCGCTTCGCCGCCGCGCGGGCCGGACTCAAGCAGAGCGGGCGCACCGATTTCGCCCTCATCGTCGCCGATGCGCCGGCCAGCGCGGCGGCCATGTTCACAGCTAATCGCGTCACCGCGGCGCCGCTCACCGTAGACAAGCAGCACCTGCGCATGACCGGAGGCCGCGTCCGGGTCGTCGCCATCAATGCGGGCAACGCCAATTGCGCTGCGGGCCAGGCCGGATTGGACGCTGCCCGTGCCACATGCGCCGCCGCGGCAAAGACGTTCGCGTGCAAGCCCGAAGAGGTCTTTCCGTCATCCACCGGAATCATCGGCGTGCCACTGCCTGCTGAAAAGCTGATTGCGGCATTGCCAGACATGGTGGCAGCGCTTGGAGCGGAAAGCGACCACTTCGAGCAGGTTGCGCAGGCCATCCTCACCACAGATACAGTCGAGAAAACCGCCTTTGCCCGCGTGGCGATTGGCGGCAAAGAAGTGCGGATTGCAGCAGTGGGCAAAGGCGCGGGCATGATCCATCCGCAGCTCGTGCCCCATGCCACGATGCTGGTGTACGTACTCACGGATGCTTTCATGGAGCCGGCCGTGCTCGATGATTATCTGCGCCGGGCCGTCGAGGTCAGCTTCAACCGTATCTCGGTCGACGGCGACACCTCGACCAACGACACCGTGCTGCTGCTCGCCTCCGGCGCAAGCGGCGCAGCGGTCGGCGCGGGAGATGCTGACTTTGCCTTAGCGCTGAAGCAGGTATGCACGTCGCTGGCCAGACAGATGGTCGCCGACGGCGAAGGCGTCACCCATGTCGTCGAATTACGGATAGAAGGCGCGGCCACGGATGCCGATGCGCTCCTCGCGGCAAAGGCCATTGCCCACTCTCCCCTGGTGAAGACCGCATGGGCCGGATGCGACCCCAACTGGGGACGACTCATGGCCGCTATCGGCTACTCCGGCGCCGCTATTGATCCTGAGCGCATCGACATCTGGTTCGGTGAGCTCCGTATCTGTCGCAATGGTGGCCGCGCTGCGGAGTTCGATGAAGTCGCAGCCCACGCCTATCTGCGCCAGCCGGAGTTCTCCATCAGAATTGAGCTCAATCAAGGCTCCGGTGCGTGTATCTTCTGGACCACCGACCTGACGCACGAATACATCCGCATCAATGCCGACTACTCGACCTGACGGCACGGAGGCCGGGCACAACACTGCCGCCATGCGGTCTAATGCTGCTTTCAAAGCAAATCCACAGTGAGGTCATGCCGCCGATGACGGCCGGAAGCAAAGTGCGAAAGCGCCCTGTGCGGGCAGCGAAGAAGAAGTTTTCGCTGATCTCCGATGAAAAGCTGCTGGCCATTTATGCGGCGATGCAGCAGTGCCGCCTGCTTGCCGAGCATCTGCGCACAATACCGCGCAAGGATTGCCCGGCAGGGGCCAGACTGCATCGCGGTCTGGAAGCGATGCTGGCCACGCTTACTGCGGACCTGAACGAGCATGATGCGTTGAGTGTTGCTGCTGAAGACGAAGCAGCCGGATTTCTCAAGGGCCTCCCGCTTACGGAAGTCCTGCACGGCGCGGAGACTCCAGGCCGCAATCAAGCCGGCGCCTCGAGAAATGCAGGTCTGCGCAGTCACAACATCCTGCCACCAGTCCAGGGCACACCGGCCCAGTTGCAGGTGGCATGCGGCGTAGCCCTTGCGTGGCAGGCAAAGTGGCCCGGCAACGTAGTTGCGGCTTTCTGCAATGGAGGCAATGCGACGGCCGCATCCTGGAAAGAAGTCCTGACCTTTGCGAGCCGGCACCAGCTTCCTCTGCTGCTCATGGTCCACGAGCCTGCGAGTGATCCTGGGCAGTTTGAATCCGTGGCGAAGAGTAGTCTCGTGCATGGCGTTCCGCTCCTGACCGTCGATGGCAACGACGCCGTTGCGACTTACCGAGTGGTTTTTGAATCCCTGGGCCGCGCACGTCAGGGACGAGGGCCGACGCTCATCGCGTGCAGGACTGACCTGATGAGTCACGGTCAACCCGTGGATGCAATACGCCGAATGGAGCTTTACATGGAACGAAAGGGCATTTTTGACGCGAGCCTCCCGCGGCGCATTGGCCTCGCATTTCAAAAGAAGCTCGTCATGGCGGTTGAGCAGACCGCGGCGGGACGGCTTCCGTTGAAACGCCGCCAGCGCAAGCATGCCTGATCCGGGAGCGCGCGACCCCACGACGCGGGTTGAGCTCTGGCAGGCGACATTGCTTCACGCCGCGATTCTCAGACCTGCCGGAAGCCAACCAGATGATAAAGTTGAGGTATGAAGTTGAGCGACCGTTTGGCCCAGTCCCCTGCCATCCTCAGCAGGCTCGTGCTGGCTGCTTCTGTTTTCACGGTAGGAGCGAACTGGCCGATCTCCGCTGCTGCAGCTCCTGCGGAGGCCGCACAAGCGATGGCCGCCCCTGTGGCGCCAGCTACGGTTTGCGAGCCGTCGACGATGGGTTCGCCCTATATTCCAGTCGACAACTGGATCTATCCCGCCGTGATGCGGCTTTACTCGCTGGGCTATGTGGATAGTGTTTTTCTGGGGCTGCGGCCATGGACCCGTGCGAGCCTGAGCCACATGCTGGAGGAAACCGGCGCGCGGTTGGAAGACGATGACAAAAGCGCCGCTGCAAACGAAGCTCAGGGAATTTATGAGTCGCTGCAAGAGGAACTCGACAAGGATATGGAGGGACCGTGTCTGCCGTTGAAGGGAAAGTCCCGCGTTGAATCCGTCTACAGCCTCACCCGCGGGATCAGCGGTACACCGCTCAGAGACAGCTTCCATCTAGGCCAATCGATCGTCAATGACTACGGGCGTCCCTACGAAGGTGGATTCAACAACTATTCAGGAGCCAGCGGATATGCGGGTTCTGGCCGCTTTGTGTTGTATGCGCGCGGCGAATTTCAACGGTCACCCTCCGCCACCGGTTACTCCGCTGCCCTGGCGCAGGCCCTGTCAAACCAGGACGGCATTCCGTACATCAACCCCGTGACCGGGTTGCCCTATAACCAGGCAACCATTCCGCAGGGTCCGATTGCGGCCGCTAACTATGGACGTTGGATGGAAGCTTATGTGTCGGCATTGTTCATGAACCACGAAATCTCGCTGGGCAAGCAGGATGCCTGGCTTGGAACTGGCATGGGCGGCGGCATGGCGTACTCCAACAATGCGGAGAATATTTACTCGTTCCGCATCAATCGCATTGAGCCGCTGCATATACCGCTTCTGTCAGCCCTGACAGGACCGTTCCGCTATGACTTTATGGTGGGTTCGCTGAAGGGGCACACGGCTCCCAATTCGCCGTGGGTGCACTACGAGAAGATCAGCTTCAAACCTACACCGAATCTGGAGATGGGTTTTGAGCGCACGGTTATCTGGGGCGGCAAAGGCCATGAGCCGATCACGCTGCACACTTTCCTGCAAAGCTTCTTCAGCTTCCAGAATGTGACCTCAGCCGTGAAGTTCAGCGCGAAAGATCCCGGTGCGCGGTTTGGCCAATTTGACTTCGCCTATCGCCTGCCGTTCGTCCGCAACTGGCTCACCCTCTACTCCGACTCCGAGGTGCATGACGATGTTTCGCCCATCGATGCACCGCGCCGCGCGGCCATCCGGCCTGGCATTTATTTGTCCCACGTGCCCGGACTACCCAAGCTCGATCTTCGCCTGGAAGCGGTCTCAACCGACCCATCCATCAGCACCAGTAACGGTGGCCATTTCATGTACGTTGAGGCCGTCCAGCTGCAAGGCTACACCAATAAAGGCATGCTCTTCGGCGACTGGATTGGCCGTGAGGACAAAGGCGGGCAGGCGTGGATAACCTATCACCTGAGCGGCAATGAATGGCTGCAGATCAGCGCGCGGAACCAAAAGGCCGCGAAGGACTTCATTGCCGGCGGCACGACGATCGACGATCTGACCTTCCGCGCCGTCAAACGCGTCAAGCGCGACCTCGAAATTGACGGCAACTTTACGTTGGAGCACTGGAAGGCGCCGATCTATCCCACGGGCACGCCAACCTATCCCGCGGGCCAGCATACCGTGACGACCACGAATATCCAGTTGACTTGGTTTCCAACCCGCAAGCTGAACTTCTAGCGACTTCAGGAGTTGACGCCGGGCACAAGTCATCCGCTTACCTGGCGCGGGGATGCGTCCTGTCGTAGACCTGCACCAGTTGTGCAGTCGTCAACTGCGTGTATCGCTGCGTGGTGGAGAGCCGTTCGTGTCCCAGCAGTTCCTGGATCGAACGCAGATCCGCGCCTTCTTCAAGCAGGTGTGTGCCACATGCATGGCGGAGAGTGTGAGGATGCACATCACCGGAGAGCCCGCGCATGACGGCGATGCGTTTGACGATGCGTCCCACGCTGCGCGTGGTCAGCCTTGGCTCCCCACCGGGTCGGGACATGCCTCGCAGTTGAAGATTGATAAACAATGCGAAGGTCTTATGCTTTGCGGCGGCGGGCGTGGCTGCCAGCCGCGCCTCCCGCTCCACCAGGTAAGCGCGCAGAGCTATGGCTGCTGCGCCTCCAAGGGGAACGTACCGCTGTTTACGGCCCTTGCCGCGCACGAGGATCACTTCATTGCCCCACTGGACGTCCTGCAGATTAAGGCCCGTCAACTCCGCATTACGAATGCCGCAGCCATAGAGCAGCTCCATGATGGCCCGGTCGCGCGCGGGCCAGCTGGCTGCATCTTCTCCGATGTGGTCTACAGCCTGATTCAACTGCTCGATGGATGGCACGCGGGGAAGGTGTCTGGGCAGGCGGGGAGTAGAAACAAGCGAGGCAACGTTCTGCTGCACTTGGCCGGCACGCGCCAACCAGCGGAACCAGCTGCGAATCGCTGCCAGAGCACGTGCTACCGAGGCTTTGGAAAGGCCGCGCTCGTAGAGCGTGGCCATGTAGGTGCGGATATGGGTGTGGTCGATGCTCTCCGGTGCCAGGCCCAGGCCGGACTGTGCAGATGCAAAGGCAGCAAAGCCGTGCAGCTCTCGCGCATAAGCGCGCAGGGTGTGAGCCGAGGCGCCTCGTTCCGCACTTAGGATCCGCAGGTACTCTTCGACGAGCGATTCAAGCTCCGCGGTGGATGCAACATGGGGGTGATCGGTCACGGCATCTCCTCATTGGACTTCGGGGAGAGAGATGCTTCCGGGGCACGTACCTTGGCGCGCGGATGGTGCGCTCGATGCACCGACTTCAAATGTCCCAGGGCAACGTGGGTGTAGACCTGCGTGGTGGAGATGTCCGCGTGGCCAAGCAAGATCTGCACGCTACGCAGGTCCGCACCGTGCTCCACCATGTGCGTAGCACAACTGTGGCGCAACGTGTGTGGACTGGCGGACTGGTCGGCGGCCTTGACGAGCTGCCACACCCACTGGCGTGTGAGCGGCGCGCCGCGCAGCGAGAGAAAGAGCCGGGCGGAATCCGGGCGCGCAGCGCCAGCCTTGCGTGTGGAGCTGATGCGCGCCAGATGAGGACGCCCCATGCGGAGATAGGTCTCGACCGCCTCCACGGCGCTGCGGCCCAGGGGTACGATGCGCTCCTTGTCGCCTTTGCCCCTTACCTGCACGCGCCCTGCATCCAGCGTCAGGTCGCCGACGGTAAGCGCGGTGAGTTCTGAAACGCGGAGCCCGGCAGCGTACAGCAACTCCAGGATGGCCCGATCGCGCAGTTCCGTAGCCCGGGCCTGCGGGTGCGAAGCCGCGAGAGCTGCGCGACTCAACATCTCATTCACTTCCGGCTCGGCGAGCGACTTGGGCAGGACCTTCCAGGCTTTTGGCGATTCGATGTTGACGGTGGGGTCATGATGGATGCGCCGGTCAAGAAGCAGCCACTTATAGAATCCGCGCAGTGAGCTGAGCTTGCGCGCTGATGAGCGGGAATCCATGCCATGCGCGCGCAGATGTTCGAGAAAGGCCGTTACATCCTGTTGCGTTGCTGTCAGCAGCAGCCCATGGCGTGTATCAACGAACTCGGCAAACGTCTTAAGGTCGCCGTCATAGGCCTCACAGGTCAGCGGGCGCAAGCCCTTCTCTACGCGCAGATAGGCCTGATATTCCCTGAGCAGCGAGAGATTTCCTGGCGCGTCCACACTTTTCATTATCCGCGCATTGCGCGCAGCCACGCCGGGCGGGCTCACCCGCCGAACCTGGTTCATCAAGGAATCAACATTGCCAACATGATGCCCGCCGCGACATCAGTAACCAGACAACGCGTGGTCTTGTTTACTGGTGTTCTGCCGCGTTGTTGCCGCCGAACTCACGCATGATGTTCAGGCCAAAGCTCACGCCGACTTTCACGCCGTAGCGCTCCATCGTCTTTGGGAAGGTGATGCTGCTGTCGGGCGAGTAGGCATTGCTGAGCGCCGTGGACATGCCAAAGCCAAGCATATTGGCGTAGTTCGGCATCTCACCGCCCTGGTCCCTGTAGGCCACTGCCTCACTGCGCAGCGCCCACCATACCCTGGATGCGAATGAGCCCGAGCCCTTGCGGAAGTAGCGCGGGTCCTGATGCAAGACGGTGGGGAGAAGTGCGTCCGTAAACAAGAAAGTCGAGGAAAGGTTGGCTGCGTTGTAGCCGAAGCGCTGCGCAAAAGGTCCCGCGCCGGAGCCGTACTGCGGACCGTAGTTGGTCACCTGGTCAAAGCCTGCAAATATGGCGGACTCGATAAGAAACGAGGGGTCAAAAGTTTTGCGGTAGGCCATCTCGAACTTCTGTTTTGTGCGTAGAGTCGCCACCGGCGTCACCGGATCCTGGATGGTCTCATAGCCGGGAAAGAGCAGCAAGACCCGCCGATGCGGGAGCGGGGACTCGGGAAGTGTCGGATCAATCTTCGCTTGCGCGAAGGATGGGACTGCGGCCATGGCGAAGACAAAAAGGGCAAGGAAGATCGCAAACTTTCGAGTCACTGAACACCTTCATGGTTCAAATTCCAGCGAGAATGATTCCGCCGGGGAACAGCGGGCGCGGATGCCTGACATTGCCTCTGCGAACGGATCTTTTGCCGTCGCTTTTAATTGGGCCGCCGGGCAGATAGTTAGACGCTTTGGCAGCGGAAAAGTATGAGAAACGAGGGGGAAACGGCTCAAGCTGGCGGATTTTCCACGCTAAAATCCCGCACCGCTTCCTCCAGGGATAGCCTGATGCAAAGCGAGCAGAGTACGGACTTTACGCTCCATCATCGGCGTGTCTGCGGCGCCTTCATGCCGGTCCACAACCGTTCCGTCACGGGCAATGAGAAAGGTAATGGGCAGGCCCAGTACGCCGCCGTAAAGACTGCCTAGTTTGTCATCCCCCATCACTACGGGCAGCCGCAGATGCATCTTACGCACGGCTGCGCGCACTGGCGCGACTTCGTCGTCCATGGATACTGCGATCACCTGGAAGCCGGCAGAGCCGTACTTCTGCTGCCAGGCCTGAAATTGCGGCAGTTCTACCAGGCAGGGACCGCACCACGTTGCCCAGAAGTTGAGTAGAACCACCTTGCCTCGAAATGCCTTGAGGTCCACCTGCCTGCCCCTCAGATCGGTACGCACGAACTGTGGCGCGGGCCTGTTGAGGAGCACGCTCTGACCCTGCAGAAAATCAGGCAGGATTGCAAGGCACAGCATTAAGAAAAATAGCGCGCCGGCTGCCCAACTGCAGCACGGCGTTTCGGCTGCGCTTCTGTGGAAGTTACTGGCCCTGCTCGACACGGTACCCCTTGTTGACCCAATCATCCCCAAAGTTATTCGCGAGGTAAAGGGCCTTCACGTTTGTGTAGCCCATGTCGTGGAGCTTCTTGTAGGCCGGGCCTATGTTGGGGCAGTGCCTCCACGGGCAGCAGCCGCAGTAGATGACGATCAGTTCATTTTTGTGCACGGAGGCGACCTTGCTCGCCAGCAACTGGAGACCGTTGGATTCGGCACCAGGTCCGGCATACACCGAGCCGGGAATATGGGCCTGGCTGAACATCGTGTGCGAGCCCACCTGCGCCACAAACGGCCGCGTTTTCGGTGCGCCCTGCAGAAGATGATTCAGTGCATCGGGTTTGATCAGTTGCGACTGCGGAATCGAAAACGCACTCTGGCCCGAGGCGTCACCGGCAAACTGCGCACGGCCTTGCGGTGCAAGTAACAACGTTGCAGCCAGTGCGAGCGCTGCAACTCCGAAAGCAGAATGATTGCGAATCAGGAACATCGGACTTTCTCCCCTGCAGATGGCGAACCACCCACTGCACGTATAACAGGCAGCGGCGCGGGCATGCAAACCCGTGTCGCAGAAAAATGCGGTTGCCTGTTCGGATTCACATGCCTGCTGTTCATATTTCGTTGACGTGCAAAGAGTGCCCCAATTGGAAGAGAATAGACATGGAAGAGTGAATTCAATCAAGCGAAGGAAGGCTGGATGTTGACGCAGATTGAAGCTCCAAGATGGAGCAGCCATAAATTTGAAGAGCTGGTATTGAAGAGTAATCCCGCCGTCGCGGTCTTTGATTGCGATGGCACGCTTTGGAGCGGAGACTCCGGATATGGCTTTATGGTGTGGTCGCTTGAGCAGGGACTGGTTTCGCGCTCCACGACTGACTGGATTGACACGCGGTACAGAGGTTACTTGGCCGGCAGCGTGACAGAAGCGCAGATCTGCGGAGAAATGGTGCAGATTTACGCGGGCCTGCGCGAGCAGGAGTTGCAGGCAGCAGCCGCGCACTATGTCAGCCTGTTTGTGCGTGGGCGTGTCTTTGCGGAGATGGAGAAGCTGGTGGCCAGACTGCGCGGTCAGGGTGTGGAGTTGTGGGCTGTGAGCTCCACGAACAAGTGGGTGGTGATAGAGGGCGTGCGAGATTTCGGCATCACTCCTGAGCACGTGCTGGCGGCCCATGTGGCTGTGGTGGACGGAACCATCACGAGCAACCTCATCGACGTGCCCACGGATCAAGGAAAGGCAGATGCATTGAAGCGGGTGGGCTTGCCACGGCCGGACGCCGTCTTTGGAAACTCCATCCACGACTACGCCATGCTGGAGATCGCCGTTCATGCCTTCCCGGTGAATCCCTCCCCCGCACTCCTGGAAGCGGCCGCGCGAAAAGGCTGGGGGTATTTTCAGCCGGCCGCCGCCGAAAGCGCAGGAGCTTGGGTGGGCAGCGAGTAGCGACCCACGCGGTATTGAAGTCCGGACGCAAAGCAGGCCGCGGATTTTTGGCTGCATTGAACCTGGACGAGGGGCAAAGAAGGCCGCACGCGATGAACGACAATTACACTGAAGATGTGGACCCGATTGACTCCAATAGCGCTTCACGACCGGCCAGCCCGGCGTTGCGCTTTGTTGCGGCCGCGTTGATTCTGCGCGGGAATGAAATTCTCATTTGCCAGTTGCGCCCGGATCAGCCCATGGCATTGCAGTGGGAGTTTCCAGGCGGAAAGATTGAACCGGGCGAAAGCGCGGAAGAGGCGCTGGTGCGCGAGTTGCACGAGGAGTTGGGCATCCGGGCCGCAATTGGGCATCGCGTGGCCCACGTACGCCACAACTATCGCCACGGTGGCGCGGTGGACCTGCAATTCTTTGCGGTTCACTCTTTCGACGGAGATCTGGAGAACCGCATCTTCCACGCGGTGAAGTGGGTGAAGCTGGAAGACTTGTCCGGTTACGAGTTCCTCGCGGCAGATCGCGGACTGATCAGGGATCTTGCCGCGGGAAAGCTTCTGTAGTGCTCTTGCGGGCTGCCATCAGTGCCCCGGCATCATCCCCCACAGCATCACCATCGTCATTCCGATGACGATGAGGCTTGTACCCCACGCAATGACATTCCAGAGCGGCGAGTTCTTGTGTTTGCCCATCAGGTCTTTGCGGTTGATGAGCAGCAGCATGAGGATGATGACCACTGGCAGAAGGACGCCGTTGAGCACCTGGGAGAGGATGGCGAAGTTAATCAACTGCGAATCGGGGAGCGCCAGCACGGTGGCCGCGCCACCCACGATGAGCAGCGTGTAGAGCCAGTAGAAAAACGGCGCCTCTTTGAAATTTTTATCGACGCCCGACTCAAAACCCATGCCTTCGCAGACGGTGTATGCCGTAGAAAGCGGCAGGATGCTGGCTGCGAAGAGCGAAGCATTGAAGAGTCCGAAAGCGAAGAGGATGAACGCGTAGTCGCCGGCCAGCGGGCGCATGGCCTCGGCAGCGTCTGAGGCGAACTGGATGGCGCCCATGCCATGCACGAAGAGCGTGGCGGCGCAGGCCACGACAATGAACCAGGCCACAACGTCCGTGAAAAAACTGCCGACGATGACATCGAGACGCGACGCGCCATAGTCCTTGACGCGAATGCCCTTCTCGACGATAGAGGATTGCAGGTAGAACTGCATCCAGGGGGCGATGGTGGTGCCAACGACTCCGATGGCGGTGTACATGTACATCTTGTCGCGCCAGACCGAGCCCTGCGGCAACTTCACAGTGGCCAGCAGCGCATCGTGCCAACTGGGCTGCGACAGCACTCCGGCAAAGATGTAGGCGATGTAGACCACGGAGGCCACGAGAAAGATTTTTTCGGTGCTTTTGTAGTTGCCGCGCACCACCATGAACCAGACCAGCGCCGCGCAGAAGGGTACGGAGATGAACTTGGTGACGTGGAAGAGATGGAGCGAGCCGGCGATACCGATGAACTCGGTGACCACGTTGGTGTAGTTGACCACCACCAGCAGCACCATGAGCACAAAGGTGAGGCGGAGGCCGAACTCCTCGCGGATGAGGTCGCTTAGGCCCTTGCCGGTGACAACACCCATGCGGGCGCACATCTCCTGCACGACGATCAGCGCGATGGTGATGGGGATCATGGTCCAGAGCAGGGTGTAGCCGTATTGCGCGCCTGCCTGGCTGTAGGTAAGAATGCCGCCGGAGTCGTTGTCTACGTTAGCGGTAATGAATCCGGGGCCGAGGACGGCCAAAAACAGAAGTATCCGGATTCGCCAACGTTTCCACATGCCCGCGGGTTCCTATGGGGGATTCATCCAGAGTGCCTCATTGACCATAGCAGGCGAGGCGGCCCGGAGTGAAACCGTGGCGTATTTGCCCGGTGAAGGCCGTTTGACATGTCTGGCGGGACGCATCTACAAAGCTCCTTGGGACGAAAACCAACGCAAGGGGGTTTGCGATGAATCTGCCTGGGACAAAGTGTGCGTTGCCGACGCGGCGCAAGATGCTGGGAGCGATGGCCTCCATCGCAGGGACATCAACGGCGATGCTGGGGCTGGGCGCATCGCAGGCTGCGGCCGAGCCGTCTACCCCGCAGGAGACACCAGCGCCCGAGACGTTGTTCGCCCTCGCCCGTCTGCGCGACTACAAGGCAAAGCGCTCGTCGAGCTGGGACCGCACCGGCGGCAACAACGACGCAGTACCCGTTGAGCCGGGATCGGCCGCCACGCTGCTTGACATCCAATGCGCGGGCGTTGTCACGCACCTCTGGTTCACGATCAACTCATCCGACCCCATGCACCTGAAGAACCTGGTGCTGCGCGCATGGTGGGATGGCGAGACCTCACCCTCCGTTGAAGTTCCCATCGGCGACTTCTTCGGCCTGGGGCTGGGTGAGTATTTCAACTACCAGTCGGAGCTTCTCGCCGTGGCGTCCATCAAGGCGCTGAACGCATACTTCAAGATGCCCTTTTCCACAGCGGCGCGGATGACGCTGACCAACGAAGGCAAGATCCGGACTGCCAGCCTCTACTTCGCCGTGGATTACGTGACGTTGCCCAGCCTTCCCGCCCAGGTGGGCCGCTTTCACGCGCAGTACCGGCAGGCGGCTCCCTGCAAGGGACAAGTGAATGACTGGACCGACGAGTACAGCCCTGCGATCAATAGCCGCGAGAACCTGAGCGGCGATGCGAACTATGTCTTTCTGGAGGCCACCGGCAAAGGGCACTTTATTGGCGTGACTCATTCCGTGCTGCAGAACCAGGATGGCTGGTTTGGCGAAGGAGACGACATGATCTTCATCGACGGCGACACCGCACCCACGATCAACGGAACCGGAACCGAGGACTACTACAATGGCGCGTGGTCCTTTGGCGATCAGCCTTTCGCCTATGCGCACAACGGCGCACCCTGGATCGTGGATCCCAACCGTATTGGTGGCCGCTACTGCCTTTATCGCTGGCACACGGAGAGCCCCATCGCCTTTGAAAAATCCATTCGCGTCACCATGGAGCACGGGCACGCGAATCACCGCTCTGACAACTTCTACACCACGGCCTACTGGTACCAGACCAAGCCCCACGCAAACTTCCCCGCCCTGCCCGAGCCGGATGCGCGTGTGCCGCGCATCTATCGCGTTGGCGGAGCCGGGGCGGTTGCCATTCCGCCATCGGCATAGCGATCTCTAAACGGGGATGCAATTCGCGACGGTGACTCACCGCCGCGGATTGCACGAACTACCAGCGCGACGAAGCGGTCAATCGTTCTTCAAGCCGAGATCATCGCCCATTTTCCTGAATTCATTTTGATAGGACTTCATCTCGCGCTCCGCCAGCCTGGCCTCTTCGGCCACGTGCGGCTGACTTACATTGTTTCCTGAGAGTTCCTTATTCATCTCCTGCAAACGATTCTGGATGCGGTCATGCAGCTGCTGCATCGTCCTGGTGCGGTCTTGAACAGCGCTCAGCTGCTCTTCGTTCAAGCCCTCAATCAGTTGTTCGCGATTCTGTTGCATCGTGCGCAACTGCTCCTGCAGTTGCTGATGCTGTTGAAGTGCCTTGCTTCTTTCGAAAGTTGAACCTCTGGCCGCACGCGTCATTGCGCGCGCCTCTGTCCGGGTCTGCTGCATCGTCTTGTCGCAGGTCTGGTATTGATTGCGCTGCTGCGTGGTCGCCTGGCTACGCAGCTGCGCACGATCCATCGTGTGCGTTCGATCCTGGGCCTGATCCTGTGCTTGACTTTGGGTCCGAGTCGCAGTTCTCTGGCCGGCACCCTGGCCGGCGCCAGCTGCGGGTCCCTGCCCTTGACGCTGGCCTCCGCCGCCTCCACCCGCTCCGCGTTGTGACACAAGAGGTATGGGGGCAAGCACAAGCACGAGAACCAATAAAGACGAAAGACTCCATTTCATCGCAGTCCCTTTCCGGGGAGGGCTGAGATGCGAGCCGTCCCCCCACTTCCGCTTCGTTGGACTGCCCCGGAACTCAAAGGGCGAGTGACCGCAATCACCGGTGTAGGGATTTTCCCTTACTCGTTGGTCATGGGTCCTATGGGCTCTCTCGTCCATCGCACGTCCGCGTCGCAAAGGGAAATGCACCCGATAAATACTGAAGTATTCACTTGACAATTAAGAGAGGCCGCCTAATACTGAATCTGCCACTTCACTATTGGCGGAATTGGAGACACCCCATGGCAGATCAATCGACAGTCCACAGCACCTTCGTTCTGGAGCGCAGCTATCCCCAGCCACCCGACCGAGTATTTGCAGCCTTTGCCCAGCCTGCCCGCAAGCGCCGCTGGTATGCCGAAGGGGACCACGAAATACAGGAATTTGAGATGCAGTTCCGCGTCGGCGGCACAGAACGGTTCCGATACCGCTTCAAGGAAGGCCACCCCATTGCGGGTTCCGAGATTGTCAACGAAGGCATCTATCAGGACATTGCGGAGGAGAAGCGGATCGTGTTGGCCTCGAAGATGACTTTGAACGGCAAGCCCATCGTCGTGATGCTGGCGACGTTCGAGTTTCTGCCTGCAGGAACGGGAACGGATTTCATCCTCACACATCAGGGAGCGTTTCTTGAGTGGCCGGACGGCCCGGGAATGCTCGAAGCGGGTTGGCGCGCCCTCTGCGATCGCTTGGGAAATTACTTGGCACGATAAAGGACCATCGATGAAGGCACCTCCCATTGACATCGACCGCCTGTTTCACGCGCTAGGGGATCCCACGCGGCGAGCCATTCTGGATCGGCTCTGCGAAAGACCCATGTCGGTCTCGGCGCTTGCCGCGCCGCTCGGGATCACCCTCACTGCAGTGGCGCAGCACCTGCAGATCCTCGAAATCAGCGCACTGGTGCACACAGAAAAGTTGGGCCGCGTGCGCACCTGCAGGATTGAACCGACCGGCTTCACTGCCCTGGAACGCTGGATAAGAGACCACCGAACCGTCTGGGAGCGCCGCCTGGACCGGCTGGGCGAATTGCTGGCAGAAGGCGACGAGCAGCACTAGTCGCTCGTTGCCCCGCGTGCGCAAGTTAAAAAAGTCATTCCCCTCGGCTCCGCGTGTGATCTCCGGTTACGGATTGAAGCTTCCGGCCTCGGAAACTTCAACGTCGGCATGGACGGGCAGTGTGTCGCTCGAACCGCCAGCCAGCACACGGACCGTTTCTTTTTCCACGCGCCACTGGTGATTTGGTGTGTCCCAGTAGGCCAAATCGCGGGCCTTCAGGTTCATCGTCACGTCCTGCTCGGCGCCGGCCTCGATGCGCACGCGTTTGAAGCTCTTTAGTTCCAGTTGCGGCCGCGTCACGACCGAGCCTTGGTGCTGGACATACATCTGCACCACCTCATCACTGGCCCGCGGGCCGGTGTTCTTCACCTTCACGGTCACCTGTACACTGCCGTCGGCATTCATTGCAGGCGCGCTCAGCTTGATGCCTTCATAGGTAAATGTTGTGTAGCTGAGCCCATACCCGAAGGCGTAGAGCGGCTTCTGCTGGCTGTACATGTAGGTGCGCCCGTCAAGCAGGTTGTAGTCCATGATGGGCAGCAACTGCGCGTCGTCTGTAGGCCAGGTCTGCGTCAGCCGGCCTGCGGGCGAGTAGTCCCCAAAGAGCACATCGGCCAGCCCATGCCCCTCCTCCTGGCTGTTGTGGACCATGTGCACGATGGCCGGCACGTTCTGCTCGCTCCAGACAATCGCATACGGAAAGCTGGACCGCAGCACCTCGATCGTGTGCGGATTGGCCGCGTAGACCTGCCTTACCAGCGATTCCTGCTCCAGCATGATCGTCTTGCGGTCCACATCTTCCTTGCCATTCGAGGGCGTGGGGCACTTGTCCCACCCGGCGTTGCACTCCGGATGATTGCCGACCACAACGACCGCAACATCGGCGTTGCGCGCAAGCGCCGCCGCAGCAGCCTCGTCCGACCCATCCGCAACAAGCACATTCACATTCCGGCCCACCGCCTCGCGAATGCCGTCCAGGATCGTGACTGCGTAGGCCGGCGTTCCGCTGTACCAGTCCAGCAGCACCTGGTCGGTCCAGGGCCCGATCAATGCGATGGTTCTCAGCTTCGTTCTGTCCAGCGGCAGCGTGTTGTTGGAATTCTTCAGCAGGACGATGGACTCATCGGTCGCCTGCCGCGCCAGCACCCGGCTTGATTCCCTTTCCCACGGTGCGGCCTCCCCGTCCGTCTTCCGCCCAATCTCCGCATACGGGTCCACGCCCTGCGGATCCATTTCGCCCAGGCGCAGGTAAACGCGCAGCAGGTTCTTGAGCGACGCGTCCATGTCTGCTTCAGTCACGTAGCCGTCTTTAAGCGCCTTGGCCAGGTCGTCCTTGTAGGTATCCAGAAAATGATTGATGCCCGCCTTGACCGCCGCTGCAGATCCCTGCTCCTTGTCAGGAAAACTCTTGTGCGCAGTGATCAGCAAGCCCAGTGCGCCTCCGTCCGTGCAGATCAGCCCGTCGTTGCCCCACTCCTTGATCATCACGCTTTTCAGCACGGGATTGATCATCATGGGAATCCCGTTCCATGAGTTGTAGGCCGCCATCACGGCGCGCGAGCCCCCTTGTTCAAAGCCCATGCGAAAGGGCACGGAGTAGTACTCGCGAAAGAGCCGCTCGTCGAAATCCGACGAGCTATGCGCCCGTCCATCCTCGTTTTCGTTTGCCAGGAAATGCTTCATCAGAGATGCGGCTTGCCAGTGCTTCGGATCCGGCCCCTGCAAGCCCTGTGCAAAGGCCACCGTCAGCGTACCCACCAGATAGGGGTCTTCGCCATACGACTCCTCGGTTCGGCCCCAGCGCGGATCGCGGCTCAGGTCCGCATTCGGCGCGCGCACCACCACGCCGCCCCGATCGATCACGGGATTCTGGTAGACGTAGCGAGCCTCGTATCCCTCAAGCGCGGCAACTCTCTTCAACAACTCCGGATCCCACGTCGCTCCGAGGCCCTTTTCCTGCGGGAAGGTGGTCGTAGGCACTGTAAGCAGTCCGCGACCGCCCCA
>JAKBHH010000078.1 GCA_021836865.1 Acidobacteriota bacterium
TGAGGGCGAGCCGCCAGTTGATGGCGAGCATGACGGCGGCCATGATGGTGAGGTTGAAGAAGTCATCGACGATGGCAAGGATGCCGGCGGTGAACATGTCGTTGATGGCGTCTACGTCTGAGGTGATTCGGGTGACAAGTCGACCAACGGCGTGGGAGTCAAAGAACCCGATGTGCATCCGCTGCATGTGGCGGAAGATGTCGCGGCGCAGGTCGAACATGATCTTCTGGCCGGTCCACTGCATGAGGTAGGTCTGGATGAACTCAAACACATAGGCCGAGACAAGCGCGGCGATATAAATTGCGGCGAGCGCCGTGACGCCGGCGACGGGGTCGGCGGGCAGACGGCGGGTGAGCCAGTTGGTGGCCGGACCGGGTTTGCTGCCTGTCAGGTAGCGGTCGAGGGCGACCTTGACGAGATACGGGCCGGCGACGTCGCTGAGGGATTTGAGTGAGACGGAGACCGACGAGATGGTGGCCTGAACCCAGTAGGGGCGCAGGTAGCGACCGAGACGGCCAATCAGCTTTGAGTCGTAGACTTTGCCGACCGGGTCCTCGTCGGGCTTGCGCGCCGGCGCCTGCGCGGAGCCGGGTGGCTTCGAATTGGGCTGCCCGGGATCTTTTTGTACGGGGTCGGCCATGGGGTCGGTTGGCTCTCTCTTCTCTATTGTACGGGGCCTTCTGAGATTAGATGCGCGGGGGAGGCGCCGGGAAGCAGACGGACGGGACGCGGAGCGTTGACAAGGCAGGCACAGGGTGTGAGAACGTAACAGTGTCCGGAGCGCGTGGAGGTACGCCAGCCCGGTTTTCGGTGTGAGCTTTCCCGCGATGTGGAGCTCCGGCAAAGGTGGATCACAATGAAAAAAGCGGTTGTGTTTTCCTGTGCGCTGTTATGCTTCTCGGCCGTCCTGGCGCAGGCAGATATTGTGGTGCTGCGGGATGGCAAGAGCTACTCGGGCACCTATACGGGCGAGCCGAGCGGCAAGCTAACCTTCAAGGACAATCAGGGGATCCAGTACACGTTTCCGTTGAGCGATGTGCAGACGGTGGTGTTCTCGAACCTGGGGGATAATGTTTCGCTGCGGGGCGGGCAGACGTACTCCGGCGAGTGGGTTGGAGTGACGCGCATCTCGTTCCGCGGGGCGAATGGGGTTGGATATGTGTTCCCGGTGAGCGATGTCTCCTCGCTGGTGCTGACGGGTGGATCGCCGGCGAGCGGCGGGCCCGGTGCGGCCGCTGCTCCGGCTTATGGACAGCAATCGGTGGCTGGTCAGCAGCCTCCGTCTTACGGGCAACAGCCGCAATACGGCGCGCCTGCGCAGGGCGGGATGGCTCCGGGCAATGTTCCGCCAGCGCCGAATCAGTACACGGCACCGGCTGCAAACTATGCAAACACGTCGGCGAGTCCGGGCTCTGGGGTGCAATCGGTGGTGATTCCGCAAGGCACGCAAATCTCGGTACGGACGGATGAGACGATTGACAGCTCAAAAGATGCGCTGGGGCGGTTGTATGCGGCGAAGATCCAGCAGGATGTGGTGGACAGCACGGGAAACGTGGGAATTCCTGCGGGGACGCCGGCGAAGTTGCAGGTGGTGGACCTGAGCCAGGGCAACACGAACCGGGGCAGCAGCACGAAGAACCTGGCGCTCGATCTCTATTCGGTGATCCTGAACGGCAGGGAGTACCGCGTGGATAGCTCATCGGTGGCCGCAAACGGCTCGGCGGGCTTTGGCATGAACAAGAGGACGGCGGAGTACACGGGTGGCGGCGCCGGTTTGGGTGCGCTGATGGGCGCGGTCTTTGGCGGCGGCACCGGTGCGGGCGTGGGGACGCTGGCGGGCGGAGCGCTTGGCGGGTTGACCCAGTACCTGACGCGCGGAAAGCAGGTCACTGTGCCGGCGGAATCGGTGCTGACCTTCCAGGTGGACCAGACCCTGGTGATGCATCCCTGATTGGGTGCCGGAAATCATACCGATGCGGCGCGGAAGAAGATTCCGCGCCGCGTTTGTTGATGATATGGAGGGTCTGCTCGACAGCAGGTGGGGGTTCTTCTAGGCTCAATTTGTGGGCTCGATCGATCTTGCTTTGAAACCGCAAAGGACCAGCCGTCCGCCGAAGACGGTGCGACGGGGCAAGTATTTGTTTCCGCCGGGTTTGCGGATGAACCTGGTCTTCTACGGTTTCCATAAGTTCTTCAAGCCGGGCAATCCGATTCTGCTCTTCAAACACCTGCGGCGCTACGGACGTGCGGCGCACTACCGCATCCTGCTGCATGACGTGGTGCTGTTTCACGATCCCGACGACATTCGTGAAGTGCTGATCGACAAGGCAGCGTCGTTTGGCAAAGATCGCACCCAGAGGCGGATGAAAATTCTGTTGGGCGAAGGGCTGATTACTTCGGATGGTGAGGCGCACAAGCGCGGGCGGAGGATTGCTGCGCCGGCGTTTCATCGCCAGCGCATCCAGCGTTACGCCGGCCAGATTGTGGAGATTGCCGCCGCGGTGAGCTCGCAGTGGCAGGCGGGGCAGCCGCTGGACATGGCCGCCGAGATGATGCGACTGGCGCTGCAGATTACGGCGCGGACGCTGTTTGATACCGAGGTCACGGCCCAGATTCACGAGATCAACGACCAGGTGAATCGCATCATGGACCTCTACAACTATCTGGTGGCGCTGCCGCGGGCGGAGCTGCTGCTGGATACCCCCCTGCCGGGGATGCGGCGGTTTCGGAAGTCGAAGGCGCGATTGGATGCGGTGGTGGATGGGATGATTGGCGCGCGGCAGGCGGAGGCGGCTGCTCTGCCCGGCGGTCTGGAGGCGAGGGGCGATCTGCTCTCCATGCTGCTTGCAGCGCGCGACGACGAGACAGGCGGCGATGGCCTGAAGCTGACCGGCGAAGAGCTGCGTGACCAGGTGCTGACCTTGTTTCTGGCCGGGTATGAGACGGTGGCCAATGCGCTGGCGTGGACGTGGCTGCTGCTGGGCCAAAACCCGGAGGCCGAGGCGCGTCTGCATGAAGAACTGGACGCAGTGCTGGGTGGCCGGCTGCCGACGCTCGAAGATATGCCGCGCCTGGAGTACACGGGGATGGTGCTGGCGGAGTCAATGCGGCTCTATCCGCCGGCGTGGGCGATGGGGCGCGAGGCGCTGGAGGATGTGTGGATCGGCCCTTACCACCTGCGCAAGGGAACGATGGTCTTCTTCAGCCAGTACATTGTGCATCGTGATCCACGTTGGTTCCCGGAGCCGGAGCGGTTCAAGCCGGAGCGGTTTACGGCAGAGGGCAAGGCGGCGCGGCCGCGGTTTGCGTACTTCCCTTTTGGGGGCGGCGGACGGCAGTGCATTGGGGAGTCGTTTGCCTGGATGGAGGCGACGCTGGCGCTGGCGACGATTGCGCAGCGGTGGCGCTTCGCGCTGATTCCCGAACAGAAGATCGAGTTGCAGCCCAAGATTACTCTGCGGCCGAAGAACGGCATCCGGGCTGTCGCCGTCGCGCGGCGGTAACGGAATGACAGCCAATGCACTAGACTCGGACTGTGAGCTTCAAGGACTTCCTGGGCAATGCGGCGACGGTGACACGGCTGCGCGAGAGCGTGCGCGCGGGGCGGTTCCCGCAGGCGCTGATACTGGCGGGGCCGAAGGGCGCGGGCAAATACATGCTGGCGCTGATGCTGGCGCGTGTATTGAACTGCGAGAACCCGGTGGAGACCGAGGGGCTCCCGGATTATTGCGGGCGCTGCGCGACCTGCGCGCGTATTGGCGACGCGGCCAATCTGGAAGAGCGGGTGGCTGAGGCGGTGGCCGCGCGCGAGGAGATGCGCGACGCCGACAAGCGCGAGACGCGCATCCTGATCCAGACGCATCCGGATGTGCTGATTGTGCCGCCTGATCCGCCGCAACTGCTGATCAAGATGGGTCAAGTGCGGCACGTCATTCATGCGGCCTACTACCGGCCCCCGGCGGAGGCGCATCGTGCGGTGACGATTTTTACCTCGTCGAGCTTTATGAAAGAGGCGGCCAACAGCCTGCTCAAAGTGCTGGAGGAACCGCCGGAGCGCACGTCGCTGATTCTGCTTACGGAGAATCCACAGGAATTGCTGCCGACCATCCGCTCGCGGGCAATTGTGCATCGGTTGGGAGCGCTGGCGGTGGGCGAGTTGGAAGCGCTGCTGGCAACAAGGCGCAAGGAACTTAAGCCGCAGGAGCGTGCGCTGGCCGCGCGGCTTGCCGAGGGTGCGGTGGGCCGGGCGCTGACCCTGGACCTGGAGGTGTATCTGGCAAGCCGTCAGGATGCGCTGGTGGTGCTGGGGACGGCGCTGCGCGAACCGGACTACTCGCAGTTGTTCCGGACGACGGAGACGTATCGTGCCGGAGCCGACGGCCAGGAGAAGACGGTGAACCTGCTGCGCGCGCTGGGCAGCCTGGTGGAGGATCTGTTGCTGGTGATGGCGGGTACGCCGCAACTGGTGCGCAATGTGGACATGGCCGCCGAGCTGGAGCGCATGGCACAGGGGCTGACGGTGGACTGGCTGGACAGCACGGCGCGCGCGCTGGGGCAGGTGGAGCAGGGGATGCGGCGCAATCTGCTGCGGTCCCTTTCACTGGACGCAATGGCTGTGGGCCTGGGCGAAGGCTGAGACCGGCAGGCGGAGCGGCAGAGGCAACCTCGCCGCGGATGCCGGCATCTTTTCGAGTACAATTCGGTACACGCATCCGTAAGAAAGTGACGCAAAGATCGAGCCCGGACAAGCCGATTCTTAGCCGGACCTGGTGTCTCCGCGCTCCGCAGCGCCTTGGAGGCGCGCGCGTGGGCTGAACCGCACGGAGAGACGGTTGGCCGCATCAGAAGTACCTGTAGTCCTGGCGATTCCTATGGTTGGTTTGGTTGTGTACGGTGCCTTACAGGCCCTGAGGAGGACGGACTGAATGATTCCTTACGCTACACCAGCCAGGATGGAGGCAGCGAGCGGCGCGGTGAAGCAGACGCTGACTCGCAGAAAGTCGATACCCTCACAGCCTGTTCGGATGTCGGCCCATTACGCGAGCGATGAACCGCTGCAGACCCATGCGGAGGTTTTTTATCTGCAGAAACAGATACAGGCGCAGACGCCGATGGTGGTTGTGCTGATGGATGGGCAACGGGTAGAGGGCTGCATCGAGTGGTATGACAGCAACGCCCTGAAGGTGCGGGGCAAGACGCGGGTGCTGGTCTACAAGTCGGCGATCAAATATATGTACAAACTGGGCGAGCCGGGGATGGAGAAGACCTACTCTTCGGGTGGGTGAGCGGCTTTGCGCAGGCGGTCGCGCATGGCAGCGCCAAGGCCCGTGGCCGGCGGCAAGGGGCAGAGGATGACCGTACATCCCTGGGCGTCGAGCGCGCGCAGGCCTGCGTAGAGGCGGCCGGCAAGCTCGTCAAGCGCGGCCCAGCGGCCCCAGGAAAAGACTTCAACGGCGGGCAGAGCCATGGCAGCAAGCTCGTCGGGCAGCATGATGCCGATGCGCTGGCCCGCGTTCTCGGCCGCGATTGCGGCGAGCCTAGCAGGCAGAGCTTCGAGCGAATCATCCACTAAAACCAGGCGTGCGCGGGGCGCATAATGTCGCAGACCGACGCCGGGCGAGGCCATTGCTTCGCGAGGCGTGGATCGGAGTGGACCGGCGTGCTGAAAAAGCTCGACTTGGCCCGCTGTGTTTGCGATCTGCGCGGCGGTGATTGCGCCGGGGCGGTAAAGGATCATGGGGCTTTGGCAGGGATCGAGGACGGTGGACTCGACCCCATGCTGCGTGGGCCCGGCGTCGAGGATGGCATCGATTCGGCCATCGAGATCTTCAAGCACATGGTCAGCTGTTGTGGGGCTTATGTGGCCGAAGGTATTGGCGCTGGGCGCGGCGACGGGAACGCCAGCCTCGCGAATGAGCGCGAAGGCGACCGGATGCGCAGGCATGCGGATGCCGATGAGCGGTCGCCCGGCGGTGACGGCATCGGGCACGGCGGCGGATCGGGGCAGCAGCAGCGTGAGCGGACCGGGCCAGAAGGCTGCGATGAGCTTGCGCGCGGATGCAGGCACCCCAGTCACAAGGGCGTCAAGCATGGAGTTTTCTATAATCGGCCCGGCAATGTGGACGATGACCGGGTCCCAGGCAGGCCGCTGCTTGGCGGTAAAGATGCGGGCTACGGCGGCGGGGTCAAGCGCATTGGCTCCGAGGCCGTAGACGGTCTCGGTGGGCAGTGCGACGAGGCCGCCGGCGCGCAGGATACGTGCAGCCTCGGAGATGGCCTGTCGTGCCTCGGCAGAGTCGAGATGGGCGGGGTTCACGGACAGGCGGAGGGTCTTCACGGCTCTATTGTCGCCGTTTGCTGGCGGTGAGGCCAACTACCGTATACTCACTGCAACCGATGGCGATTGAGACCGAGATCAAGTTCCGGGTGGATGATCTGGGCGGCTTTGCCGCGCAGCTCCGCGAGGCGGGGTTCCGGCTGGAGACGCCGCGGCAGTTTGAGAGCAACGTGCTCTACGACACGCCGGAGCGGAAGATGCGGGCGCGGACGGAGATTCTGCGCATCCGCAACTATGCCGGACGGTGGACGGTAACGCACAAGCGTATCCCCGACTCCGGTGTGGGTGAGGACCGGCACAAGCATCGCATTGAAACCGAGACCGCTGTGGCGGATGGTCAGGTGCTGGCGGAAGTTTTTCTTGCGCTGGGACTCGTGGCGGCCTTTCGCTATGAGAAGTGGCGCACGGAGTGGACCGATGGCAGGGGGCACTGCGTGGTGGATGAGACGCCGATTGGCAACTTTGCCGAGCTGGAAGGCGCGGCAGAGTGGATTGACCAGACGGCGGCGAAGCTGGGCGTGACGCCGGCCGCGTATATGACGCTGAGCTATGGGCGGCTGTTTGAGCAGTGGTGCTCCGAACACGGCTTGCAGGCGCAGGATATGACATTTGAGGCGGTCGGTGCGGCGTAGCGAAGGCAGTGCGCAGGCGGCGATTTGCGGCAGGAGCCGGCAGGTAGACGTGGAGCTGACCGTGGGCTTTGATCTGCCCCAGCAAGATTGAAGCCTTCAAGCGGCAGAGGGGAGAGTGGTCCCTCCTCCGCCGCTGAACCGGGAGGCGCTATTTTTCCGCGCCGTGGCACTTCTTGTATTTTTTGCCGGAGCCGCAGGGGCAGGGATCGTTGCGTCCTACCTTTTCGCCCGCGTGGCGCTGGGCGGGCTGGGAGGCTTCGCCTGCACCGGCGCGGCTGGCGACCTCGAGTTCGCGCTGCTTTTTGCGGTGGAACTCCTTTTCGATGGCGTCGATGGTCGTGGAGGTCTGGCGCATGGGAATGGCGATCTCACGCGGCGCTGCATCCTGCGAGAGAGGCAGTGCGGCGCTGGCGACTTGCGGCGCGGGCGGAACGGGGCCGTGCGGACGGGGCGCTGCATTGATCGGCTGGCCATCGGGACCAATGATCTGCATCCGGAAGAGGAACCGCACGGTATCTTCCTGGAACTTGAGCATCATCGCTTCGAACATGTCGAAGGATTCTCTCTTGTAGGCGACGAGCGGATCCTGCTGCGCGTAGCCGCGCAAGCCGATGCCTTCTTTGAGGTGGTCCATCGAGAGCAGATGATCCTTCCACAGGCCGTCGATGACGCTGAGCATCACCATGCGCTCGTGATAGCGCATGGTTTCCGCGCCGAGGATCTTTTCCTTGGCCTCGTACTCGGCTTTGAGGCGGTCGAAGATGGCGTCGCCGAGCTCATGGCGCGTCAGATCCTGCGGTTGGATGCCAACGGCACTGAGGCTTAGGCCGAATTGGCCCATGAGCCGCTCATCCAAGCCCTTGATGTTCCACTGGTCGGTGCGAACGTTCTCGCCGGCGCACTCGTCGAGCGTGGCGCTGAGGATGCCCCCGACGTAGTCTTCCAGGATGAGCTCGCGCTGTTCGACGCCCTCAAGCAGCTGGCGGCGCAGTCCATACACGGCCTCGCGCTGCTTGTTCATCACGTCGTCGTATTCGAGCAGGTGCTTGCGCGACTCGAAGTTCTGCGCTTCAACGGCTTTCTGCGCGCCTTCAATGCGCTTGGAGATCATCTTTGACTCGATGGGCACGCCCTCTTCCATGCCCAGGCGCTCGAGCAGTGTGCTGACCCACTGCTTGGCGAAGATGCGCATGAGATCGTCTTCGAGCGAGAGATAGAAACGGGATTCGCCGGGGTCGCCCTGGCGGCCGGCGCGGCCACGGAGCTGATTGTCAATGCGGCGGGACTCGTGACGCTCGGTGCCGAGGATGAACAGCCCCCCGGCTTCGATGACCTTGCCGTGCTCCTGCAGAGCAGCTTCGTTGTGGACCTTAAATGTCTCAAGCCATTCGGGCTCGGCGATTTCGAACTCCTGGCCCTGGTAGTAAAAGCGCAGGAATCCGGCCGGAGCCATGGGATTGATGGCGCCCTCCGCCACGCTGATGGCGCGGGCGCGGCCCTTTTTCACCAGCTCCATGCGGCTCATGAACTCGGCATTGCCGCCGAGAAGAATGTCTGTACCGCGGCCTGCCATGTTGGTGGAGATGGTGACCATGCCGAGGCGGCCTGCCTGCGCGACGATCTCCGCTTCGCGTTCATGAAACTTGGCGTTGAGCACGACGTGGCGCACGCCTTTGCGGGCGAGGATGGCGGAGAGCGCTTCGCTCTTTTCGATGGAGGTAGTGCCGACCAGCACGGGTTGCTGCTTTTCGTGCAGCAGGGCGATGTCGTCTGCAACGGCCTTGTATTTTTCCTTGGCGGTGCGAAAGACGACGTCGGCATTTTCAATGCGCAGCAGGGGCTTGTTGGTGGGGATGACGACGATTTCGAGCTTGTAGATCTTTTCAAACTCGGACGCTTCGGTTTCGGCGGTGCCGGTCATGCCGCTCAGCTTTTGGTAGAGGCGGAAGTAGTTCTGGAAGGTGATAGTGGCAAGGGTCTGATCTTCCTTGCGGATGCTGACGCCTTCCTTGGCCTCGATGGACTGGTGGAGGCCGTCGGACCAGCGGCGGCCGGGCATGAGGCGTCCGGTGAAGGTATCGACGATGATGACTTCGCCGTCCTTGACTACGTAATCCACGTCGCGCTTGTAGAGGGCATGGGCCTTGATCGCGGTCTCGACGTAGTGCTTCAGGTCCCAGTTCTCGGCATCGGCGATGTTGTCGATGCCGAGGGCTTTCTCAATGGTGATCCAGCCCTCATCGGTTACGCCGATGGTCTTGTGCTTTTCGTCGACGACATAATCGCCGCTGAAGTATTTTTCTCCTTCGTTGAGGCGGATGCCGAGCTCGGCCTGACGGCGGGTGTCGCTCCACTCGATCTCTTCGCCGAGCTGCAGTTTGGGAATGATCAGCCGCACGCGCGCGTATTTGTCGGTGGTCTGGTCAGTCGGGCCGGAGATGATGAGCGGGGTGCGCGCCTCGTCGATGAGGATCGAGTCCACTTCGTCGACGATGGCGTAGTAGTGGCCGCGCTGCACGCAGTCCTTCAGTTCGAACTTCATGTTGTCGCGCAGGTAGTCGAAGCCGAACTCGTTGTTGGTGCCGTAGGTGATGTCGGCAGCGTAGGCCTCGCGGCGCTGGTTATCGTCAAGGTCGTGGACGATGACGCCGACGGTGAGGCCGAGGAACTCGTAGATTTTGCCCATCCACTCGGCGTCGCGCTTGGCCAGGTAGTCATTGACGGTGACGACATGGACGCCGCGTCCGGCGAGGGCGTTGAGGTAGCAGGCGAGCGTGGCGACCAGGGTTTTGCCTTCGCCGGTCTTCATTTCGGCGATCTTGCCCTGGTGGAGCACCATGCCGCCGATGAGCTGGACATCGAAGTGGCGCATGTGGACGGCGCGCCAGCCCGCCTCGCGGACAACGGCGAAGGCCTCGGGAAGAATTTCGTCGAGGGCCTCGCGCTCGGCGGCCTTTATTGCTTCAGGATCAGTGAGATTCGCAATGCGCGCGGCGATGCGGGCGCGGAACTCAGCGGTCTTTGCGCAGAGCTGCTCGTCAGAGAGCTTTTTGATCTCCGGCTCGAGGGCGCTGATGGCAGTCACGACGGGCATCATGCGCTTAATGGCGCGCTCGTTCGCGGTGCCAAATATGCTGGTTAAAACTTTATCAAAAAACACAGAGGTCTCCATCTAACAGTGTAAATGGATTGCGTTGGACGCGCGCGGCTGGGGGAGACGCGCGCCGGTTGCCGAGCGTTTGCATCTGGCAGGCACTCACTCGCGTCGCAGGATCAGGATGTCCACTCTTTCTCCTCGCCGGATGCGGCGCAATTGGCGCCAGAGATGCTTCAAAGGAGATTCAGGGCCTCCGCTCTCCTCTTCATCGACGTCTTCCTGCTGTCGAATCTGAGCTCTGGCAACCTCAACCAGGCTTGGGCGGTAGATTGCGGCGAGCGGGAGAAAGGCGAGTCCAATCGCGGCACTTGCGGCGAAGGCCTTGAAGTGGCCTAGACGGGGATGGTGTCGCCTGGAGATGAGCTGTTTGAGCAGGGAAAAGAGCGCGATGACCGCGACCAGCAGGCTCGCGACGATGGGCAGGGCAACGGCAAAGGCAGACAGGAGATCGATACGCATGGTCACGCCTCGGAGCGGCACGGATGGAGCCGCAGATCGAAAGCTGGTGCAGATTAGCCCGGTTCACGAGGCGCGGATAACGCCTGCGCGGCGGGCCAGGATCAGGCGGGTGTTATGCGCAGAACGGCGGGGGACGCTGGAACGATGCGGCGAGGGTGGGAGCTTTGGGGGAGTGGTCCCGTGAGAGGGCCGGCGTCAGAGGTAACAGGATCAGCGGCAGTAGCAGGCCGACGAAGTAAACGGGCAGCATCGCGAACCAGTCGGGTTGACCTGCGGCGTGGAGACCGTGTGGTACGAGGAGCGCGAGGATGGCAATTGATATAGCCGCAATCGCGATCCAGAACCATGCACGGTTTTGGCGAAAGGCGCTCATTTTCTCCTGACGCAAGTATAGCAATCTGGGCGCATTCTGTTCTGGAAGGGCTGGTGCCGCAGACGCCTAGCGCGCGTGGCCCGCGGTGATGAGGCGCTCGGCGACGGCTTCAGCGATCTGCTCGTGGACCTCATCAATGGTGAGGTTGCCCTCGATGAGGACGATGCGGTCGGTGTCTCGCGCGGCAATCTCGCGGTACTTTTCCCAGACGCGCCGATAGAAGGCATCCTGCTCCTGCTCGAAGCGGTTTTCGTCCGGGCCGGACTGGGCGGCGACGCGGTCATTGCGGTGGCGGGCGCGCTCCAGACATACGGCAAGGGACGGCAGCAGCAGCAGGGTAAGGTCGGGCTGCAGGTTGCCGCAGATGAGGTGGTGCATGTCGAGGACAAGCTGGGAGCCGAGCTGGCGGCCGCCGCCCTGGTAGGCCTCGGTGGAGTCGGTAAATCGATCACAAAGAACGATTTTGCCGGCGGCGAGGGCGGGTTCAATGACTTCGGCGATGGCCTGGGCGCGGTCGGCGAACATGAGGGCCATCTCGGTCATGGGCGCGAGGCAGGTGGAGCGGGAGTCGAGCAGCAGGGCGCGGATAGAGTCGCCGGTGGCGGTACCGCCGGGCTGGCGGGTGACGATGGGGCTGAGGCCGCGCCGCTGGAGCCACGCAGCCAAACGCTTGATCTGCGTGGTTTTACCCGAGCCGTCGAGGCCCTCGAGCGTAATGAACAAACCGCGTGACATGGCGTGAGTCTACCACCCGGCCAACGGGGGAGACGATTGCGCAACAAATGTGTTACAAGAGTGCATTCCCCAAGCGAATCCGGAGCGTCCTCAGCGGCCCATGAGGCCGGCGGAAACTCCTCCAGAAGCCCGATGGCGCAGTGAGCCAATGGGTACCTTTGTGGTGCGCCGGCCGTGGTTTTCCATTGCAGGCACAGGGCGAAGGAGAGGATCATCCTTGGGTGCAACGTTGGCCTGGACGGATGCCGGATTTGCCTTGGAAAAGGAAGAGGCGCAGGAGACTGCACCGGACAGGAGTAGTGAACGTGAATCGAGACTGGCTGAAGAGCGTTGCCCTTTGCGGGCTGGTGGCAATGACGATGGGAGCCGCGCAGACCCTGCGCGCCCAGAACCTGACACTGGAAGGACAGACGGGCGGCTTTATCACGCCCACGGCGTACGTGGTGTACGCAGACAAAGGCAAGTTCTTTTCGCATCCCGCGGTGAGCTACCACTTTGTGAACGCTTCGAAAGTGATCGGCAATATCCACACCTTCAGTATCACCGAGGGTTTTGCCAATCGCTTTGAAGCGGGCTATACCCGGAGTGTGCATACCGAAGGCGACAGCGCTCTCTTCAGCAGCCTGTGGCACTACTCAGGGATGAACATCTTTCACGGCAAGGTTGTGGCGATCAAGGATGGACAGTTCGGACCCTGGACACCGGGCATCGGAGTGGGTGGACTGGTGCGGACAGACGACCGCTTTGTAAGCGGCGCGCTGAACCAGGCGCTGACCGGAACGCTGAAGTCCTATACGAACGGTGACATCTACATTGCGGCGACAAAGACATGGCTGCATCCGCCGCTGCCGTTTCTCGTGAACCTGGGCTGGAAGGCGACGAATGCGTCGATCTATGGGCTGGGCGGGCAGTCAACGCGGTTTGCCGGCAGGCTGTTTGGCGGTCTGGGGATTCCGCTGCCGGGTCCTTTCCACACCGCAATTGTTCCGGCTGCGGGATTCACGCAGGAGTCGCCGAACTCAAAGAACCTGAGCGCGATTCTGATCAACACGTCGACCGGGCTGCCCGGAGCCCCGGCGCATGTGCCGACGACACTGGACTACGCCGTGCGGATTACGCAGAAGGAACATCCGCACTTTGCGTTCGATGCCGGCATTGGCCAGGTGGCGGGCACGATTGGCAGCACTGCGGTGCCGACGGGACTTCCCTCGCCGGCTCCGCCTGTCGTGATCGTGCCGGTCAATCTGCAGGCGCGGCACGTCTTTGGGATGGGCCTTAGCCTGCGCTACTGACGTCGCCAGCAACTTCTGGCGCCCTGTGGGGTTTCAGAGGAGTAAAGCATCTTCGCAAGATTCCCTGGTCTCATCTGCGGAGGGCTGAACGTGCGTGTCCGTGCAGGCCGGGAGGCAGTGAGATTCGGCCATGCAGGCACTGAAAGTGAAGGAGGAATTGCCATGCGGCTGCTTCGTACATCGCGCTGGCTCTTGTTGACGCTGCTTCTTCTGATCGTTCCCGCCTCGTCTTTCGCGGGTGTCTTTATCAGTGTGGGGTTTGCCCCGCCGGTGCTTCCGGTGTATGTGCAGCCGCCCTGCCCGCAACCGGGGCTGATGTGGACGCCGGGTTACTGGGCCTACGGCGATGACGGCTACTACTGGGTGCCCGGCGCGTGGGTGCCTGCGCCGTATATGGGCGCACTGTGGACGCCGCCTTACTGGGGCTGGGCGGGTGGCATGTACATGTTTCATCCCGGCTATTGGGGCCCGCACGTGGGCTACTACGGCGGCGTGAACTATGGCTTCGGCTACATGGGTGTGGGTTTTGTGGGCGGCATGTGGCATGGCGGCGTGTTTGCTTATAACACCGCAGTGATGCGTGTGAATACGACGGTCATTCGCAACACCTACATCGACCGGACGATCGTGCAGCGCAACACGATCATCAATAACAATCACGTGGCCTACAGCGGCGGACCGGGCGGGATTCAACACCAGCCCGCACCGCAAGAGCGGCTGGCAATGCGCGACCAGCACATGGCGCCTACGAACGTCCAGAGCCAGCACGAGCAGGCAGCGAGAATGGAGCGGGCTTCTTACTTCAACAGCAATCATGGACGCCCCGCGACAGCAGCGGTAGCGCGGCCATGGAATGCGCAGAATCGGCCGTCGGCGATGAATCAGCGCCCAAACAGCTTCAACAATCGCGGGACGGCAGGCGCGACCAACGGGATGCAGAACCGCCAGGGTCAGCCGAATTCCGCGTATCAGAATAGGGGCTACGGACAGCAGGGCGGCAACGTCCAGAATCACCCATACGGCCAGTATCAGCGGCCCAACAACCAGGGCTATAACCAGAGGCAGATTCCGCAAGGGCAGAACCGGCAGGCGCAGCAGTACCACCCGCCGGCGCAGAATCAGCAGCGAATGCAAGATCGTCCGATGGACCGGCGGGACATAAACGGGCGTAACTTCCGGTAGATTGAGCGCAGCGCAATTCCCAAAGGCCCGCGGCTTCCGTGGGCCTTTCTGCGTCAGGCGGAGGCTGGTTCCATGCCGGCGATTTCGACTTCAATGCCGCCGAACTCCGGATGGTCATTTTCGCGAATGCGGTAGGCAATATCGATGTGGCTGCCCTGTTCGAGGCGCAGTTCCGCGGCGCGGAAGGCCATGCCCCAGCCGACGGCGCGAACGATGCAGGGGGCCGATTGTGCGGCGGCGGGCGAGAGCTCCAGGCGAACGTGGCGGTCCTTCATAATGCGCCGGGGGGCCAGCAAGCGCACATTGCGCGCGACGAAGATGGGTTCCGGATTGCCGTGGCCAAGCGGCTCAAGCTTGCGCAGCCAGCCGGCGAGCACGGGCGTGATGCGATCAAGAGGCAGCTCGGCGTGGATGTGGAGCAGGCGTTCGGGCTCGCGCTGGGCAAGGTGCTCGGCTGCGTAGAGGCCGAGGCGGCGCTTGAGCTCGGGCAGTGCGTCGGCGGGCATGGCGAAGCCCACGGCAAAGGCGTGACCGCCAAAGCGGGTGAAGAGATCGGCGCAGCTTTCCAGGGCGCCAAGCAGATGAAAGCCGTCTACGGAGCGGCCCGAGCCGTGCGCGACGCCGTCTTCCACGCTGACGACGATGGCGGGCTTGGCCGTGCGCTCCACGATACGCGAGGCCAGGATGCCGATGACGCCGCGGTGCCAGCCCTCGCCATCGACGACGAGAAGCCGCCCCGCGGCCAAGTCGGGATCCGTTGCGAGGCGGTTCTCAATGGAGGCAAGAGCGAAGGCTTCTGTGTCGCGGCGTTCGCGGTTGAGCCGTTCGAGCTTGGCGGCCAGTTCCTGCGCGCGGGCCGTGTCGCGTGTGGTGAAGAGTTCGACGACGTCCGAGGCCACATCCATGCGGCCGGCGGCGTTGATGCGCGGCGCAAGGCGAAAGGCGACATCGAATCCGGTGAGCGGCCTGGCCTTTGGGTCGAGGGTGGCAGCAGTGAAGAGCGCGCGCAGCCCTGCGCCCACGGGCTTGCGCAACTCGCGCAGTCCCAGCGCGGCGATGACGCGGTTTTCGCCCTTGAGCGGAACGGCGTCGGCGATGGTGGCGATGGCGGCCATCTTGAGAAAGCTGGGCAGGGTCTTTTCACGCGTGCGGGCTGTGTCACGACGTTCGAGCACCGCTTGAGCGAGCTTGAGCGCGATGGCCGCGCCGCAGAGCGACTTCTCAGGATAAGTACAGCCGGGCTGGTTGGGATTGAGGATGGCCAGTGCGTCAGGCACGGCATCCTGTGCGTCGGGCAGATGATGGTCGGTAACGATCAGATCGAGGCCGAGACGGCGCGCTGTATCGGCTTCGGCAAAGGCCCTCATGCCCGTGTCCACGGTGAGGATAAGGCGAACGCCGTCGGCGTATGCGGCCTCAAGCACACTTGATTGCAGGCCATAGCCCTCGCGCAGCCGGTGAGGCACGTGGAAGCGGACAATGCCGCCCAGCATCTCGATAGCTGTTTTGAGCAGGACCACGGCGGTGGTGCCGTCCACGTCGTAGTCCCCATAGAGCAGGATGGTCTCACGCTGGGCGATGGCGCGCTCCAGGCGATCGACGGCAGCGGTCATTCCGCACATCAGGAATGGGTCGTGGAGGTGCGCGGTCTCAGGGTTGAGAAAAGCAAAGGCCTGGCTGGGCTGAGTAATGCCGCGGGCGATGAGCAACTCAGCCAGCACGTGCGGCAGGCGCGCGTCCCGGGCTAGCGTGTCTGCCTGTTCAGGATGGGACTCAGCCAGAATCCAACGTTGCCGAGGAAGACCTGCGGGGCCGGCGGCGCCGTTCTGCATTGCGCCCACGTTGCTCACCGGGTCTATTCGTCCTCGTCGTCGTGGTGGTGTTCGTGGTCGTCGATGACGATGTCGTGGAAGGTGTCGATGTCTTCGAGCAGCGACTGAAACCGCTCATACCACTCGGTGGTGGTTTCATGCAGAAACGCCATGCCCTGGTAGATGAAGCCGAGTTGCACGTAGCCGACCATGCCGGTGTATTTGCGCAGCAGCTGTGCCTCGACCAGCTCGGACGACTCATCATCGGGGTAGTTCATCTCACCCGCTTCTTCAATGAGCGATTCCAGGTCTTCTCGTTCGAGAGTCATTTCGCTGAAGGTGATGAAGGGTGCGCCGACGTGCTTGGCCATCTCGACGAAGTCTTTCCACGCGTCGGGATTGCCCTGGCTCTCCCACAGAATGGAAGGGATATCTTCGGTTACGTAGCCGGGCAGGCGGCGAAGGCCGTGCCCTTCAATAAAGGCCACCATGTCGTCTTTAAGCGATAGCAGGTTGTCCGTACTCATAGTCAGGCCTTAATTCTCTCAGATGGGGCCGGGTTGGGCACTGTGGAAAGCGGGTGGGATCAGCCGGGGAAGAGGATTTAGTCTGGGGGCAGGGGAACTGGAGAAGGAGAGCCGCTTGCCAGCTTTTGAACGCCATATTTTTGTCTGCCACAACACCCGGCCCGAGGGCGCGCAGCGGCCGTCCTGCACATCAGACGGGAAAAGCGACCTGCACACGGAACTGCAACAGCGAGCCAAAGCCGCGGGACTCGGCGCGCGGGTGCGCATCAACAAGTCAGGATGCCTTGACCAGTGTGAGCATGGGCCGATGATGGTGGTGTATCCCGAGGCGGTTTGGTATGGGAATGTGCGGGCCGAGGATGCGGCGGAAATTGTAGAAGAGCATCTGCTGGCAGGCCGGACTGTGGAGCGGCTGCGCGTGGCTGATGGCTGCCTGAACACAAAGAGCTGCCCACACCGAAACTGAGGCGCGTCGCGCGTCGCATGAATTTTGATTCCGATGCTTCCTCGAGTCGGCGATATTGTCACAGCTTGTTTGCATGCCTGGCGAATTGGCATGGTACGGAGAGGCCATGATGCGAAGATCTGCGGTGCGGTGAGCGCTGTGTGCGCTTTGGGCGGGCGGGGCGAGCCGGTCCGCGCCGGCTGATGCGCATCAGGGCTCAGGCAGGCCTCTCCAACTCCGCGCGGATCAAGGGTGTACATTGTGCTGCCCGATGCAGTATCCTCGTGTTTTAGCCCATGATTTTTTCTCGCGAGTACATAGGGTACCTTGCCCGCCGCACGGTCAAACATCTGATCGACGCCAAAATGATCACCACAAGCGACTTGAAGGCGACTGAGTCGAAGGTGACCGGAGGGTTGATCGATGAGCTGTCTCTTGAAGACCGCATCAATGAAGAGGTGCGCGTAATTCTGGAGGCCTACTCCGAAGAGATGCGCAAGACCGGCGCGCAATATGCAGAGATGTTCAAGAAGGTAAAGACCGAGCTGGCGCGCAAATACAAGGCGGTGTTATGAGAATCAGCCGCGACAAGCTCAATAAGCTGGCCCACACGGTGGCCGACACCCTCGCCGAGATTGACGAAGTGGGCTTTCTGGAGGACCGCAATACGATTCGCCAGGAGGCGCGCAAGGCGCTGGAGACCCTGCTGACGCAGGAGGCAGGGATCGATACGGCGGCTCGGCTGAAGATTGCTTCGCAGCGGAAGATCATCCTGGAAGGTTCACAGGAGTGGGAGATTCTTTACCGCAAGTATTACAACGATGAGGTGAAGAAGCTGGGCATCTGAAGCGCGGCGAGGATCTTTGGCAGCGCGAAGCTTTCTTGCGTGACTCGGAAGAGTGGCGGGTTCCGGTCATCCCCTCCCAGTATGGCGCTGCCGTAT
>JAKBHH010000169.1 GCA_021836865.1 Acidobacteriota bacterium
ATCTTTGGCCTTGGCCCTGCTTCTATTGTAACTGACGGGGAATTGGCAGCCATTGCTCAACGGCCTTGGCGCATGGAATGTATCGATCGACTGGTGTCGTACTGGCTTCAACCCCGTCACAGGCCTTCGGAAATCAGGCTGGTGTGTTCTGATCGAAAGCATGGTGGCGCGTTGGCCCAGGCATGCGGCAGCAGGAGCAGTTCCCGCGGCGGGGCTGTTGCTGCTCTGCTGCCTGTGGTCCTTCTCTTCGGTGCGGGCCGATCTGCTGCCAATCCTTTCTCCGACTTCCATGCCGCGCATGGAGCGGCAGGTTGCGCCCCTCGTTCTCCTCGCGATAACGGCCACTCTGTTTGCCCTTGTGCGCAGAGCACCGTGGCCCGGCAGGCGGCAAGCGTGGGCCTGCGCGCTCATCGGCGCAGGATTGTTTGCGGCACCGGCCTTGCTGGTGCATTTTGCGGAAGGTTGGCTTTCCGGTCTCGCCCAGGTCGCGCTGTTTGCTCTTACCCCCGTCTTTGCTGCTGTCTTTGAGCCCCACATGCGCCGCGACGGCGCGGTCATGCGGACTCGTGGGGGCCTGGCCGCAGCCCTTGCCGCCCTCACCGGCATGCTCGGCGTCTTTCCGGTTGAGATTCCGCAATCGGCGCACGCGGGGTTCGCATTCTGCGCGGTGGTCCTTGCGGCGGCCTGCGTAGCCGCAGCCAACTGCGCAGCAGTTCGTCTTGCCCGCGCATTGCCGGGCAGATCCGTCGCGCCTTTGGCGGCCATTGCCGGCGCAGCCGCTGCAGCCGGACTGGCAGCGACCAGCGCCTTCACCGAGCATCCCGTCTGGAGTTGGAGCGCGCTCAAGCCTGAGCTTGCCTGGTCCGCCGCCATCGAATTGCCGCGTCTGCTGCTGCTTTTCTGGCTGATGCGCCGCCTCTCCGCCGCGCGCATGACGGCCCGCTTCGTGCTGGCTCCGCTGCTCACCAGCCTCATCGGGCTGGCCCTGCTGCGGCCCTCTGTCGAGCTGCGCGCCGGAGCCGGACTGCTCCTGGCAGCCGCGGGAGCAGGCTGGATGATCTTCGCGCCGGAAGAGGAGCGAGAGACCGGCGCATCTCCACTGCACTTGACCGGAGAGTAGAAAGGCAGAGCGCGCTGTTGCCGCGGTTTGTTCAAGGCAACCCCTATCCATTAACATTGCCCGCGAGTCCCGGCGGATTTTCGCCAATGGAGCTAATCTCATGCGCCGCGTTTTTCGAGCCCTCACCTTCGCCCTGTTCTCTGCCATCGCCTTTGCTCCATGCGGAACCATGGCGCAGACCGCCGCATCCCAGCCAGCTCCTTATAAGGATGCCTCGCTCCCTGTCGAAAAGCGCGTGGCCGACCTGTTGAGCCGCATGACCCTCACCGAGAAGGCAACCATGCTCTCCGGCTCCGGCTGGATGGAGTCCGCGCCCATCGAGCGGCTGGGAATTCCCGCGATCAGAATGGCAGACGGGCCGATGGGCGTGCGCGCCTGGATGGGCAGCTCAGCCATGACGAATGCTGCCGGCAATCCGGTCAAGGTGGAGTCCACTTCGTTTCCGTCCGGCGTAGACATGGCATCCACATGGGACACCGAACTGGTCCAACGCGAGGGCCAGGCCATTGCGCAAGAGGTGAAGGCGCTGGGCCGCGACATGATTCTCGGGCCCACGGTGAACATCAATCGCGTGCCGCTGTGGGGGCGCAACTTTGAGGGCTACGGTGAAGATCCGTATCTTTCCGGCCGTCTTGGCGTGGCCTATGTCAAAGGTGTGCAGGGCGAGGGCGTGATCCCCTCGGTAAAACACTTTGACGCCAACAACGAGGAGTTCGAGCGTCATCGCATCGACGCGCACATCGACGAGCGCACTCTGCACGAGATCTATCTGCCCGCGTTCAAGGCCGCCGTGCAGCAGGGCGGAGCGTGGACCGTCATGTCGGCCTACAACAAGGTCAACGGCGTGCATTGCGGCGAAAACACCTATCTGCTCACCAACGTGCTGAAAAACGAATTCGGCTTCAAGGGATTTGTAGTCTCAGATTGGGCCAGCACTTACTCGACCGCGCCCACCGTAAACGCCGGCATGGACCTGGAGATGCCGGGTGGACCGCAGATGCTCGCCATGACCAAAACCGACCGCTTCAAGAGCGGCGGAAGCGGCGCAGGCTGGCTGGTGGCAGACAAGGTTCTGGCCGCAGTGCAAGCGGGGCAGATCACAGAGGCCACTATCAACGACAACGTGGGCCGCATCCTTCGCATCATCTTCCTCAGCGGCATCTTTGACCACCCGCATGGAGCGGGCGGCGAAGTGGACACGCCTGCCGAGCGGGCCGTGGCGCTGCAGGGCGCGACGGAAGGCATTGTGCTCCTGAAGAACGAGAGCTCCCTGCTGCCTCTCGACGCCGCAAAGATTCATTCCATCGCCGTGATTGGGCCCAACGCCGCCGTGGCGCGGACGGGCGGCGGCGGCAGTTCGCTGGTGCGGCCCATGCACGCCATTGCTCCGCTCGATGGCATTCGCGAGCGCGCGGGAAGCGCCGTGAAGGTGGGCTATGCGCTGGGCGTCGGCATGGAGGGCGAAGACCCCGCGCAGGATACTCCCGAAGCGCGCGCTCAGGCTCTGCAACAGGCAGTTGACGCGGCCGCGCATGCCGACGTCGCAGTGGTCGTCGTGGGCCGCTACTCGAAGCTGGAGTCGGAAGGACACGACGTGGCAACGATGGACCTGCCCGCCGGGCAGGACGAGCTGATCGAAGCCGTCGAGAAGGCCAATCCGCACACTATTGTCGTGATCAACACTGGCGACCCGGTCACGATGACGAAGTGGATCGACACAACGCCCGCGCTCGTGGACATGTGGTACGGCGGACAGGAGGGCGGCCACGCACTGGCTTCCATTCTCTTTGGCGATGCCAACCCCTCCGGCAAGCTGCCTGTGTCCTTGCCGAAGCGTTATGAGGACTCGCCCGCAGCCGCAAATTATCCGGGAACCAACCTGGTGGTGAACTACGCGGAGGGAATCTACGTGGGTTATCGCTACTACGACACAAAGAGCGTCGAGCCCCAGTTTCCCTTCGGCTATGGGCTCAGTTACACCGCCTTTGCCTATCGCGATCTGAAAGTCACGCCGGACAAGGTCGCGGGAGACGAGCCGGTGACGGTGAGCCTTAAAGTAAAGAACACCGGCTCACGCGCCGGCGCTGAGGTTGTCCAGCTCTATGTGCACGACGGTCACTCCAAAATCGACAGACCTGTGCATGAGCTGAAAGGATTCCAGCGCGTCGATCTGCAGCCGGGCGAGACAAAGACCGTTCATCTCACACTGGACCGGGCAGCACTCTCCTACTGGAGTCCCGAGACAAAGCAATGGACTGCAGACCCAGGTACGTTTGAGATTCAGGTGGGCGCATCTTCACGGGACATCCGCTTGCACACGCAGCTCGTGCTGACAAAGTGAGCCGACGCGACCGTTATTTCGGGGGCTCGTAGGGCTCCACGCTCAGCATGTTTGAGAGGATATCGCGCTCTTCCGGGCTGAAGGCATGCTGGTAACGATCAGAGTTCAACACGGTCTGCCGCTGATCGGGCGGAACACCGCGCAGATCGCGGAAAGCGTTACCCATCATTGCCTGACGATCCGCCGGCAGCGTGTTCCAGCGGCGCGCAGCATTGCTCACCTGCGAGCGCTGCTGCGGAGACATACGCTCCAGGTTTTCCGCGCGGGCAAGGCGGCGGTCGCGCTGCGCCGCAGGCATCTGGTCCACCTGGTGCAACTGCTGCACCAACCGCTGCTGCGTAGCCTGGGGAAGCCTGTTGAAGCTCGGGTCATTGCGCAGCATCTGCTCCTGCTGCTGCACCGGCACGCCACGGTGCTGGTTGAGCCATGAACCAAGATGTCCCGGCGGCGAATAACCGGGTGCCGCGTTGCCGGAATAACCCGGCCGTGCGTAACCCTGTCCCCGGTATTGCATCCCCTGCTGCATCCCCTGCGCTCCGGGTCCGCCTGCATTCGGCTGGGTCATCGGCGTCTGCCGCGGTGCCGGGCTGCCCATCGCGCCGAGGTTGTAGCCGGAGTACTGCGAAGCATTGCGGCGATCGTTCAGCGGTCCGGCCTGCTGCACCCGCCCATTCTGCGGTCTCTGCGCCGCATACCCTGGCCGCGGCGCCGGCGGGCGCTGTGCTGGACGCGCTGCTTGACGCGGCGCTTGACGCGGCGCGGAATGTTGCCCCCTCGCCCAGGCCCCCGGCAGACACAATGCCAGTACCGCCGCAGCAATAGCTGACCGGCAGAGCCATCTCGCTCTTGTGTCCACCGACTTCATGCCTTTCAATCCCCTGCCGTTCCCCTCTTCACAGGAACGGCTCACGCTCAATTCTCGTTGTTCGAAATTGACTCGAGCTGATCGAGAATCTGCGCATTGCTATCCAACAACTGCAAGTCATGCACCACCGCCGCCTGTCCCCCTTTGGGCGGAGCCGGTTGATCCCAATTTGAAACGCCCAGATACGCCCCGCCGCCCAGCAGCAGAACCACCGTCAGGGCCATGGCCGCCAGTGGCCGCACATGCATCTGCGGGCCATACGCAATCCTCGCATGCAGCCGCGCCAGCCAGCCCTCCCGCGGAGCCTCGCGCGCCTCGTCCAGCAGCGCATTCATCCGCGTCATAAAGTAGGGGCTGGGTTCAGGCGCTTCCCACTGGTCCATCAGAGCCATCGTTGCACGCAGATCTGCAAGCTTCTTCCGGCAATCGCCGCAATCGGCAACATGAGCCTTTACCTTGGCAGACGCAGCCTCTGGAGCAAGCAGCAGATCAGCCAGCTTCGCTTCCATCCCGGCACATTTGTTCATCGTACCTTCCATCTTTTCCACCCCCAGCTTCACGCCGGTTTTGCCCGGCTGTT
>JAKBHH010000009.1 GCA_021836865.1 Acidobacteriota bacterium
CCCGCCAGGTGGGCGTGCCGTACATTGTGGTGTTCCTGAACAAGTGCGATGCGGTCGAGGACGAAGAGCTGACGGACCTGGTGGAGATGGAAGTACGGGAGCTTTTGTCGAAGTACCAGTTCCCGGGCGACGATGTGCCGGTGGTTCGCGGCTCTGCGCTGGGCGCGCTGAACGGCGAAGCCAAGTGGGAAGCGAAGATCGACGAGCTGATGGATGCGGTGGACAAGTACGTACCGCAGCCTGACCGTGCGGTGGACCTGCCCTTCCTGATGCCGATTGAAGATATTTTCTCGATCTCCGGCCGCGGGACGGTGGTGACGGGGCGTATCGAGCGCGGCAAGGTGAAGGTGGGCGAGGAAGTGGAGATTGTGGGCTTCCGCGAGACGCGCAAGACGGTTGTGACGGGCGTGGAGATGTTCAAGAAGCAGCTGGACGAGGGTCTGGCTGGGGACAACGCCGGTCTGTTGCTGCGCGGCATACCCAAGGAAGATGTGGAGCGTGGGATGGTGCTGGCGAAGACCGGGTCGATCACGCCGCACACGAACTTCAAGGGTGAGGTTTATGTGCTGAGCAAGGAAGAGGGTGGCCGTCATACTCCGTTCTTCAAGGGGTATCGTCCTCAGTTCTACTTCCGCACGACGGACGTGACGGGTGTGGCGGAGTTGCCGGAGGGCACGGAGATGGTGATGCCTGGCGACAACGTGCAGCTTCAGGTGGAGCTGATTACGCCGGTGGCGATGGAGAAGGGCCTGCGGTTTGCGATCCGCGAGGGCGGCCGCACGGTGGGCGCCGGAACCATCTCGGAAATCATCAAGTAACAGGGACCGAGGGACCAGGGGACCAGGGAATGGAAACCGAGTCTCTCGGGACAGCGACAAGTCGATCCGGGGAACAGGGCTGCGGCACGATTGCTGCCTGAAGCAAAGCGGAACTGATTGCCGGATCGGCAAGAGATTCAGGCGCGCGGGCCACAAGAGGCGAGGCCCGCGGGGAAGCTGGGAGCAAATGGTAGGACAAAGAATTCGCATCCGGTTGAAGGCATACGATTATCGCGTGCTGGACACCTCGACCGGCGAGATTGTGGAGACGGCCAAGCGTACCGGAGCAACGGTGGCTGGCCCGATTCCCTTGCCGACGATCAAGAACAAGTATTGCGTGCTGCGTTCGCCGCACGTGGACAAGAAGTCGCGCGAGGCATTTGAGATTCGCACGCACAAGCGGCTGATCGACATTCTCGAGCCGACCCAGCAGACGGTGGACGCGCTGATGAAGCTCGATCTGCCGGCCGGTGTGGACGTCGAGATCAAGGCCTTCGAGAAATAGGTGCCTGTGGTGCGGCCAATTGCGCCGTGCGGCGCACCGTCCGAGGCGAAGACAAACGCGCCCTTCGGCGCAAAGATTTCGCGGTAAGCGCGAGGCGGCAAAGAGGCTCGGAAGAGCCCCGGCAGTGCGATGAGATTCGCATCGCATGATGAGGAGAGGAAGTTATGGGTGTTGTAGGAATTCTAGGAAAAAAGATCGGCATGACGCAGGTCTTCGACGAGAAGGGCGATGTGCACCCGATTACGGTGTTGCAGGCCGGCCCGTGCGTGATTACGCAGTTGAAGACGGCAGCCAGGGACGGCTATGACGCCGCGCAGATCGGGCTGGTGGAGTTCATCAAGGCGAAGAATGTGACCAAACCGCAGGCCGGCCACTTTGCCAAGACAGAAGCACCGCCGGTGAAGGTGATCAAGGAAGTCGACGTCGAGGCGGCTTCGGAAGGCGAGGAGAACACCAAGGCTGGCGATCGCGTGCTGGTGGACATCTTCTCCAACGTTAAGTTTGTCGATGTGATCGGCACCTCCAAGGGCCGTGGCTTTGCCGGCGTGGTGCGCCGTCACGGTTTCGGCGGCGGTCCCAAGTCGCATGGACATATGTTCCAGGTGCAGGGTTCGATCGGCGCCTCCAGTTTTCCGTCGCGCGTGTTTCCGGGGCAGCGCATGCCGGGCCACATGGGCGATAAGCAAATCACGGTTCGCAACCTGCGCATTCGCGGCATCGACCTTGAGGAGAATCTCCTGATGGTCGAGGGCGCGGTGCCGGGATCGCGCGAGGGCTATGTGCTGATCTCGAAGGCCAAGACTCCGCCGCGCGAGCGTCGTGGATTTGCCGGCTCCGGCACGGTCGATCCGCTGAAGGCTTCAAAGAAGGCAACGGCGAAGCGCAAATAGGCAGCTGCGGTGCGGCAGAAGCGCCTTGCGGCGCATGAGATTGTGAGCCGGGAGAAATTCCGGCGGAAGAAGAAGACGATGGCAAAAGTAGATGTAGTGAATCTGAACGGTGAAAAGGTGGGCTCGATGGAGCTGGCCGACGCGGTATTTGCGCCCGACCAGGTGAACGAGGCTCTGCTGTGGGAGGCGGTGAAGCACTACCGCGCCTCGCTGCGCCAGGGCACGCACAAGACCAAGAGCCGCACCGAGGTTGCCGGATCCGGCAAGAAGCTGTGGAAGCAGAAAGGTACGGGCCGGGCTCGTATCGGTTCGGTGCGTTCGCCCCTGTGGCGTCACGGCTACACGGTCCACGGACCTCAGCCGCGTAGTTACGAGTATGCTTTCCCGCGTAAGAAGCTGCTGGGAGCGCTCCGCTCTGCGCTGGCCGCGAAGCTGGCCGACGGCAAGCTGACGGTGGTCGATACGCTGGAGATCAAGGAAGCCAGGACCAAGCTCTACCGCACGGCGCTGGACAAGCTGGCGGTGACGCGCACCGCGTTGCTGGTGGAAAACGGCAAGACGCTTACGCAGGCGCTGGTGCTGGGCGCGCGCAACCTGAAGGGCGTGGAGCTGGTGCTCAACAACGAAGTCCATCCCTACGATCTGCTGCGCTACGATCGGGCCATCTTCTCAAAGTCCGCGATCGAGCAGCTCTCCGAGGCTCTGGAAAAATCCGTGTCGAAGCGCAAGCTCGCCGCGCAGACGGAGGCCGCGTAATGCCGACTCTTTATACAGTGATTCGCCGCCCGCTGATTACCGAAAAGGGGCTGGGCGTGAAGGAGACCGAGGGGACGCTGGTGTTTGACGTGGCTCCCGAGGCGACCAAGACGGAAGTGAAGCAGGCCGTCGAGGCTCTCTTCAAGGTGAAGGTGGCCGGTGTCCGCACTTCCAACATGCCGGGCAAGGAGCGCCGCCGCGGCAAGTTCGCGGGCTTCCGGCCGGACTGGAAGAAGGCGTACGTCCGGCTGAAGGCCGGTGAGAAGTTGCCGGAGTACGTGAGCAACCTGTAAAGCGGTTGACTGGCCGCGGGATGCGGCTGGATGTGAAGGACTATCGGGACCCTGCAAGAACACTTTGGGGCTCCGGAGAAACGGGGAAGGCGGCGCTGAAGCTCGCGCAGGCTTTCCAGGACAAAGACGATGGCTATTAAGACATACAGACCGGTAACGCCGACGCTGCGGTTCAAGACCTCGCTGGTCAACGACGACCTGACGACGGCGAAGCCGCACAAGCCGCTGCTGACGACGCGCAAGCGCACCGGCGGACGCCGCAACTCGGGCGATCTGACCATCCGCCATCAGGGCGGGGGGCATAAGCAGAAGATTCGCCTGATCGACTTCAAGCGCGAGAAATACGGCGTGCCGGGTCGCGTAGCGACGATCGAGTACGATCCGAATCGTTCCTCGCGCATCGCGCTGGTGCACTATGCCGACGGCGAGAAGCGTTACATTCTGCAGCCAGTGGGGCTGAAGGTGGGCGCGACCGTGAACTCCGGTCCCGATGCCGACATTCTGGTGGGCAACGCGCTGCCGCTCAAGAACATTCCCGCCGGCACCACGGTGCATGCCATTGAACTGAAGCCGGGCAAAGGCGCGCAGATGGCGCGTTCGGCCGGTGCGCAGGCGCAGCTGGTGGCCAAGGAAGGCGATTACGCGCTGCTGAAGCTACCCTCCGGCGAGACCCGCAAGGTGCTGGTGGAGTGCATGGCGACGATCGGCCAGGTGGGCAATACGGATCACGAAAACGTGTCCATCGGCAAGGCCGGACGCAACCGCTGGAAGGGCATCCGCCCGGCCAACCGCGGCGTCAGCATGAACCCGGTGGACCACCCGCACGGCGGCGGCGAGGGCAAGACCTCGGGCGGTCGTCATCCGGTAACCCCATGGGGCCAGCCGACACGCGGCTACAAGACGCGCAACAACAAGCGGACTGATTCGTTCATCGTCAGCCGCCGGGCGAAGTAGAGGAGCGGAAGATTTATGGCACGTTCGACAAAGAAGGGCCCGTTTGTGGATGCGCACCTGAGTGTGAAGATCGAGGTGCTCAACCAGGCCAACGACAAGAAAGTGGTGAAGACCTGGTCGCGGCGTTCGACGATCTTCCCGGAGTTTGTGGGTCACACCATTGCCGTGCACAACGGGAAGAAGTTTGTTCCGGTGTATGTGACCGAGAACATGGTGGGACACAAGCTGGGCGAGTTCGCTCCGACGCGCACGTTCAAGGGGCACACCGGCGGCAGCAAGGCCGCGGAAGCTGGCGCGAAGGCGCGATAGCAAGGGATTGAGCGTTCCAGGGGACTGTGCCTCCGGCGCGCAACGAGATTGAGGAAGGCAGACCAATGGCAGTCGAGACAAAAGAATACCGGGCCGAGGCCAAGTTTCAGCGCGTGTCGCCGCAGAAGGCGCGGCTGGTGCTCGATTTAATCAAGGGCCGGGGAGTGCAGGAAGCGCTGGAGACGGCGGCCTTCACCAAAAAGCGCATCGCCCCGGTGATCCACAAGCTGTTGACCTCGGCGGTGGACAACGCCAAGTACGTGGCCGAAGAGCAGGGCGTGGACCTGGACGTGGACAACCTCTACGTAAAGCAGGCTCTGGCCAATGACGGACCGCGCATGAAGCGCATCCGCCCCGCGCCGATGGGACGGGCGTTCCGTTACCAGCGCAGGCTGGCGCACATCGTGTTGTCCGTGGCGGAGCGCGACCATGGGACGGCCCTCGTGACCAAGGTAGAAGAGCCGGTTGTCGAGGCCAAGCCGGCGAAAAAGGCAAAGACGGGAGCGGCGCCCAAGAAGGCGGCAGCGCCCAAGGCAACGAAGACGGCCAGCAAGAAGGCCTAAGAGAGTTTGAGGGAAGAATTATGGGACAGAAAGTCCATCCTTACGGGTTCCGGCTGGGAGTGAATAAGCCGTGGCGTTCGCGCTGGTTCTCAGAGCGCGACTATGACAAGCTCCTGGTCGAGGACGTGAAGCTCAGGGCCGAGCTGAAGGACAAGCTCAAGGCCGCGGGCGTCAGCTCGGTGGAGATTGAGCGTCCAGGCAACAAGCTGCGCTTCCTGATTCGCACCGCGCGTCCGGGCATCGTGATCGGCCGCAAGGGCGCGGAGATCGAAAAGCTCAAGACCGAACTGGGCAAGCGCACCAACCGCGAAGTGTTCATCGACATCATCGAGGTGAACAAGCCGGAGCTGGATGCGCAACTGGTCTCAGAGAGCATCGCTCTGCAGCTGGAAAAGCGCGTGAGCTTTCGGCGCGCGATGCGCAAGAGCGTAGACTCGGCGCTGCGCTTTGGTTGCAAGGGCATCAAGGTGCGTGTTTCAGGCCGGCTGAACGGCAATGAAATCGCGCGTTCGGAGTGGTATCTGCAGGGACGTCTGCCGCTGCACACGCTGCGCGCGGATATCGACTACGGATTCACCGAGGCGCACACGACCTACGGCGTGATCGGCGTGAAGACGTGGATCTATCGCGGCGATATTTATGAGCAGAAGCGTCGCCAGGTTCCCGCGGTTGGCACAAGCGTGTTTTAGGTCAGAGGCCGGGGGAAAGCGATCAGAAGTCTCTTCTTCCCGGAGCTTTGGGTACATCGGTTATCAAGGTTTGTTGCAAGTTGCCGGGACGCGTGGCGAGGCGGGATCGAACGGATCTCCGATCTCTGACCTCCGATCTCTGGTTTTGAGGGTTTCGTTATGTTGATGCCAAAGAAGGTGAAGTTTCGCAAGCAGCAGAAGGGCAAGAGGCGCGGCAAGGCGTGGCGCGGATCTTCCCTCTCGTTTGGCGAGTACGGATTGAAGGTCATGGAGTGCGGCTACATTACCGATCGGCAGATCGAAGCAAGCCGTATTGCCATGACGCGCTTCATCAAGCGCGGCGGCAAGATATGGCTGCGGCTGTTTCCGGACAAGCCGATTACCAAGAAGCCGGCTGAAGTCCGCATGGGCTCGGGCAAGGGCGCGCTGGACCACTGGGTTGCGGTGGTGCGGCCGGGCAAGATCCTCTTTGAGATGGAGGGTGTGGCCCAGGATGTGGCGCAGGAAGCGATGCGTCTGGCGTCGAACAAGCTGCCGCTGAAGACGAAGTTCGTGACGCGGCCAGGCGCCGAAAAGGTAGTGGCCGCCGCCAAGTAGGCGGGCCGGTAGAGAAGGACGCGCCATCGGGCCGCAAGGCCGGACCGGGCGCCGGAGAGAAACGATGGAACTCAATAAGATTCGCAATTTGAGCGACGCCGAACTGCAGCACCAGGAGAGGACGGCGGCCGAGCAGCTTTTCCGGCTCCGCTTTCAGGTTTCGCTGGGGCAGAACGACGGAGTGAAGAAACTTCGCCAGCTGCGCAAGGAGATCGCGCAGATCAAGACCGTGGCGCGCGAGCGCGAGATGGGTATTCGTGGCGCGCAGAACGATGTCACGGCGGTCGAGGCCAGCGCTAAGGCAGGGAAGGGAGCCCGATAAATGACGGCGACGACAGAGGCAGTGCAGACGCCGGCAACATCGCGGCGTAACGAGAAGGTCGGCCAGGTGGTTTCGACCAAGATGCAGAAGACCATTGTGGTCGAAGTCGAGATGCGCAAGGCGCACCCGAAGTACAAACGGATTGTGCGCAGCTCGAAGAAGTTCTACGCGCACGACGAGCAGAACTCGGCGCGCGTGGGCGATGTGGTGCGCATCCGCGAGACCCGCCCGCTGAGCAAGCTGAAGCGGTGGTCCCTTGAAGAGATTGTGCGGCGCTCGAACCTCAGCCAGATTGAGGATGCGGCGCCCTCGGCGAAGTAGCGGCGGCGAGTAGCGGCGAGTAAGGAGAAGAACCGATGGCAGTGCAAATGAGAACCATGCTCGCGGTGGCCGATAATTCCGGCGCGCGCAAGCTGCAGGTGATTTTGCCGCTGGGCGGCGGACTGGGCAAGAAGGCCGGTCTCGGCGACATTGTGACGGCGGCGGTAAAGGAAGCTTCGCCGGATGGCACGGTGAAGAAGGGCAAGGTGGTGAAGGCCGTCATTGTCCGCACCCGCAAGGAACACCGGCGCCGCGACGGCACCTACATCCGGTTCGATGAGAACGCGGCGGTGGTGATCGACGACGCGCACGAGCCGGTGGGAACGCGCGTCTTTGGGCCGGTGGCTCGCGAACTGCGCGAAAAGAAGTTTTTGAAGATTGTTTCGCTGGCTCCGGAAGTTGTTTAGCAGCGAGCCGCTGATTTTGGAGAAGAGATGCCGAGTTTGATGATTCATCGCAACGATACGGTCAAGGTGCTGACGGGCGCCGATCGCGGCAAGACAGGCCGTGTGCTGCGCGCCATTCCCGACAAGGGCACGGTGCTGGTGGAGCATGTGCGCGTGGTCAAGAAGACGGTTTCAAGCAAGACCGGTCAGCGGACCAAGGGCGGCATTGCCGAGCACGAGTCGCCGATCAATGTGTCCAACGTGGCGCTGCTCTGCTCCAACTGCGGCACGGCGCGTGTGGGCATCAGGATCGAAGGCGATGCGCGCATCCGAGTGTGCAAGAAGTGCGGGCAGACGCTGCCCACGAAGAAGTAATCCCGGCCGACTGGGCCGGAGTCGCAGGACTCCACCCGGACGGCAAGCCCTTCCGTAGCGGTACACGGTTCGCTGGAGCGGGCCAATCCGAAAAGCGGAAGAAAGAGAGCAAAGCAACATGGCGGCAAGGTTGAAAGAGAAGTACAACAAAGAGATCAAGCAGGCTCTGAAGAAGGAGCTTGGGCTCGACAACGCGATGGCGGTGCCGAGGCTGGAAAAGATCGTGATCAACATGGGCCTGGGCGAGGCCACGCAGAACAACAAGTTGCTGGACCCGCTGGTGGGCGACCTGACGGCGATTGCGGGGCAGAAGCCGGTGACCACCAAGGCGAAGAAGTCGATTGCGGCCTTCAAGGTGCGCGCCGGCATGTCGATCGGGGCCATGGTGACCTTGCGCAACGAGAAGGCCTACGAATTTCTGGACCGACTGATTTCGACCGCGCTGCCGCGGGTGCGCGATTTTCGCGGCGTTTCAACGAAGAGCTTTGACGGGCGCGGCAACTACACGCTCGGTCTGCGCGATCAGCTGATCTTCCCGGAGATCGACTATTCCAAGGTAGAGAAGCTGAAGGGCATGAACATCACCATCGTGACCACGGCCAAGGACGACAACGAAGCGCGCGCGCTGCTGCGGCACTTCGGGATGCCGTTCCGCCAGGGCGCGTAAGAGCGGCCCGCGCAGGACAGAGGATAAGAGGATTATGGCAACCACTGCAAAACGAGTGAAGGACGCGCGGAAGCCGAAGTTCAGCTGCCGCAAGCACAACCGGTGCAAGCTCTGCGGAAGGCCGCGGGGCTACCTGAGGAAGTTCGGCGTGTGCCGTTTGTGCTTCCGCGGACTGGCGCTGAAGGGTGAGATCCCGGGCGTCGTGAAGTCAAGCTGGTAGAACGACAGCGACCGGCAACAACAGGCTGGGAGCTGTTTTGTACACATTCCCGCAGGTTCCCGCAGGTGCGGGCGAACGGGGAATGAAGGAGAAGGAATGAGTCTGACCGACCCAGTAGCAGATTTTCTGGCGCGCATCCGGAATGCGATCCGCGCGCGTCACCAGAAGCTGGATGTGCCGGCTTCAAAGCTGAAGACCGAGATTGCCCGCATTCTCAAGGAAGAGGGCTACATCTCGAACTACAAGACGCAGGAAGAGGACGGCAAGCTGATCCTCCGCGTGTACCTGAAGTACGGCGGGCAGGAAGCAGCCATTCGCGACCTGGCGCGCATCTCGCGTCCCGGTTGCCGCGTCTACATCGGCCGCGATGAGATCAAGCGCGTGCAGGGGGGCCTCGGCATCTCGATCATGACCACGCCCAAGGGCGTAATGACGGGCCGCCAGGCGCGCCGCGAGGGTGTAGGCGGCGAAGTGCTCTGCGAAGTCTGGTAGAACTGGCCGTCCCGGCAAAAGCCCTCGGCGTTTTTCCGCTGGCCTTTGCGAGAGTTCAAGAAAGCTTGTTTCGAGGGTACCGCCCTCTGGGCTGCAGTGGAACGAAGGATTGAAACTCCATCGGGACTCGCAAGCCAACGAAGGATTAAATCGATGTCGCGCATTGGAAAAAAACCGATCCCGCTGCCTGCGGGCGTGAAGTACAAGGTCGAGGGCAACACGGTGCTGGTGGAAGGCCCGAAGGGCAAGGTCTCGGCGCTGATTGCTGAAGGCATCAAGCTGGAGACCAAGGATGGACTTCTGCTGGTGGAGCGCGAGAGCGACAAGCATTCCGCGGCGCATGGACTGACGCGGGCGCTGGTGTTTAACGCAGTCGAGGGCGTCACCAAAGGCTGGACCCGCGATCTGGATATTGTGGGCATCGGCTACCGCGCCGAGCTGAAGGGCAAGGGCACGGTGGTCTTTACGCTGGGCTACTCACACCCGATCGAGTTTCCGCTGCCGAGCGGGATCGAGGTGGCCATCGATCCCAAGCAGACGCACCTGACCGTCTCCGGCATTGACCGGCAGAAGGTGGGCCAAGTGGCCGCGGATATGCGTTCGCTGCGCAAGCCCGACCCCTATAAGAACAAGGGCGTACGCTACTCGAACGAGAAGCTGAAGAAGAAGGCCGGCAAGACCGGAGCCAAGTAAGAAGGCAGGCGGCGGGGAGTGGCAAGAGCCGACTCCGCCAGCCACAACCGAACGGGACCGCAGGGCGGCTCCGCTGATAGGAAGAGAGAACCATGATTACGCAGACCAAGAGAAACGCGATTCGCCAGCGCATTCACGCGCGCATCCGCCAGAAGCTTTCCGGCTCCGGCGAGCGGCCGCGGCTGAATGTGTACCGCTCGCTGAACCACATCTATGCGCAGGTGATTGACGACCAGAAGGGCGAGACGCTGGTTTCTGCCTCGACGCTAGAGCTGAAGGTGAAGACCGGCGGCAGCGTGGCGGCGGCCAAGGAGATTGGCAAGGCAGTGGCGGAGAAGGCAGTGGCCAAGGGCATCAAGAAAGTGGTTTTTGACCGCGGCGGCTTCCTCTATCACGGCCGCATCAAGGCGCTGGCCGATGCAGCGCGCGAGGCGGGCCTGGAGTTCTGAGGCGCTTCCGGTGCGCAGGATCTTCCGGTCGAGAATTCCGGCCGGCACAAAAGGCTTTTCCAGGGAAGCGTGAAGCGGCCCGGAAGGACAGACAAGAGCAATGATGATTTTGAAGAAGAAACTCGATGCCAACCAGTACAACCTGAAGGATCAGGTGGTGGCCATCAATCGCGTGACCAAGGTGGTGAAGGGCGGCAAGAACATGTCCTTTGCGGCGCTGGTGGTGGTGGGCGACGCCGCCTCGGGCGTGGTGGGCTACGGTTCCGGCAAGGCCAAGGAGGTTCCCCAGGCGATTCGCAAGGGGATCGAGTCGGCCAAGAAGAACCTGGTGCGCGTGAACCTGACGCAGACGACGATTCCACACCAGGTGCTGGGCCGTTTCGGCTCGGGCCAGGTGCTGCTGAAGCCGGCGCCGGAAGGCACGGGCGTGATTGCCGGCGGCGCGGTGCGCGCGGTGATGACCTCGGCGGGCGTGCAGAACGTGCTGACCAAGAGCCTGGGCTCTCCCAATCCCCACAATGTCATCAAGGCGACTTTTGACGCCCTGGTGCAGCTCCGCGACAAGGGCGAAGTGGCCACCATGCGCGGCAAGACTGTGGAGGAGATGTAATCGATGGCTGACACCAAGAAAATTCGCATTCAGTACTACCGCTCGAAGAACTCCACGCCTGCCAAGCACAAGGCCGTGGTGAAGGGTCTTGGATTCACGCGGCTCAATCAAATCGTCGAGCGCGTGGATACGGAATCCATCCGCGGCATGGTGAAGACGGTACCCCACCTGGTCCGCATTCTGGAGAGCTAGCCCTCTCCAGTCTCAGGGCACCCCACCCTTGTCGCAGTTTGGTTGTGGCAGGCGCGGGGTGATCCACTTACAGCGCGAGTCGGCGGGGCTCAACCCGGCCGGCGTTACAGCGAGGAAAACATGGCAAAGAATCTTTCAAATCTGCGTGCGCCCAGGAAAGCCAACACCGCGCGCAAGCGTGTCGGCCGCGGTATGGGCTCGGGCATGGGCAAGACCTCAACCCGCGGCCACAAGGGCCAGGGCTCCCGCTCCGGCTTCAGCCTGATGCGCGGTTTTGAAGGCGGCCAGATGCCGCTGCACCGCCGTCTGCCCAAGCGCGGCTTCACGAACATCTTCCGCACCGAGTACACAGTCATCAATCTGGACCGGATTGAGGCGCTTGCGGTGGCCGAGATTGGGCTGGACGACTACAAGAAGCTTGGGCTGGCCTCGAGCAAGAAGGCGCTGATCAAGATTCTGGGCTCGGGTGAGCTGACCTCGGCGAAGACCATCCACGCGCACAAGTTCTCAAAGTCGGCCGTGGAAAAGATTGAAAAGGCCGGCGGCAAGGCTGTATTGGTCGGCGGCGAGGCCGCGGCTTAAGAGTGCAGGCAGCCCCGGCTTCAGGAGTAGGAGCCGGGGTTGTTTGATTGCGAAGGCGGGATGCTGTGTCGCGCGACACACCGCAACCGGGCTCCGATGTTTAAGAATCGGAGATCGGGGAGTGGGAAGCCAGGATATCGAGACCCGTTCCAAGGGGAGCTTTCGCGGCTAAGATGGAAATTGGCAGTGATTCGACAGGTGGTAGACGCCTGACGCGGATAACCAGACATGCTTGAAAAGTTCCTCAATATCTTCCGGATTCCCGACCTGCGTAAGCGGGTGCTGTTCACCCTGGCAATTCTGGCCGTGTATCGGCTGGGCGCTTTCATCCCGACACCGGGCGTGGATACGCACCAGCTGGAGCTCTTGTTCAACCAGCAGAACGGGTCGGCGCTGGGGCTGATGGATCTGTTTGGCGGGGGCAACCTGCGCCGCATGACAATCTTCGCTCTGGGCATCATGCCCTACATCACGGCCTCGATTATCTTTCAGCTGCTGACGGTGGTATATGAACCTCTTGCGCGGATCCAGAAGGAAGGCGAGCTGGGCCGGCGGAAGATTACGCAGTGGACGCGTTACGTCACAGTGGTTCTGGGCGTTCTGCAGTCGATCGGCATTGCCGCCATTTTGACCAAGCAGGGGCTGGTGCTGCATCCGGGTGCGGGGTTCATCCTGATGACGGTGCTTACGCTATCGGCGGGCACCACATTCATCATGTGGCTGGGTGAGCAGATTACGGACCGCGGCATCGGCAACGGCATGAGCCTGCTGATCTTTGCCGGCATTGTGGCGGGCCTGCCGCGCGGCGTGGGCGACCTGTTGCAGAAGGTGCAGACCAACGCCTGGGGATCGCTGACCATCCTGGCGGTTTTCCTGCTGCTGGGGGCCATGGTCGCGGTGGTGGGGTTCATCGTGTTCGTCGAGCGGGCGGAGCGGCGGATCCCGATCCAGAGCGCACGGCGCATTGTGGGCCGGCGCATGATGGGCGGCCAGTCCAGCCATTTGCCCCTAAAGGTGAACTCGGGCGGCGTGATGCCGATCATCTTTGCCAGCTCGATTCTCTCCGCGCCGCTCTTGTTCGGGCAGGTGGACTGGATACAGAACAGCCGGTTCCTGCAGCCGATCCTGCAGGCCATTCAGCCGGGCTATCCCTGGTATGTGGTCCTGAATGCGCTGATGATTGTGTTCTTTGCGTACTTTTACGTGTCGATCATCATGAAGCCGGACGATATTGCGGATAACTTCCGCAAGTCGGGTTCATTCATCCCGGGCATTCGGCCGGGCAAGCGCACGTCGGACTTTATTAACGACATTCTGACCCGGATCACTCTGGTGGGCGCGATCTACCTGATTCTGGTGCAGATGGTGCCAACCTTCCTGATTTCGGGCATCCGGTTTGACAAGATCTGGCTTGTGGGCAGGGCGTTTGAGAGCCTGCCGACCTGGGTAACACACGGTTTGGGGGTCAACTTCTACTTTGGCGGCACCTCGCTGCTTATCGTTGTGGGTGTGGCCATGGATACCATCAACCAGATCGAATCGCAGCTGATCATGCGTCACTATGACGGCTTTTCCCCTCGTTCCGGTCGCATTCGAGGAAGGAAGACCTGGTAATGTCGTCTACGATGGCCGATGTTGAACGAGGACCGGAAACGGGTCGGAAGACCCTGCCTGGTCCGATTCTTTTGTTGGGCGCACCGGGCGCGGGCAAGGGCACGCAGGCCAAGGAACTGGTTAAACTGTGGGGGATTCCGCAGATTTCCACCGGAGACCTGCTGCGCGCGCACGTGGCGCAGGGGACGGCTCTGGGCAAGGCCGCCAAGGATGTGATCGCGCGAGGCATCCTGGTACCGGACTCGGTGGTGAATGAGATGGTGGCGGGCAGGCTGAAGGAGCCAGACACGGCAAGGGGCTACATTCTGGACGGATTTCCCCGGACGCTGCCCCAGGCCACATGGCTGGATAGCCGTCTGGCGGGGCAAGGTGAAGCGCTGCCGGTGATTGCCGTCAGCCTGCATGTGGACTATAATCAGTTATTGCGCCGTATTACGGGGCGCAGGAACTGTCCAGTTTGCCAGCGCATTTACAACGTCTATTCGAATCCACCTCGGCAGGAAGGGTTCTGCGATGTGGAAGGCGCCGCGCTGGTCCAGCGAGCGGATGACACAGAAGAGGTTTTTGCGGAGCGTATGCGCGCTTATACCGCACAGACCGCGCCGGTGGTGGAACACTACCGCGCGCATGGCCGCTTTGCGGAAGTGGATGGGGACGGAACGATTGCCGCAATTGCGGCTGGAATTGTTGCCGCTGTCGGGCGGTTGCGCAAGTAGCGCAACCGACGGGCGGTTTGTGCGTTGCAAGCGCTGAGAGCGGGGTTGGTCGGGTGGCGGTGGTACTGAAGTCGGCTCAGGAGATCGAGAAGATGCGCCGGGCGGGCCGGGTGGTCCGCGAGGTGCTGGAGCTTGTGAGGAGCCATGTGAAGCCCGGCGCGACGACGCTTGACCTGGAGAAGGTGGCGGAGAAGCGTATCGCGGATCTGGGCGCGAAGCCGGCCTTCAAGGGGTATCACGGCTTTCCGTGCGTGCTTTGTACCTCGATTAACAGCGAGGTGGTGCACGGCATTCCGTCGAAGAAGCGTGTGCTGAAGGAAGGCGACATCGTCTCAGTGGATTGCGGGGCGGTGATTGACGGGTATTACGGTGATGCGGCCATCACGGTGCCGGTAGGCGAGAAGATTGCTCCCGATACGGCACGGCTGCTGAAGGTGACCGAGGCGTCGCTGCATACCGCGATTGCGGCGGTGAAGCCGGGAGCGACCCTGGGCGATATCGGCGCGGCGGTGCAGGGTGTGGTGGAAGCGGAAGGTTTTTCAGTCGTGCGGGATTTTGTGGGGCACGGTATCGGGTCGCACATGCACGAGGATCCGCAGGTGCCGAACTATGGTCAGGCCGGGCAGGGCATGAGACTGCGCGCCGGCATGGTGATTGCGATTGAGCCGATGGTGAATGCCGGCAAGGCAGGCGTGCGGGTGCTCAAGGATGGTTGGACGGCAGTGACCGATGACGGCAGCATGAGCGCTCACTTTGAACACACGGTTGCGGTGACCGATAGCGGAGCGAAGATTCTGACTGAGTAACACGCTCAGTCCAAAAGTGAAAGGCGCGAAGGCGCCGGAGCGGGAGACGGATTGTCGAAAGAAGATGCGATTGAGGTTATGGCGACGGTGACTGAGACGTTGCCAAATGCCATGTTCAAGGTCAAGCTCGAGAACAACCATGAGGTCCTGACCCATGTTTCGGGGAGAATGCGCAAGAACTTTATTCGCATCTTACCTGGCGACCGTGTGGCTGTGGAGTTGAGCCCGTACGACCTGAATCGCGGTCGGATCGTGTACCGCTACAAGTAGGGTTTTTATCACCGCGTTTTCTTTTAAGGGATGCGCGGAGAAGGCGAGCAGCAAATGAAGGTCCGTGCATCGGTAAAGAAGATTTGCGTGAAATGCAAGGTCATCAACCGCCGTGGGGTGGTTCGCGTGATCTGCGAGAACGCAAAGCACAAGCAGCGCCAGGGCTAAGCGCCCCGGCACCAGCGGAACCCTCCATCGCCGCAAGGCAAGGGGCTAGTTAGCTTGATCCAAGGCTAGCGATGAACCCCGGAGCAACCGTACCACCCGTGCGAGCCGGTTAAGGCCGGAGGCACACAAACGGAAGCAGCAAAGGAACAGGAATGGCACGTATTGCTGGCGTCGATCTGCCCCGCAACAAGCAGGCCCGGATCGCGCTTACTTACATTTTCGGGATCGGCAATCCGCGTGCGCTCAAGATTCTGGAGAAGGCAAGTGTAGATGCCTTCAAGAAGATCCAGGATCTGGGCGAAGACGAGGTGAACCGCATCCGTCAGGTGATTGAAGACGAGGGCGAAGTGGAGGGCGACCTGCGCAAGGACGTCCAGATGCACATCAAGCGCCTCATCGACATTCAGAGCTATCGCGGCAATCGCCACCGGCGGTCGCTGCCGGTGCGCGGCCAGCGCACTCACACCAATGCTCGCACCCGGAAGGGCCCGCGCAAGGGCACGGTTGCAGGCAAGAAGAAAGCGAGTGCGAAGACCTAATGGCGAAACCAGAGCAGAAGGCGGGCGCCGGCAAGGCCGGCAAGAACAAAAAGTTCAAGAAGCGCGAGCGCAAGAATGTGCCGTTCGGGATTGCGTACATTCAAGCCTCGTTCAACAACACGATTGTGACCATCACCGACCAAGTGGGGAACACGCTGAGCTGGAAGAGCTCGGGTTCGCTCGGCTTCCGCGGTTCGCGCAAGGGCACGCCGTTCGCGGCGCAGCAGGCTGCGTCGAACGCGGCCAGCATGGCGCGCGACCACGGTATGCGTGCGGTCGATGTGCGCGTCGCCGGTCCCGGATCGGGCCGCGAGTCGGCCATCCGCGCGCTGGCTGCCGCCGGCATCGAGGTCAAGTCCATTCGCGACGTGACGCCGGTGCCGCACAACGGCTGCCGTCCGCCGAAGCGGCGCAGAGTGTAAGCCAGAGAGCAGTTGTCAGAGAGCACAGCGGATGGCGACATTCTCTGATCTCTGACGACGAATCTCTGATAATTGAAGCGGGCCGGGACGAAGTGTCCTCCGGATATGTAAACCGGCCGTCATCCGAAGTCAGGAGAAGAAATGGCACGTTATACCGGAGCAGTCTGCCGCCTTTGCCGTCGCGAAGGCACCAAGCTTTTTTTGAAGGGTTCCAAGTGTACTTCTGAGCGTTGCCCGCTGGAGAAGCGCAACTTTGCGCCTGGCCAGCACGGTAAGGACCGCAAGGCCAAGATCGTGGGCTACGGTCTGCAACTGCATGAGAAGCAGAAGGCCAAGCGCATCTACTTCACGCTGGAAGGCCAGTTCCGCGAGTACTACGAGAAGGCCAACCGCGCGCAGGGCGTGACGGGCGAGCTGCTCATCCAGCAGTTGGAGCGCCGTCTGGACAATGTGGCCTTCCGACTCGGTTTTGCCATGTCGCGCCGCCAGGCTCGCCAGGTGGTTCGCCACGGACATGTGCAGGTGAACGGCCGCAAGGTCAACATCCCCTCCTTCCAGGTGAGCGCGGGCGACGAGATCGCGATTCGCGAGGGAGCCAGGAAGCTGGTTATCGTGGAGCAGGCTGCGCAGTACGCCGCCTCCAACCCGGTGCCCGCGTGGCTTGAGGTGAACTTTGAGAATCTGTCCGGCCGTGTGCTGAGTCTGCCCGGACGCAAGGACGTGAACCTGCCCGTCAACGAGCAGCTGATCGTCGAACTGTACAGCAAGTAGAGATCCGAGGCCAGAGGCCAGTTCTCCATCGCGGAAGCGAACAGCAACTTCGATGGAACCGGGTCCGATTTCTGGCCAAGGATGGATTGAGAAGAGAAGCAGGTATCGGGGGTATGGGGCAGTCGTCAAGCCATGGAACCGGCTAGACCAAACTGCTCTCTGCTCGCTGATATCCGATAACTGACAAACGAAGGAGAACTTGCGCGGCCGCCGCAAAATGCATCGCGACGTACCTGCCGCGCGGGAAACGAGATCAAGATATGTTGTGGAGAGGATTCCAGAAACCGAAGCGCCTGGCAGTTGAGGCCGAGACGCTGACTGACATTTACGGCAAATTCAGCGCGCAGCCTTTTGAGCGCGGATTTGGCACCACGATTGGCAATGCCCTGCGCCGCACGCTGCTCAGCTCGATTGAGGGCGCCGCGGTGACCGCGGTGCGCATTGAGGGCGTGCTGCACGAGTTCCAGTCCATCCCCGGCGTGGTGGAAGACGCCACCGACATCATTCTGAACCTGAAGCAGGTTCCCTTCAAGCTCTCCGGCGAAGGGCCCAAGGCGCTTTACCTGCGGGCAGATCAACCCGGCGTGGTGACCAGCGGCATGATTGAAGCCGACGGCGACGTCGAGATCCTGGACAAGAATGTGTACATTGCCACGGTCTCCGAGGGCGGCCACCTGGAGATGGAGATGCGCTTGAAGCGCGGGCGCGGCTATGTCTCCGCCGACAAGAACTTTGACGCCGATCTGGGCCTGGGCTTTATTCCGGTGGATTCGGTCCATTCGCCTGTGCGTCGCGTGAACTATGTGGTGGAAGCCGCTCGTCTGGGTCAGATCACCGACTACGACAAGCTGACCCTTGAAGTGTGGACCAATGGCGCGGTTGTGCCGGCCGATGCGGTGGGACTGGCCGCCAAGCTGCTCAAGGACCACATGAACATCTTCATCAACTTCGAGGAAGAAATCGAAGCCGAGGCGCGTGGCGAAGAAGGCCGCGTAATGCTGCGCAATGACAATCTGAACCGCTCAGTAGAAGAGCTGGAGCTGAGCGTCCGCAGCTACAACTGCCTGAAGAACGCCAACATTCAATCCATCGGCGAGCTGGTGCAGAAGACCGAAGCCGAGATGCTGAAGACCAAGAACTTTGGCCGCAAGAGTCTGAACGAGATCAAGGAAATTCTCGCGCAGATGGGCCTCTCGCTGGGCATGCGGATTGACGAGAGCGGCAATCCGGTACCGGGGCCGACGAGCATTCCGCCCGCGACGGCGCTGGCAGCAAGCTACAGCCACTTTGACGACGAAGACGAGCCACTGGATTCGGTTGATCTCCAGTTGCCCACTGAGACCGAGAACTTCTAAGGCGGTCTCGGACTGCATGATTTCGGGTATCCCAGGCCTCGTGGTTGAGACCTGGGACCCACGAAAAATTCTGAAAGAGAGTAACACCCATGCGCCATCGCAATGCAGGATTCAAGCTCGGACGCAACACCAGCCACCGCCGCGCGCTGCTGCGGAACCTGGTCACGTCCGTTCTCGTGGAAGACCGCGTGGAGACGACCGTGGCCAAGGCCAAGGCTGTCCGTCCGCTGGTTGAAAAAATGATCACTCTGGGCAAGAAGGGTGATGTCCACTCGCGCCGTCAGGCGCTCAGCTACCTGATGACCGACAAGTCCGTCGAGCGGCTGTTTGATACCGTGGCTCCGCGCTACGGCGACCGGCAGGGCGGCTATCTGCGCATCGTGCGGACCGGATTTCAAAAGGGCGACGGGGCGGAGAAGGCCTTCATCGAACTGCTGGGCGCCGAGAAGCAGCTTGAAGTGAAGCGCCAGAAGCGTGTAGACCTGAAGGCCAAGAAGCGCGCCGAGCTGGAAAAGCAACTGGAAGAAGCCAAAAAGGAAGAGGGCGGCGAGGAAGCGGCGTAACACCTGCCGCTTTGGACCGAACTCCCCCTTTCACAGCAGGACCGACGGGCACATCCCATGCAGGGATGTGCCCGTTTTTTGGTGCGCCCGTCTATGCCGATGCCCGACAAAACCCGCGGCGGGATGATCGGTGCAGCGTGGAGCGGCTCGCGTGCCATACTGGGGCATGGTTCTCAGGTTGGCGGAACCCACCGATGCGATGGCAGTGGCGCGTGTGCATGTTCGGTCATGGCAGGCGGCTTACCGCGGGCTCATCCCGGATGAGTACCTCGATCAACTTCGCGCCGAAGACCGGGCGCAGAGATATAACTTCTCCCATGCAGACCCGGTGAAGCCGCAGACGATGGTGGCCGTCGAAGAGGAGCAGATCTGCGGGTTTGTCACAATTGCCGCATCGAGGGATCCGGTGCTTAAGGACTTTGGCGAACTGTGCGCACTTTATGTGGATCCGGAGCAGTGGGGGCGGCGCATGGGTGTGGCGCTGGTTTCCGCGGCACGTACCCGCCTGCGCGATCTTGGATACCGCAGCGCGTTTCTCTGGGTTCTGGCCGGCAATCTTCGCGCGGAGCGTTTTTATGCGCGAGATGGATGGACGCCGGACGGCGAGCACCGCACGGAGAAGATATGGGGAATCGCTCTGGACGAAGTACGCCGCAGGCGTGCGCTTGCATGAAGCGGGCCGGGCCCTAGTCTGCCCGGTGGAGCTGCTGGGGCCGGAAGAACCGCAGGACGAAGTAGACCAGCAGCAAGAGGGTGACGGCGCCGCAGCAGTCGAGCACCACGTCGGTAGGAACGCCGGTGCGATTGGGCAGGAACGACTGATGGAACTCGTCGCTGCCGGCGACGACGGCGGTGCTGAGCAGGGCGAGAAATGCGTCCTGCAAGAATCCGGATCTGGGCAGGGTCATCCACCAGGCGCGCAGCCAGGTGAGGCCGACCGTTCCATAGCCGATGAAGTGGCCGCTCTTGCGGATCAAGTGGTGCAGGTGCTCCCACCGGCCATCAGATACCGGCCCGAAGATATGCTCGAAGATCCAGCGCAATGGCGCGGAGGTTTGATCTGCGCCGAAGTAGCGCGTGGATTCAATCGCGATGATTGCAATGGCGAAGACGACCGGGCTCCAGGCGCTGAGCCAGTACCGGAGCGGTCTTGGAGATTCAGATACAGTCGTCAAACGGTGCCGCCTCCCGCTGCGGATCAGTCAACGTTGGCCGGATTGTGCAGTATGTTTCGGCAGGTGCAGTCTCAGACTTCAGCTATTCGACGCGATAATTGGGCGCTTCGCGGGTGATGATGACATCGTGGACGTGGCTCTCCCGCAGGCCCGCGCCCGATATGCGGACAAAGAGCGCGTTCTCTTGCAGCTCCAGGATCGACCCGCATCCCAGATAGCCCATGCCGGAGCGCAAACCGCCGACGAGCTGATACACCATGGACTCGAGCGGCCCGCGATAGGGAACGCGGCCTTCAATGCCCTCGGGCACAAACTTCGCGAGGCGGTTCTGGCTGGCGCGTTCGCGCTGTACCACGCCTTCTGTGCCCATCTCCGCGCTGGCCATATCTTCCGTGCTCTGGAAGTAGCGCTCTCCGGAGCCCTGGCTCATGGCTGTGAGCGATCCCATCCCGCGATAGCTCTTGAAGCTGCGGCCCTGGTAGAGGATGGTCTCGCCGGGACTCTCGTCCACGCCGGCGAAGAGCGAGCCGATCATCACCGAACTGGCGCCTGCGGCGATGGCCTTGGTGATCTCGCCCGAGTACTTGATGCCGCCGTCGGCGATGACGGGAATGCCGCGCTCGCGTGCGGCGCGCGCTGCTTCTGCAATCGCGGTAATCTGCGGCATACCGGCACCGGTGACCATGCGCGTGGTGCAAATGGAACCGGGGCCGATACCAACCTTGACGGCGTCTGCGCCCGCGTCGATGAGGGCCATGGCGCCCTCGTACGTGGCCACGTTGCCGGCCAGCAGACCCACCTGCGGAAAGGCCTTCTTGACCTCGCGCACAGCCTCAAGCACGCGCGATGAGTGTCCGTGCGCGGAGTCGATGGCCAGCACGTCAGCGCGCGCCTTGACGAGCTCCGCTGCGCGCTCCAGATAGTCGCCCGTGGCTCCGATGGCTCCGCCCACGCGCAGGCGGCCCTGGTCATCCTTGCTGGCGTTGGGGTACTTGAGCTTTTTCTGGATGTCTTTGACGGTGATGAGGCCCTTCAAATTGTACTGATCGTCGACCACGAGCAGCTTTTCCACGCGATGCTTGTGGAGGATCAGCTCGGCTTCTTCGAGCGTAGTGCCGACGGGAACGGTGATGAGGTCTTCCTTGGTCATCACGTCGCCGATGGGGATGTCTGTGCGGGTTTCGAAGCGCAGGTCGCGATTGGTGAGGATGCCGACCAGCCTTTTGCCCTGCGTGACAGGCACGCCGGAGATCTTGTAGCGGCGCATCACTTCAAGGGCGTCGCCGATCATCTGGTCCGGGCCGATGGTTACCGGGTCCACAATCATGCCGCTCTCCGAGCGTTTGACCTTGTCGATTTCGCCGGCCTGGTCGACGACGGAGAGATTGCGGTGGATGATGCCGATGCCGCCGAGCTGGGCCATGGCGATGGCCATGCGCGACTCGGTCACCGTGTCCATGGCCGAGGAGAGCAGCGGAGTGTTCAACGTGATGTCGCGGGTGAGCTGGGTTTGCGTGCTCACCGTGGCGGGCACAACGTCGCTGTAGGCGGGCACCAGCAACACGTCGTCGAAGGTCAGGGCTTCCGGTAAGTTTTTGGATAGCATAATGCTTTGACGCGCCTGGCGCGCCGGAGATTCTGACTCCCCGCGCGGCAGGCGCTTTTGACTATTGTAGCGGAGGGGGCAAGGGCGGGATGGCGCCCTGCCTCACACCCCGGCGTCATTCAATGGGAAGAGACTCATTTGTGACTCTTTCCATGATTCCCAGCTTGCGCGCCATCCGCTCTGAAATGCGCATGGGAATCTGTTCTTCCAGGCCGAGCGTGAGGACCACGTATCGCCGCCAGAAGTACTTTGTACGAGAGAAGCGAATTTCGTTCCACGGAATGCGCAGAGGTGGGTGGCCGATGCGGAATAGCAACAGCACGGAAACGTAGAGCGCATCGTTCGCAGAGGTGATGCGGACCACGCTGCTGTAGTGTGTCCAGAGGCGGAGATAGATGGCGTAAAAGAAGGGGCCTGCTGTCTTGATTTCCCCTGATGCCTGCAGGACTGTGGCGAATCGTCTGGCGAGGATCCACCACCCGCTCAAGGAACTGAGGAAAAGGCTGACAAGCGCCCAGGCGCCAAGGAAAAGGACGGGGAATAGTAGCCAGAAGTGAGGCGGCAACGTATTGGGAGAAGCTTGCATGGGGATTCACTCCCTGGCGTGGCACCTCACACATTGCGAGAGGTGCTGAATCCGTGGCTGACTATACTCCCACCGGGAAGGGCTTGGGGCTGGACTCGTCGTCGGTGTTCGCGCCGGTGCGCCAGCGTTCGAAGCGGCCCTGCAGGAGGCTCATGAGTCCGGTGTACCAGTAGCCGATGACAAACAGGATCAGAAACGGCGCGGTGAAGTAGTTGTGGTTGGAGAAGGTGTAGAGGATGGCGAGGAAGAAGTAGCAACCGATCAGCAACTCGATCCACGGCGCCAGCACGAGACGTTTACGATACTTGGCCGCCTGGGATTTTTCGCCCTTCTTGGCGACGCGGTATTTGGGCGTGCGCACAAACGCGCTCTTGATGCCGAACAGCGCCTCCATCACCGCCTTGGTGTTGGTGACGGTGAGGCCGATGCCGAGCGCCATCAGGAACGGCAGATAGAGAAATGTCTTCATCCAGGACTTGGGGAAGAGTTCGCGTTGACTCACCACGTAAAAAACGGCGATGGAGAACGACGAAGCTGTGAAGAGAGGGAAGTCGATCAACAGCATCTGGAACCAGCCCTGATAGAAGCGCACGATCATGGCCGGGATCAGCAGCGCGGTCATGATGACCATGAGGGGATAGCTGAGGTTGGCGGTGAGGTGGTAGACGGCTTCGACCTTGATGCGCCGCGGCACATTGGACTTGAACATCATGGGCAGCACTTTGATGCTGGTCTGGATAAGGCCCTTGGCCCAGCGCGCCTGCTGGGTCTTGAAGGCGGTCATCTCAATGGGCAGTTCAGACGGACACTCGATCTCGGGCAGGTATTTGAACTTCCAGCCGGCCATCTGCGAGCGATAGCTGAGGTCGGTGTCCTCGGTGAGGGTGTCGTGCTGCCAGCCGCCGCCGTCGGAGATGGCCTGGCGGCGCCACATGCCGGCCGTGCCGTTGAAGTTGAAGAAATCGCCGGAGCGCGCGCGGGCGCCGTGTTCGAGGACGAAATGGCCGTCAAGGAGGATGGCCTCAATCTGCGTCAACAGGCTGTAATTGCGGTTCAGGTGGGTCCAGCGTGTCTGCACCATGCCGATCTCGGGCTCGGCAAAGTGGTGGATGACCTTCATGAGCCAGTCGTGCGGGGGAACGAAGTCGGCGTCGAAGATGGCGACGAACTCGCCCTGGGCAACCTTGAGGCCCGCATCGAGCGCGCCGGCCTTGAAGCCGTGGCGGTTGGTGCGGTGAATGTATTGGATGGGGTGGCCCATGGCGGCGTAGCGCGCGACGATCGCAGAGGCGACCTCCTGCGTCTCGTCGGTGGAGTCGTCGAGGACCTGGATTTCGAGCTTTTCGCGCGGATACTCCATGGCGCAGATCGCTTCCACAAGCCGGTCGATCACGAACTGCTCGTTGAAGATGGGCAACTGCACGGTGACGCGGGGCAGATCGTCAAAGTGGCGAGGGGGATTGGGATTGTAGTTCTTGCGGTATTTGAAATAGAGGTAGCAGAGCGTATAGCGATGTACGCCGTACAGGGCCAGAACGATCATCACAGCGAAATAGGGCAGCAGGAGCGCCAGATCAAACCAGTTCCAGTGGTAAAGACCTTTGAATGTCTGGTCGGCATACTGCATCTTGAGGTAATGGCGCAGGCCGTTCTGGGGGGCAAAAAACAGGAATGCGGCCATTCGCGGCGGCAAGGCGCGAAGCTGGGTGGCGGAGAGATTGAGGCTGGCGGCAAGCGCGGCGAACAGGGCAGAGCCTCCACGACTGGAATAACTGCAATTCTACGCGATGGCAGGCACCCGGGAATCGACGCGAACTGCGAAGTTGCCGCCACTCAGGTAGCGGGCGTAAGGTGGGCAGAGTCAGGAGTCCTTTGTCCTTATGTCCTCTATTGCCGATTCGCCTGTTGTTGCCGCCGCGGGCGGCAGTTTCCTGCTTGAGAGTCGCTCGCCCGCCGAGGTTTTTACCCCGGAAGATCTGACCGAGGAGCAGCGCCAGATTGCCGCCACCGCCGCTCAGTTTGCGCGCGAGGAGATTCTGCCCGCGGCCGACGAGATTGAAGCCAAAAAGCCCGGCGTGCTTGCGGGCCTGCTGCGCAAGGCCGGCGAGATGGGGCTGACGGCGGTGGATATTCCCGAGGAGTACGGCGGGATGGGGCTGGACAAGGTCAGCTCGACACTGATCACCGACCACATCTCCGTGCTGGCCAGCTTTTCCACGGCCTTCGGCGCGCATATCGGCATCGCAACGTTGCCGCTGGTCTGGTACGGAACGGAAGAGCAGAAGCGGCGCTACCTGCCGAAGCTGGCGACGGCGGAGTGGATTGGCGCGTATGGGTTGTCGGAGGCAAGCTCAGGCTCAGATGCCATGAATATCCGCACGCGGGCGACCCTCTCGGACGATGGCAGTACCTACACGCTGAACGGTGAGAAGATGTGGATCACCAACTGCGGGATCGCGGGGCTGTACACGGTGTTTGCCAAGATCGACGGGGAGAAGTTTTCGGCCTTTGTCATCGAGCGCGAGACACCGGGGCTGACCGTCGGCGCCGAGGAGCACAAGCTGGGGATTCGCGGGTCGTCGACCTGCCCGCTGATTTTGCAGGACTGCAAGGTGCCTGCGGCAAACCTTCTGGGCGAGCCGGGCAAGGGACATCACATCGCCTTCAACGTGTTGAATGTGGGGCGGTTCAAGCTGGGAGTGGCCTGCGTGGGCGGGGCGCGGCATGGGCTGGCGCACATGGTGCGCTATGCCAAAGAGCGGGTCGCCTTCGGCAAGCCGATTGCGGAGTTTGGCCTGATTCAGCGCAAGATTTCGACTGCGGCGGCGCGGCTTTACGCTGCGGAGAGCATGGCCTACCGCACGGCGGGGCTGATGGACGCGGGGATGGCAGGGTTGAGCGCGGAGGGAGCGAAGACGCCCCGCGAGATTCAGAAGCGCATCGAGGAGTACGCCGTCGAGTGCTCCATTTTGAAGGTCTATGGGTCAGAGATGCTGTCAATGGTGGCCGACGAGCTGGTGGCGACGATGGGCGGCTACGGCTACGTGGAGGACTACCCGGCAGAGCGCTTTTACCGCGATGCGCGCATCAATCGGATCTTCGAAGGAACCAATGAAATCAATCGGTTGATCATTACCGGCTGGCTGATGAAGCGGGCGATGAGCGGGCAGCTTCCACTGCTGCGGTCCATTAAGACACTCATGGAAGAGGTGATGCAGCCGCCGTCGTTCGACGCTGCTGCGGAGACAGGCGAGGCGCTGGCGCATGAGGCGGAAGCGCTGACGGCGGTGAAGAAGATTGCGTTGTTTGCGGCGGGGGTGGCCAGCCAGCGGTTTATGACGGCGCTGCAGGACCAGCAGGAAGTGATGGCAGATCTGGCCGATATCATCAGCCAGGTCTATGCGTTGGAGTCGGCGCTGTTGCGGGCACGCAAGCTGGCCGCGGCGGGGCGCGGGACGGCTGCGGTGGCTGCGGCGATGACCGGCCTGCTGGCCGATGAGAGCCTGGCGCTGGCTGACCAGTCGGCGCGTCGGGTGCTGGCGGCCTGCGGCGAGGGCGATGCTTTGCGGACGCAACTGGTGATTCTGCGGCGGTTGGCGCGGTCTACCCCGGCGGATACAGTGGCTCTGAGCCGAGCGGTGGCCCAGCGGTGCGTGGAGGCGGAGAAGTATCCGCTGTGACACGGCTGCTGCAATGAACCCTGGCAGACGTCTGGGCCGTCTTAGAATAGAGATGCAGGCATTTGTTCCCCGCACCGGACGAACTGAGCGGGAACGGTGGCCTGTGCAGTACGGAGGAAATTACATGGCCCTGATGAAGACATCGAACCCGGCACTTGGCGACCAGACCTTTCGCAACCTGGCGGGCAGCCAATATGGCGGCGCCATTGATGCGACGGACCGGATGACCCTGAGCGGCACGGTGAACAAGACCGGAATTCTGCTCATCTGTGCATTCGCCACTGCGGCCTGGACGTGGCACTTGTTCCTGCAATCGCGCGACATGGCCGCCGTGGCTCCGCTGATGTTGGTGGGTGGGATTGGCGGATTCATTCTCGCGATGGTGACGGTGTTCAAGAAGGAGTGGTCACCGGCGACGGCGCCGGTCTATGCGCTGCTGGAAGGGCTTTTTCTGGGCGGCATCTCGGCGATGTTTGATCTGCGCTATCCGGGCATCGGCCTTGAGGCGGTTGGGCTCACGTTTGGCACACTGTTTGTGCTGTTGCTGGCTTACAGCTCGCGACTGATTCGCGTGACGCAGAAGTTTCGCCTCGGCGTGGTTGCTGCGACGGGCGGCATCATGGTTTTCTATCTGATGGAGATGGTGCTGGGCTTCTTCGGCGTTCACTTCAACGCGGTGAACGGCTCCGGGATGCTGGGCATCGGCTTCAGCCTGTTTATTGTGGCAATTGCCGCATTGAACCTGGTGCTGGACTTCGACTTCATCGAGCAGGGCGTGGCTTATGGCGCGCCGCGCTATATGGAGTGGTACGGCGCCTTCGGCATCATGGTCACGCTGGTGTGGCTCTACCTGGAGATTCTGCGGCTGCTCTCGAAGATGCGCGACCGCAACTAAAAATCAGGCCGGGCGCAAGACGGGAGAGAACCCGGCCGATGGCAAGACGGCCGCGGAGCGGCAAGGCTTCGCGGCCTTCCTTTATCGAAGGACGCTCTTGAGCAAGAGCGATTCCACTTGTGCGAAGGAGCTTCAGCACCGCAATGTTGAACCGCCTCTGTTCCCTGCTTGCGCTCTTGTCCCTGGGATTTCCGCTTTGCGCACAAACACCGAAGGAAGCTCCCGCGCGCTACCGGCTCTTTGCCGGATACAGTTTTCTGTCCAACTCTTTTAACGGTGTGCAGGGGTCGCATCAGCCGCTGAATGGCTGGGATTTCTCGCTTGCATTTCCGGCGTGGCACGGGCTGCGCTTCAAGGTGGATACGACGGGCTATCGCGGGACGAATCTGAATGCGCCTCAGCATGCGTACTTCATTATGGGCGGCGCGGAGTACAGCCACCAATTCGGGCGCGAGACTCTGTATGTCGAGGGGCTGGGCGGCGACGGCGGGCTGAACCGCTTCTGGGGCGCGAACCAGACGCCGGGCCAGACGGCATCCTTTGCCGCTTTCATGGGCGGCGGAGTGGATACCCCGATCTCGCGGCGGTTTGCGTGGCGCGTGGATGGCGGCTATCAGTACTCATACTTCCAGCTCATCCAAAGCCTCGCGACCCTGATTCCTGTCTACAATACCAACCTGCCGATGAACTTCGGCCGGCTCTCGACGGGGCTGGTGTGGCAGTTCTGAAGCGCGCATCAGCCGCTGAGACAAAAGAACGCCCCGACACCTCCGGTTCCATCGTGGAGGTTGCCAGGGCGCAAGGCGCTTGTGCGAAACGACTCTCCGGATCAGGCCAGTGCCCGGACGAGTCCAGTCAGAGACCTCTTGTTACTCATCGTGATGCAGGTTGAACGGGAACGCCGTCACGCCGGTGCCCGCCGGAGTGATGGTGGAATCGTCGAGCCCGACATTGGCATATTGACTGCTCTGCTGGTTGTTGACATCCAGATAGACGTGGGCGAGGTACAGCTCAAGCGGATTCGCGGCGTTGTAGCCCTCGAATTCGGAGTAGGCGCCTGACTGCGAATCGCGCGCGTAGACGCCGTCCACCACGATGTCCTGGTAGACCGGGATTCCCTTGGTCCCCGAGCAGCTTCCGTAAGACGTGTTGAAGATGAGCAGATGCTTGATGCCCGTGAGGTGAGTCTGGCGATAGGTGACCTGCTTGACCAGGCCGCCGCAGTCGTAATCGGACTTGATGTTGATGCCGTTGTTGTCTGTGGAGACGTTGCCGAATTTATCCGTGCCGAAGAGCATGTTGTCTTCAAAGAGCACGTTGGTGACCCCGCGCATCGTCTGGCTGCCGATGGAGATGCCGTGGGTGCCGTAGAAGCGGTTGTCGCGGATGGTGATGTTGGAGGCTGGCCCTGAGTTGGTCTTGATGGCCACGCCGTCGTCGCCATCTTCGATGGAAGAGAATGCAACGGTTGCGTTGGTGAGGCTGTCGATGTCGATGCCGTCGGTGTTCTTTGTGTTGGCCGGCGTTTCGATGTGCACGCGGAGTGCTGTGAAGTTGCTGCCGCCCTCCACGTACAGGTGCATCTTCGCCGCGTGCCGCAGGGTGACGTTGTAGACGGTGAGGCCAACGGCATTCTTGGAGTTGATGAGCCGGGGCGTGCCGCTGATCAGATCGCCACGGCCGTCGATGACGCCGGGGCCGAAGATGGAGGGGTTGTTGCCGGAGACGGAGATCAACTCGCCAGAGCTGCCGTAGGTGTTGTTGCCGAAGAGCGTGACACCGCGCGCGACGATGAGCGCTTCGCCGTTGAGCGAGAGCTTGCCGGAATAAAAGGCGTCGTTCGATCCGCTGGCGAGGAGCAGAACGGCCTTGCCCGAGCCTGAGCAGGAGGAGAGCGCGGAGGCGAGGCGGGTGGTGTCGTCCGAAGCAGGCGGCGTGGCGCGCTGGGTGGAGCTGAACTGAGCCTGCAGGGCCGTGCAAACCATCGGATACTGTGGCTCAGGGATGAGCTTGCGAGCGTCTCCGGTGGCCAGCGTCTGGGCGGATAGAGTGGATGCGAGCAGGATGAGGATCGTGGATGTGCCGAGCGAATTGGCCAGGCGGCGGATAAGCATGTGCAGCCTCCTAAGGTATCACCTGTTTTTTTGATAAAAAAGAAATGGTCAGACCACTACAGCGAAGATTTATACAAATCAATTGGAATAGATGTCAAGACATTTGTAGAAGAGAGGATGACGAAAGAGAGGTCTGACCCCGTTATTGAGGTTGACCGTTGCGGATAAGTCCGCTGGCAGGCAAACAGCGGGCCCGTTCGAGCGTGGGAACGGGCCGGATAGGGGATCGCAGCCGGGCTTCTACTCCAGCGGTGTGGCTGTGACGGTGACCTGCAGGCTGCCCTTGCTGTCGAGCGAGTCGGACTTGAAGACGACGGTAGGCTTGCCGAGGGGCACAAGCACCGGTGCGTACCAGCGGTTCTGACGGATGATGGTTTGATGGATTCTCGCGTCCAGCGAATCCGCGATGCTGCTGATTTCAGCGGAAAGTTCGAAGGCAAGAGTGTGGCCCACCTCCGCCGCATGCGCGAAGTCGAAGTTGACCCCGACATCCATGTATTGAAACTGGACGTTGGTGAGCGGCTGGTCCTTCCCGGTCTCATACGCGCCTGTGGCGATGGGGATGCGCGAGCCGGTACGGATAGAACCTCTGAAAACACGGTCTGTGCTGACGCTGGTGCTATACGTGCGGCTGTTGAGGGGCTTGTCCGTTCCGTCGAGCTCCTGCACGAGGAAGACGAGGTGGTAGTAGTGCACAGGCAGTGCGGCTTGGGTTGATTCGGCGAGTTTGGCGACGTCTTGCGTGTTGGCGAGGCCCGGCCACACAAGGAGCGAGACGAAGAGAAGAGTGAGCGGAACGAACTTGCGCATGGTGGATTACTCCTGGCCCTCGGCGGGCGGTGAGATGGGTGGAATCGAGATGGCGGAGATGCGGATGGGCGTATCAGGCTCTTGCTGTGCCGCAAGCAGCGCACGGCGTTGATCCTCTGTGGACTGTGCGACGACTCGCACCAGTGCCTGTTCTGCGGGACTGAGCGGCGCCGGAGCGGGGAAGACACTGAGCTTGGGCAAGGCGGCGGGCCGGGGAACTGGATGGGGCGTGGCAACTCGATGCGGGTGAGATGCTGGGCGTGCCGGTGCAGTGTTGCCACTGCGGGCCGGCGGCAACGTCGCGATCAAGGTGCGCGCTCCGGGTCCTGCCTGCGGTGCCGGCGAACGATGCCAGAATGCAGGTACGAAGAAGAGGAAGGCCGCAACAATCACTGCGAATCCGCCTGCCCACAACCACGGCGGGCGATGCGAACGGACTGGCTCGCTTCCCTCGACACGCGCGAGGATGCGCTCTTCGAGGCCGGAATCAGGATTGGCATAGGTGGCCAGAGCGGCATCGAGCATCCGATCAAAATCGTCGCGTTCAGCCATGACGGACCTCCTGGGCGCGGACCTGGAGCCGTGCAAGTTTTTCGCGCAGCAGACTGCGGGCGCGTTGCAGGCGCGTGCGCACCGTGCCCTCGGGAATGCCGAGCGCGGAACCAATCTCGCGGGAATTGAGTTCCTCGAAAGACGAGAGCAGCAACGGCAAGCGCAGTTCCTCCGGCAGTGTGTTCAACGCGGAGTGAACCCGCGCGTGCTGGCCCGCCGAGAGCAGGATCTTTTCTGGGCCTGGCTCCGGAGTCGGGATGGCGTCGGCGCAGTCGAGCGAGTCGAGCATTGCGAGAGACCGTGGACCGCGCGGGCGCAGATCCAGCGCGACGCGCCAGGCTGTTCGAGCCAGGAATGCCCGCTCATTCTTGGCACGCTGCCAGCCCCCATTGCGATAGAGCTTCAGGAACGTTTCCTGCACCGCATCCTCCGCTTCATGCGCACTGAGCAGGACCGCATACGCGACCTGAAAGACGAAGCGTGCCTGACGCAGTACGAGAGCCGTGAACTCCGCGTCTGAATCGGTGGTCACGCTTGTGCGTTCTCCTTGCGATAGCCGGATGGCGCAAAGGCCGGCTGCGCGCTCGTCTTCTTTCTACCCGCTAAGACGGCAAAGGATTCCGATGTGTTCATTTTTCCGGGGAAAGAAAACGGCCCGCGGCAGAAATCTGCCACGGGCCGAGGGTTGGAACCCTTAGCGCTGTTATGCCTTGGCTGACGTGAGCGCGCCAAGGTCGGCTGCCATCTTTTCGGTCGAGAAGGCTTCGATGAGGTCGCCTTCCTTCAGGTCGCTGTAGCCGTTGATGCCGATGCCGCACTCCATGCCGTTGGTGACTTCGCGGGCGTCGTCCTTGAATCGCTTGAGCGAGCCGATCTTGCCTTTGAAGACCTGTTCGTCGCCGCGCATCACCTTGATCTCCGCATCGCGGCGGATGACGCCATCCAGCACGCGACAGCCGGCGATGGTGCCGACCTTGGGGATCTTGAAGATGTTGAGCACTTCGGCGCGGCCCACGTAGTTCTCCTTGAACGTGGGTTCGAGCAGGCCCATCATGGCCAGCCGCATCTCGTCCTGCAACTCGTAGATGATGGAGTGCAGGCGGATTTCGACATCCTCCTGCTGCGCCAGCTCGGCGGCCTTGCGCTCGGGGCGCACGTTGAAGCCGATGATGATGGCGTTGGAGGCGGTGGCAAGAAGAACGTCGCTCTCCGTGATGGAGCCGACGCCGGAGTGGATGACCTTGACGCGCACCTTCTCTGTGGACATCTTGATGAGCGAGTCGGCCAGCACTTCGACCGAGCCGGTGACGTCGCCCTTGATGATGAGGGCAAGGTCTTTGACGCCGGCCTGGCGGATCTGCTCGGCAAGTCCTTCGAGAGAGACGCGGGAGCTCTTGGCGAGCTGAGCCTCGCGCTCCTTCATCTTGCGATACTGCGCGATGCCCTTGGCCTTGTCGCGATCCGCGACGACGAGGAACGTGTCGCCGGAGTCGGGCATGGCCTCAAGACCCAGAACTTCCACGGGAGTAGAGGGGCCGGCTTCTTCAATGGCGCGTCCGCGGTCATCGAACATGGCGCGCACCTTGCCGAAGGTGTTGCCGACGATGTAGCTGTCGTTCAAGCGCAGGGTACCATCCTGAACCAGGACCGTGGCGACGGCGCCGCGACCGCGGTCGAGCTTGGCTTCAAGCACGGAGCCGACGGCCTTGCGACCGGGGGTGGCCTTGGGCGCCTTGATGTCGCTGACGAGGCAGATCATCTCGAGCAGCAGATCGAGATTGAGGCGCTTCTTGGCGGAGACTTCGACGAAGACGGTGGAGCTTTCGCCGCCTCCCGCCCATTCTTCAGGGATGAGACCACGATCGGCGAGCTGCTTCTTTACGCGATCTGGATTCGCTTCCGGTTTGTCGATCTTATTGACGGCCACGATGATGGGCACTTCCGCGGCCTTGGCGTGGTCGATGGCTTCGAGGGTCTGCGGCATGACGCCGTCGTCTGCTGCGACGACGATCACGACAATGTCGGTGACCTTGGCGCCGCGGGCTCTCATGCGGGTAAAGGCTTCGTGGCCCGGCGTATCGAGGAAGACGATCTCGCGCCCGGATGCGGGGGAGCCTTCCTTGGCGAACTTCACCTTGTAGGCGCCAATGTGCTGGGTGATGCCGCCGGCTTCGCCTGCGGCAACATCCGTCTCGCGGATCGCGTCGAGCAGCGAAGTCTTGCCATGATCGACGTGACCCATGACGGTGACCACGGGCGACCGGGGAACCTCGAGTTCGCCCGTATTTTCGGCTTCGAGAACCTGCTCGATCGACTGGTTTGCGATCTCCTCCTCATAGCTGATGACGGTCGCACCGGCGCCGAACTTCGCGGCGACGTCTTTGACCATCTCAGCGTCGAGGGACTGGTTGACGGTGACGAAGACGCCGCGCATGAGCAGCACCGCGATGAGATCCTTGGCGCGGATGCCGAGCTTTTCGGCCAGATCCTTAACGCTGATGCCCTCGGTAACGGTGATCTCGCGGGTGATGGGCAGCGGCTCGGTGCTGAACTGTGTGGCTCCGCCAAAACGTGGCGGCGGCACAAAGCCCTTCATCGGGCCTTCTTTGGTCTTGGGATACTGCGGGCGACCACCGCGACCTCTTGAGGGAGCGCGCTGGGGACGCGGCGCCTCGCCCGCGGGCGGTGCGCCGCCGGGAGCAAAGCCCCCCGGACGGGGACCTCCAAAGCCGCCGGGGCGCGGAGCTCCGAAGCCGGGCCGTGCGCCAAAGCCGGGACGGCCGCCTGGAGCGCCCGGACCGCCGGGGCCGGCGTATCCGCCGGGCGTGACGCGCGTGGGGTGCTTGGGGCGCGGGCCACCGGGAAACTGCCCGGGAGCCCCACTGGGCGGGCGCTGCGGATATCCGCCTGGGCCAGCCGGAGCGCCGGAAGGACGGCGATCGAAGATGGGTCTGCCGCGCTGCAGGCCGGTGGGCTGCGCACCTGGCGGAACCGCACCGGGAACAACCGGCGGAGCTTTGTAAACCGGGCGCGGGCCGGTCTGCGGCATGACAATGCGGCGGACAGGAGGCGCGGGGACGACAGGCTCGGACGGTTCGGGGGACACAACGATAGGCTCAGCGGCTGCAGGTTCACTGGATGCAGCTACGGAGACGGTCTCGGCAGGGCTGGGCGTCGGAGCCGGCTTCTCCTCGACGGCGGGCACAACCGGCTCGGCAACGGGGACCGCGGCGGACGCGGAGACAGAGACCACGGGGGCATGGACCGGCGCGGCTGGCACGGGGACATGCGCCGCGGGCCGGGCGGTTGCCGGAGCCTGGTCCGCCGTTGCGGCGGAGACTTCGCGCGGCGGCTTGACGACGACGGCGGCTGCCGGTGGAATGACGGCTACAGCGGGGCGCGCGGCAGGAGGAACTCCGGCGGGCGCCTTGGCGACCACGGGGCCTGCAGGCGGACGACTCGCGATGGCCGGCGGCGTATGAGGAGCCGGGATGATGGGCGGCGCAGGGCGAGCCGCGGGGACGATCCTGCGCGGTTCGGGCTTTGCCGGCTCAGGGACAGCAGGCACGGCGGCAACCACCGGGGGCTGCTTGGCGCTTACCTTGGGCGCATCCGGTGGAGCAGCGGGCCGGACGGGCGCAGGCCTCCTGCGCGCGTCTGCTTCCGCCTCCTGCTTTTTCGCCAGGATGGCCTTCATCACGTCGCCGGGCTTGGAGACGTGGGAGAGATCGATCTTGGGTGCGATTATGCCTTGCGCTGCGCGGGACGCGCCCGACGTGGAGGCGCGCCCACGCTCGAATTGTGCGCGTACCTTCTCGGCTTCGTGGTCTTCGATGGAACTGGAGTGGGTCTTGCCGGCGCCCAGGCCCAGCTCTGCGAGGACGTCAAGAATCTGTTTGCTCTTGACTTCCATCTCGCGCGCGAGATCGTTGATTCGAACCTTACTCATCCGCCTCTTTTCGAAAGATGCATCCCAAAGCCCTTAGTCGCTCATAGCTACCCCATGGCAGTGGCTGCGTTTCACACTACAATTATTGCCTGAATGGCTCTTAGAAGCGGGGCGCATCTTACGCGCCCTCTTCCTCGGCCGCCTGCTCGTCCTGCGCTTCAATCTCTGCGTGATTCTGTTCCGAGGCCTCATCGGCGCTCGGCGCATTTTCAATTGCTGTTTCCATCGCTGTGGGGAGATCGGTGTCCGCCGTGGCTGCCTGTACGCTTTCGGCTTCTTCCAGAACCACGGCGGCGTTCTCGGCTTCGGCCTCTGCATCCGCCAGAACGGCTGGCGCGCTCTGCACCTCAGCCTCGCCAGGCTGCGCCTCGGCGGCCTCTTCCGGTACGTGCCCTTCTTCGCCTTCTTCAAAGTGTCCGAAGTAATGGCGTACGGCGACGCTGATCTTTTCCAGGGTCTTTTCGCCGATGCCCGGGATCTCTTCAAGCTGCTCGGGAGTCATGTCGGCCAGTCCCTCGACGGTGGTGATGCCCGCGGCGACAAGCTTCTGGATGATGCCCTCGCCCAGCTCAGTCACCTGCTCGATGGGCGTGGTGGGGCCGCCAGACATGGCCTGCATCTGCTCTTCGACCTCCTGGCGCTTTTCTTCTTCGCTCTTGATGTCGATCTTCCAGCCCAGCAGCTTGGCGGCCAGGCGCACGTTCTGGCCTTTTTTGCCGATGGCGAGCGAGAGCTGGGTGTCGTCCACAATGACTTCAAGCTGCTTTTCACTGAGGTCGCTGATGGAGACGCGGCTGACCTTGGCTGGCTGCAGCGCCTTCTCAGCAAAGGTAGTGATCTCATCCGAGAACTCGATGATGTCGATCTTTTCGCCGCGCAACTCGCGAATGATGGACTGCACGCGCATCCCCTTCATTCCGACGCAGGCACCCACCGGGTCAACGTCCTTGTCGCGGCTCTGGACGGCAATCTTGGTGCGCTCACCCGCCTCGCGTGCAATGGCGCGGATGGCGACGGTGTTGTCGTAGATTTCCGGCACTTCCGACTGGAAGAGATTCGACACCAGTTCGGGCGCGGCGCGGGAGACGATGACCTGCGGGCCCTTGGCCGCACGGTCCACCTTGAGCAGCACAACACGGACGCGCTCGCCGATGGAGAACTGTTCGAGGCGCGACTGCTCGCGCTTGGGGCAGCGGGCTTCAGCCTTGCCCAGGTCGTAGATCACGTCCTGACCCTCGATGCGTTTCACGGTGGCGTTGAGGACTTCCTTTTCGCGGTGCGCGTACTCCTGGAAGACGGTGTCGCGCTCCGCCTCGCGGACCTTCTGGAAGATAACCTGCTTGGCCAGTTGTGCGGCGATGCGGCCGAGCGGGCTGGTGTCGCGATAGAGACGAATCTCACTGCCAACCTCGACGCCGGGAGCCAGTTCGCTGGCCTCTGCGAGGGTGATCTGGTTGACTGGGTCTTCGATCTCGCTTTCATCGGCCACAACGGTTTTGAAGACATAGGCGGTGATCTCGCCGGTGTCCTTGTTCAGTTCCCCGCGCATGTTTTCCTGGGTTTTGTAGAACTTGCGCGTGGCCAGGGCGATAGCCTCTTCCACGGCTCCGACAACGATCGCGGGCTCAATGCCCTTCTCGCGGCTGAGGAGTTCGATGCTCTGATATAAAGCGCTGGCCATAACGGTACTTGCTCTCTCGGGTTTTAAACGCCAGCGGCGGAGGCTGGCGGGCAGTCTCTGCCGGTTGACGTGTTGGGTGGCCGGCTGTGCGGGCATCTGGCCCGCCTGCCGGCACCGGTTAAATCTCGGGAATCAGCTGCGCCTTTTCGATGTTGCCTAGCGCAATTTCTACCGTGCTGACGCCCGTCTTGCGGCTCTTGCTGTTCTGGTGGAGGGCTGAGAGGTCGAGCGAGATCTCCGCGCCCGCGCCTGCTGCCAGCCGGCCTTGCCAGTGACGGTTGTTGCGGATCGGCTCGAAGGTCTGCACCTTCACCAGGCATCCGGCAAATCGTTGAAAATCCTCGGGCCGGGTCAACTTGCGATCCAGACCGGGTGAGCTGGCCTCCAGCGTATATTCGTCGCCGGGTACCATGCCTTCCACATCCAGCAGCACACCAAAGTCGCGGCTGAAGGCGGCGCAATCTTCGTGCGTGACGCCGGAAAGCTGCTCGATGCTCAGCTTGCCCTCACGCAGCCGTTCGGGAAGGTCTTCGCGCTCGGCCCCTGCCTCGATTGCGGCCTTCAGTTTGGCGCGGCCCTCGGCGTTTTTCTCCAGAAAGACGCACAGGGTGCGATCCTTTGCAGGGCCTGCGAACTCGATGTCCACCACGTCGAGCCCGTGCGAGGCGGCGACGCGTTCAGCTGCCGATCGGATTGCGTCCAGCTTCACCGCGATTGTTCCTTGCCGCTTGAATCCAAGGCACTTAGTCCATGGTCAAGCGGGAAAATTGAGCCCAAATAAAAAGTGGGCTATAAGCCCACTCATCTCTCCGCCAGCCGGCGTGCTCACGGCACCTCAGGCGGACAAACTCGTCTGCACTTTTAGAATACGTCGAAACGGCGGGAAATTCAATGGCAATGCTACACTCAGCCATGTCTTCCGGGATTTCTCCTGTGTCGATTTTGACCCAAACTTCCTTTGACCCTTACGAGCCCGTTCTGCGGCAGGCGCTCGGAGATGCGCTGCGCTATCTCAAAGAGATTGAAGAGCGTGCGGTGAGGCCCGATGCGGCAGCCGTGGCGCAACTGGAGCAGATGTGCGGCGCATTGCCGGAGTGGCCCGAGGCCCCGGAAGCGGTTCTGGAAGAGCTGGATACGCTGGGGTCTCCGGCCACGGTGGCAAAGAATAATGGCCGCTACTTCGGATTTGTGAACGGCGGCTGCCTGCCGGCGGCGATGGGTGCGGCGTGGCTGGTGACGGCGTGGGACCAGAATGCATCTTTCCAGGTGCAATCGCCAGTGGCCGCGGCGCTGGAGGAGACGGCGCTGGAATGGACCCGGCAGATGCTGGGTCTGCCGCAGGGCACAGGCGGCGCGGTGGTGACCGGCGCCACCATGGCCAACTTTACCGCTCTGGCGGCGGCCCGCCACGCGCTGTATACGCGGATGGGCTGGGATGTGGAGAACGACGGCCTGATGGGTGCGCCGGAGTTGCGCGTGGTGGTGGGCGAAGAGGCGCATCCCTCGTTGATGAAGGCGCTGGGCCTGCTGGGCATGGGCCGCAGCCGCGTGGTGCGCGTGCCGGTGGACGGCCAGGGAAGGATGCGCGCCGATGCGCTGCCGCGGATGGATGAGCGGACGATCCTGTGTTTGCAGGCAGGCAATGTGAATACCGGCGGGTTTGACCCGGCGGCAGCGATTGTGCCCGTGGCGCGGGGGGCGGGAGCCTGGGTTCACGTGGATGGAGCCTTCGGACTGTGGGCTGCGGCTTCGCCACAGTATCGACATCTGGTGCAGGGATTTGAACTGGCCGACTCCTGGGCGACGGATGGGCACAAGTGGCCCAACATCGGCTATGACTGTGGAGTTGCGCTGGTGCGCGAGCCGGCTGAGCTGCGGGCGGCGATGTCCATTGACGCGCCCTATCTGGTGATGGGCCGGCAGCGCGAGCCGGCGGACTATACGCCGGAGTTTTCGCGGCGTGCGCGGGGCGTAGAGCTCTGGGCAGGGTTGCGGTCACTGGGCCGGCAGGGCATGGCGCAGCTTGTGGAGCGGACCTGCGCTCATGCGCGGCGGTTTGCCGAGGCATTGCATGCAGCGGGTTTTCAAATTCTGAATGAGGTTGCGATCAACCAGGTTCTCGTGTCATTCGGCTCGAAGGAAAAGACCCTGCGGACGATTGCCAGGATCCAGCAGGACGGCACATGCTGGTGCGGATCGACGGTGTGGCAGGGGCGCACTGCGATGCGGATCAGCGTGTCGTCTTGGGTGACGACGGAAGAGGATGTGGAGCGCAGCCTTGCGGCGATGATCCGGGTCGCGCGGGAGGGGTAATGGGGATGGTGAGTACGAGGCGATGGACAGCAGTCCTGGCGTTGGCCGCGGCAACTGTGGCCTGCATGGGGCAGGCACTGACGAAGCAGCCGGCGAGCGTGTATCACGCGCGGCGCGTGGCTCTGGCCGGGGAACTGAAGGGCGGCGTGGCGATTCTGTTTGCAGCCGCAGAGCCGGTGCTGGACTTCATGCCCTATCGGCAGGATGAGGATTTCTACTACCTGACGGGATGGAATGAGCCGGGCGCGGCTCTGCTGGTGGAGGGCGCGAACGGAACGGAACGCGGCTACCGGGAGATTCTCTTTCTGCCTACGCGCAACCTGCGCGCAGAGACCTATACAGGGCCCAAGCTCGATGCGGATTCGCCGGGCGTGACAGCGGCGACGGGCGTGGACGCGGTGGAGCCGATGACGGCGCTGGCCACGGATCTGAACCACATGATCGACGCGGACCGCAAGCTGGCATTCAACCTGTGGACCCAGCCGGCTTCCGCGCAGGCGCGCGCGGTGATTGGTTTCACCGCGGCCACGCTGGGCGAGGACCAGTCGCCAACCGCGCATGACGTGACGACCTTGACGATGCCGCTGCGCGAGGTGAAGGACGCCGGCGAGGTTGACTTGATTGAGAAAGCGACGGCTGCATCCATCGCCGCGCAGCGCGCGATGTTTCGCGTCGTGAAGCCCGGAGTGACGGAGCGGGCCGTTGCCGGGGAGATGACGGCGGTGTGGATGGAGCAGGGCTGTGAGCGGCAGGCGTATGCGCCGATTGTTGGCTCGGGGATCAACTCGACGACGCTGCATTACTCGGCCAACTCGCGCACGATTGAGGATGGCGACGTTGTGGTGGTGGATGCGGCGTGCGAGTTCTCGATGTATGCGTCGGACATTACGCGGACCGTTCCGGCGAATGGCCACTTCACTGCGCGACAGCGGGAGATTTATGACATCGTGCTGGGCGCGCAGCAGGCGGCGATGGACGCGTTTGTCGCGGGCAAATCGACGATCAACGACTACTACCGCAAAGATCCCAACTCGCTGGACACGGCTGCATACAACTATGTGAACACGCATGGCAAAGACCTGCACGGGCAGCCGCTGGGCAAGTACTGGCTGCACGGGCTGGGGCACATGGTGGGCATCGATGTGCACGATCCGGCGAACTATCCGGCGGTGCTGAAGCCGGGGATGGTCTTCACGATCGAACCGGGTGTCTACATTCCCGAGGAGAAGATCGGCGTGCGGATTGAATGCGACTTTCTGGTGGGCGCCGATGGCAAGTTGATCGACCTTGACGCCGCGCTGCCGCACACCGCCGAGGATGTGGAAGCGGCAATGCGGGGGAAGTGAGCGGGGAATCGCATGGACTCGCACGAGGGAATGGGCTCTGAACAACTGGAGACGCTGAGCCGCGTCTTTGCCGAACAACTGCTGGCCTGTCTGGCGGAGTGCGGACGGGGACGGCGCGGGCTGTTCTCTGACGTTTCTCTGGAGGATGAGAGTCACGCGTGGCCGGAGGCGGCGCGGCTGCGCGAGCTGGCCATCGCGCTGCAGGCGATTTCGCATCAGACGGAAGAGCCGAATGCACTGTGCGACGAGTTCCTCGACCTATGCACGATTCACGGAGAGAGCCATCCCGGCGAGCCCCGGCTGGCACGGGAGTTTTTAGCGCGCATTGGGCGCGGCGAAGTGGGCACGCCGACCGAGTCGGAGTACAAGCCGTGGTGATGCTGCACGCATTCTTGGCGCTGGCGGCAGGCTTCGGGGCGGCCATGCTGCTGGTGCTGGCGCTGCGCGGCATGTTGCAGAGCGTGGCGCCGAGCCTTGCGGCGGTGGAAGCGCGGCCGGGGTTCAGCTACACGCTGGTGAATCTGGGCGCGTCGTTTCTGGCAGGTGCCGCGGGCGGGTATGTAGCGGCGTGGGTCGCCGCGGCCAATCCACTTATCCATGTGCTGGCGCTGGGATTGATTCTGCTGGCGCTGGCAGCGTTAAGCGCGTTGCAGGCGCACGGAAAGCAGCCGGTCTGGTACCAGCTTGCCCAGGTGGCCATCGCGCCGCTGGGCGTGCTGGCAGGCGGACTGGTGCGGCTGCGGGTTCTGGGCATCCTGTAACCGCCGCAAATGGGAAGGCCCCCGGCGGCGATCAAATGGAGCGCACGCGTGGGGGGCCGATCTGGCAGGGAAAAAACCGCTACCAGCGAACGCCAAAAGTTACAGGAAGCAAGTGGGTTCCGGAGTTGACAGACACCGTGTTCAAACCGTTTGGCTGGGTGGTGACCGATGGGGTCAGGACATCCAGGTAGCGGACTTCAGCAAAGAGCTTGACGCGGCTCTCGCCATACATGCCGCCGAGCCTGTGCTCATACCCGCCGCCGATGTTCCAGCCGCCCTGGTTGCTGGAGAAGTGGCCTGCCACCTGGTTGACATAGGTGACGCCGCAATAAAAATAACTGCAATACTGCGCAGGCGCGGGGTTGGTGAAGTTTGTGACTTTCCGGTAGAAGCCGTAGCCGCCGGTGGCGTACACATCGTTGGAGCTCTTGGGGAAGAACTCATAGACGGGAGCCAGCGTGAAGGACCAGATGTGGGCGTTGCCGCCGGTGGCGCCGGTTTCAGCGATCAACTTGCCGGGCAACTTGTCGTCGATGAACTGGTACTCAAGCAACGCGCTGAATTTTGGGTTGAAGCGATAGCCTGCGCCGAGATTGAGGTTGCCGCCCCAGGTGATGAAGTTGTTGGCACTGCCGATGGGACCGTTGAAGCCGCCGCCCGCTTCAAAGACGAGACTGCTCCACAGGCTGTGTTCGTGATAGCCGTGGCTGCCGCCGTAGCCGCCGCTTTGGGCGGCTCCTGCAGCGGGCGCAGCCGCAGCAGGCTCAGGCGCCGCGGGCAGCCCAGCAGCTTCGTTCATAGCGACAAGAGTGGGGGCGGCGGAACTGGATTCAGAAGCCGCGACCGCCGGCGCGCTGGAAGATGCGGATGAAGTTGAGAACTGGGCACTCGCAGAGACTGCGGAGAAAATTACCGCGGCTGAAATGGGAAGAACATACCTGAACAGCGACATCGAACTTGGCGATGACATGTCTGTACCTCGTGGGTCGGATTTTCCTTACCTGCGCAACCCTTACGCAGCTTCGATTATGCACACTTAGACACGGGATTGGACCAGGAGGTTGCGCGGAGCGGAGCAGAAAGAGCAATCGAAGGTAAGAGGTTGCGCGGCATAAAGAATGCAACAGGCCGGAGACGGGCTCCGGCCTGCGTGGTTTTCGGCCCGCTTTGCGGGCAGGTGAGGCTCAGCCCTGAATATCGAACTGCTCAGGGTGTAGAGCCGGATCGCTCTTGACCAGGATATTCTTGCCGACCAGTTCCTCGAATTCGGTGAGCCAGCGGGCGTTGTTGGATTTGAGCACTTTGACGGTTTCGGGATTCACGCGCAGCAGTACGTCGGCGCTCTCGAAGTGCTTCCGCATCTTGCGCAACTCGGTGTAAATCTCATTGCACACGGTGGCGGGGCTCTTGACCATGCCTGTGGCCTGGCAGGTGGGGCAGGGTACGCTCAGGGTGCGTTCCAGCGACTGCTTGACGCGTTTGCGGGTGATGGCGACTAGGCCGAAGTCATTGAATTGCAGGACTTTAGTTGGAGCGCGGTCATTCTTGAGCGCCTCTTCAAGAGCGGCCATCACTTTGAAGCGGTTCTTGCGCTCGTCCATGTCGATGAAGTCGATGATGATGATGCCGCCAAGGTCGCGGAGGCGAATCTGGCGGACAATCTCCGGGATGGCATCGAGGTTGGTCTTGACGATGGTGTCTTCAAGGCGTGCGGTCTTGCCGACGTATTTGCCGGTGTTGATGTCGATGGCGACCAGGGCTTCAGTCTGGTTAATGACGATGGAGCCGCCGGACTTGAGCCAGACCTTGGAGCGCAGGGCCTTGGAGATTTCATCCTGGATGCCGAAGTGTTCGAAGAGTGGAACCTCTTTGGTGTAAAGCTTGACCCGGCGCACCAGCGTGGGCGAGAAGCGGTTGAGGAAGCGGACAATGCGCTCGTAATCTTCCTGCGAGTCGACCCAGATGGAGGAGAAGTTGGCGCTGACCTGGTCGCGGAGGATGCGCTCGATGAGCGACAGATCGTGATAGATGAGCGCGGGGGACTTTGAGGACTCGGAGCGCTGCTTGATCTCGTTCCACAGGTGGATGAGGAAGCGGAGATCGGCGCGCAGCTCTTCTTCCGAGGCGCCCTCGGCGGCGGTGCGGACGATGAAGCCGCCCGAGGCCTCGCCGCGCTCGCTGACGAGAACCCTCTTCAGCCGCTGACGTTCTTCATCGGAGGCGATTTTGCGGCTGACGCCGACGTGCGAGACCGTGGGCATGAAGACCAGGAAGCGGCCAGGCAGGGCGATATGCGAGGTGATCCGTGCGCCCTTCTTGGCGATGGGCTCCTTGGCAATTTGAACGAGAATCTCCTGGCCGGGCTTCAGCAGGTCAGAGATGATAGGCAGATTCGTTGTCTGTGCCGAGCGGCGCGAGGGGCCGCGGCGGTCGCCTGGTCGGGGTGGCGGTTGCCCTCGTCCACGGCGGCCACGGCCTCCGCGATCGCGGCGCTGCGGGGCTTGTCCTTCACCGGCGGGCTGGCCCTCGGCTGTGGCGGACTCTTCCTCGCCCTCTTCTCCTTCGGCCTCGAATGCTTCGTCTTCGTCGTCTTCCCCGTTTACGGAGTCGAAGTTCATCTGGATGCGGTGGTCGAGGTGAGCTTCCTGGAGCATCTCGCCGATCTCGCCGGAGCGAACTTGCGTCTGGAGTGTCTCCTCCTCGTACTCGTCGAGGTCGTGCTCGTCGGTCTTGTGGCGCGGGTGCTGCGCGACGTCGTACTCTGCTCCCTCGATGGTTTCCTCTTCCACCAGGCCGCTGCCGGGCGCGAATGCGGAGACGGATGCAACGGAGCTTACTGCCGGAGCGGTATCTTTGGCCTGCGGCTCATCCTTTTTCTTTTTGCCGCCGAGGCCGAAGAGGCGGAAGCCATTCGGCGGAAGCGGATCGACATGATGGGAGGCAGAGGCATCGGGCTCGGCGCCGTCGTCCTCGGGCTCAGCCGATGCCTCGAGGCCGGAAGTCTCAAGCGGAGCGTCCGTGGTTTCCTCGGTCATTTCCTCTTCGACGAAGAATTGTCCGGCGGGCTGGCCTTGCGGTGCTTCCGCGGAAGGCTCGACGGGGGCCGAAGTCAGGTGGTGAGCCTCTGCCTCAGGTTGCACACCGGGAGCGTCGGCAAAGGTGCCTTGCGGTTCGCCATTCACCCGGTTTGCGGGCTCGATTGAGCGGCTGCGGTGGCGCGCGAGTGACTCACCGGGGAGCAGGCCGCTGCCGTCCCACGAGAGAGGACCCTCCATGAGTGTGGCGGGGCGATAGGTGGAGGCAGGACGCGCGGGAGGCTCGGGCTCCGCGGGCCTGGAGGTCTCTTCTGCCGGCGTGCCGCCGTATTTCGAGAGCGATTCGCCGGGCAGCACAAAGGGCGTAGGAGTGCGCTCGGCGCGCGGCGCGGCGGTGGCGTGGATTTCGTAGGTTTCGGCGGGCTCAGTCTCCCCTTCTTGCGCGTGCTGCGTCTCTTGGAGTTCGACTGTGCCTTTTGAGCCTTCGTCCTGGGGACCGGACGAGCCGCGGCCACCGCGGCGGCGTCGGCGACCACGCCAGCGGCGCGCGCCGTGCTCATCGACAGCGTCCGGCGCCGCCTCATTGAGGCCCGGCGTGGCTTGCTGCGGTTCCGTTGTTTCGGATTCGGTCTCTTCAGCTTCAGGGGCGGCTTCAGGAGCCGGACGTCGATCGCGGCGTTCGGAACGCTGGCGCTGGCCGCGCTCGCCAGCGGGGCGCACCTCGCGGGGAGGCTGGGTGCTGCCGGTCGAGGCCGCCTTTTCGAGCTCGTCGGTCTCTTCCTGGTCTTCCAGTTCGAGGAAGTCGGTTACATAGAGGAATGCGTCGCGCTCCAGGCCAATATCGACGAAAGCCGATTGCATGCCAGGCAGTACGCGCGTGACCCTGCCGTTGTATATGGAGCCTGCGAGCGTGTACTCGTTTTCGCGCTCGTAGTAGATTTCCGCGAGTTGATCGTCTTCAAGAATCGCGAGCCGCGTCTCATGCGGCGTAGAGGAGATACAGATTTCCTTTGCCATCGTACCTTTCCGCCCGGCGGCTGTAAGCTGCCGGGGCCTGCGGCGAGGCGGGATGGAAAGACGCGAGACCGGGAGGGATGGGAATGTGCGGGAGGGATGACCTGCGATTCGCTGGTGTTCCGACGGCGGCGCGGTTGCCGGCCCGAGAGGGCGGCGTGCCGCAGCGGTCGTCCTGACCGACAAGCTGTTCGATGGGGCGATCCTTGTGCAAAGAGTCTGTGACCCAGCTCGCCGGAGGCTCCGGCGGGGCCGTTGTACCGTTGGCGATTGCACCGCCCTGGCGCGCGCCTGTGACGCGGGGCGAACCGCTCCACGCCTCCGCGCGCTCGGTGCAAGATGTACGCTGCCAACGGGTTTCCCGTCTTTGCGAGCTCATGAACCCAATCCTGCCGGGCCTTGCGGTCCATCGGGACCTGGCCGGCGTAAATACTTCAAAAATATGCCTCTTGCGATTCGGACCCCTCCGAGCATCGCAAGCGGGGTGAACTTGTGTCTCCAGCGTCCCATCCTATCGGGCAGAGACGCCTAGTTTACGAACCGGCGCATGCGCACGTTCATCGCGACACCCAGCGCCAGGAAGGTAAACAACACCGAAGATCCGCCGTAACTCATTAACGGTAATGGGATTCCGGTGACGGGCATAAACCCTATGACCATGCCTACATTGACCGCGATCTGGAAGGTCAATACAGCCACGATTCCCATAATAAGGAGGGCCCCGGGCAGGTCGGCGGCTGTTTGAGCGTTTTGAATCAAACGCATCAATATGGAGAAGTATAACAGTAGGACCAGAATCGCGCCGACAAAGCCATGTTCCTCACTGAAGGCGGCGAAGATGAAGTCGGCGTGGGGGATGGGCAGAAAATCGCCCTGGGTCTGGGTGCCTTTTTCCGCGCCTTTGCCCCAGATGCCGCCGGAGCCGACGGCGATGAGGGACTGGCGAATCTGGTAGCCGCTGCCGCGCGGGTCGTTGTCGGGGTTAATGAAGCTGGTGAGACGGGCCTTCTGGTAGGGCTTGAGGACTTTGCCACTGGTCCATGCTCCGGCGATGAGGACCAGACCCGCGGTGAAAAGAATGATCGACTGGCGGATGCTGATGCCGCCGAGGAAGAGGCCTGCCATGAGAATGGGCGCGTAGGTGAGTGTGGTGCCGAGGTCGGGCTGCTTGAGGACGAGCAGCATGGGGACGCCGACCAGGACGAAGGCCTTGAAGATGTCGCGCCCGGTGAGGGAACGGCCGCCCAGATTGGCGAAATAGCGAGCTACGGCGAGAATGAGCACCAGCTTGACCCACTCGGACGGCTGGAAGAGGACCGGCCCGAGCTTGATCCAGCGGCGCGCGCCGAGGGCTTTGTGGCCGATGCCGGGGATCAAAACGATGCCGAGCAAGAAGAGAAAGACGCCATATATCCAGGGGGCGAAGTCGATGAGCTTGTGGTAGTCGATTTTGGCAAAGAGGAACATGCCGAAGAGACCGCCGACGATCCAGAAGACCTGTTTGGTGTGAAAGCCGGTGTACCGGGTGTGCAGCGTGGCGGAGTAGATTTCAAAGATCGACAGGGCGCAGAGCACCAGCACCATTGCCAAAAGAGCCCAGTCGAAGTCGCGGAAGCTGAGGAAGCGGCGCGCCGGATTCATGGAGTCCTTATCTGCCGTGGCGGCAGGGCGAGAGCGAGCCGCCCTGGCAGAGCGGAAGCCGTGCGCGGAGCATGTGCGGAGGCGGCTGTGGCGTGTACGCCGCCGGGCGCAGGCGGATTCACGAAGAAATGGCCGGCGCGAATGCGCGCAACCGGCTGACCGTTGCCGGTCTCCGGCTGCGACCAGATGGCGCCGACCTCGGCGGGTTTGGGAGGCGCAGCCGGCGCGGTGGCGGCCTTGACGGCGGGCAGATTATGGGCCAGGCGGCGCTGCTTTTCAACATATGCGGCGACAACCTGGGCGCCGATGCGGGCGGGGTAGTAGCTGAACTCGCCGTTCTGCCAGAGGACGGTGACGACCAGCTCGGGATTGCGGCGCGGGGTGACCCCGACGAACCAGACATTGGGATAGGTGATGCGGCCCTTGCTGGTGCGGTCCAGCGCTTCGTGGCTCATCACCTGGGCGGTGCCGGTTTTGCCCGCGAGGTCAATGCCTTCAAGATGCGCGGAGCCTGCGGTGTGGTAAAGGCCGGGCTGGGTAACCTCGGCCATGCCGTCGGTGATGGTCATCCAGGCATCGGGGTCGAGGGGGATATCGACCTTTCCGGAGCCGGGGTAGGTGTCGAGCAGCGCGTGGCGAAAGTCGGCGGGAAGCTGGTCAGGAAAAACGGTGTGAGGACGAACCAGGTGGCCGTCTGAGGCGATGCCGCCGATGATGCGGGCGAGCTGCAGGGGCGTGGCCTCGATGGCGCCCTGACCGATACCGACAGAGATGGTTTCGCCGGCGTACCACTTGCGGTGGTAGTTCTTCATCACCCACTGCGCGGAGGGCATAAGGCCAGCCTGTTCGCCGGGCAGGTCGATACCGGTCTTCTGGCCGTAGCCGAATTCCGTGGCATAGCGCGAGATGCGATCGATGCCAAGCTTGTCAGCGAGGGTGTAGTAGAAGGTATCGCACGACATGGGGATGGCGTTGTGGATGTCTACCAGGCCGTGCTTTTCATCGCAGTGGTAGTAATGGCCGTAGAAGTTGGCCCCGCCATTGCATTCGACGCGGAGGTTTTGCGCGATGCCCTCTTCAAGGCCGGCGACCGACATGAGGACCTTGAAGGTGGACCCTGGAGCGAGCTGCGCCTGGATGGCCTTGTTCAAGAGCGGGTGTTCGGGGTCGGTGATGAGTTTGTTCCAGGCGGTGCGGTCGATGCGAACAGCGAAGTCATTGGGATCAAAGCTTGGCCGGGAGACCATGGCGAGTATCTCGCCGTTGCGCGGGTCCATGGCGACGATGGCGCCCTGGCGGTCGCCGAGTGCGAGTTCGGCGGCGCGCTGCAGGTCGTTGTCGATGGTGAGGCGGAGGTCCTGGCCGGGGATGGCGTGCTGGGTGCGCAGGTAGCCGACCTCGCGGCCGCGGCTGTCGACGATGACGTCGCGGGAGCCGTCCTGGCCGCGGAGAAGCTGGTCGTAGCTTTCTTCGACGCCGGCTTTGCCGACGACGTCGCCGGGCTCATAGGCGGCATAGCGCGGGTCATTGAGCATCTCTTCACTGACTTCGCCGACGTAGCCGATGAGGTGGGCAGCGTAGCCGTCGCGGGGATAGAGACGGCGTTCCTGGTCAATGGTTTCAAGCTCGGGCAGTTCGCTGGCATGGGCGGCGATAAAGGCCTGCTCGTCGGGCGTCACTTCCTGCTTGATGGGGATGGGCTGGTAGCCGGGCGCGCTGCGGTAGCGGCGCAGGGTAGCGCGCAACTGGTCGAGGTCGAGACCGAGGCCGCGGGCGATCAGGGGCAGGTCGGCGTCCACATTGTGGCCCTGTTCGCGGACGAGGAAGCAGGAGACGGAGGGATAGTTGTCGACGATGAGGCGGTTTTCGCGGTCGAAGAGCTTGCCGCGGGGAGCGAGGATGGGGACTTTGCGAATGCGATTCTGCTCGGCGAGGACGCGGAAGTTGTCTGCGCCCAGCACCTGGAGCCGCCACAGCCCCGCACCGAGCGCGAGCATCATCACGAGGATGCCGTATTGCACTACGGTCAGCTTGAGGCTGGAGAGCTTTTCGCCGCGTGTGAACCTGTCAAAAGCCATTTGCCTGCACTCTCAGGATACCGCGATACGGGTTGGGCATTCGATGCGCACCGCGGGGAAAAACAATCCGGTGAAAACCGGGAGCGCATCCGCGCTCAATCCCGGATACGGAAGCGGTCAAGCAGGGGAAAGAGCGCCAGCGCAAGGATGGAGTTTCCGGCGGCTTTGAGCAACTCGTCGAGCCAGTTCCAGTCCAGCGAGAGGCCCAGCAGGATGCGGTAGACAGAGACATAGAGTGTGCTGGAAAGCAGGGAGAAGAACAGCACCAGCAGGACCCGGATGGTGTGGTTCTCCACGTCAATGCGCACGCCGAAGGAGGATGCGAGAAAGCCAACCAGGGTTTTGGCGATGCCGTTGATGCCGATGGCGTGCTGCGTGAGCGCATCCTGAAAGATGCCGAGGACAAAGCCCATCACCGTTCCCTGAATGGGGCTGGGTCTGCCGAGCGCGAAGTAGACGATGATGAGCAGAGGCAGATCGAACCAGGCGAAGCGGCCGAGCACGCGGGGCAGCCAGGCTTGCAGGACCACCGCCGTGAGCGGTACAAGCGCATAGACGAGAACTGGGAAGCGGTGAATATCGAGTTCGCGGCGCGAATTGGCGGAGAGGACGGGCATGGTTATGGATTCCTCTGCGGCGTCTGTGTAGACTGCGCGGGCGCGCCGGGCTGGCTGTTTTGCAGGTCGGGCGCGGTGCCCGGCGTGAAGCGGTCCGGGCGCAGGGGCTGCGGGGGGTGGGCCACGGGTACGGGCGGGGTGCTGTCATGGAGCGGTTGCTGGTCCGGGGGCAGGTTGGGGTCGATGAGGCCGGGCAACCGCTCGGCCATGATCGCGGAAGCTTTTTTCTGGGCCTCCTCCTGCTGGACCTCTGCGCCTTTGAGAGCCTGGCTCACGGCCATGTCCTGCTGCTGGTCGGGCGAGAAGCGCGGTTGGGTGGAGGTGATCACGAGCACTTCGTCGAGGCGGTCGAGCTTGGCATAGGGTTTGACGATGACGTTGATGAAGCCGTCGCGTTGAGGGTCGCGTACCACCTTGTCGACGACGCCGACGGGCAGGCCGCGGGGAAATATCTGGTCGCCGCCGGCGGTGAGGACGCGCTCGCCGGGCTGGATGCGGTTGTCGGCGATAATGCCGACGATCTGCGGCTGGCCCTGAGCGTTGCCGCGCAGGATGCCGCGAATGCGCGTGGTTTCAAGGATGACCCCTGCGCCGCTGGTCTGGTCGTTGATGACGAGGATCTGGGATGCGTGGGAAAAGGCGTCGCGCACCTTGCCGACGATGCCGTCCGGGGTGATGACGGCCATGTCGTGCTGGAGGCCGTCGACTGTGCCCTTGTCGATGTAGAGGACGCGGGACTGGGTGGTGCCGCTGGAGCCGATGACCTGTGCGGGGAGCGTTTTGTAGAGGTACGTTTCCTGGAAGTGCAGGAGTGCCTGCAGGCGCTGGCCCTGGCGTGCGTCTTCAAGCAACGCGGCTTGTTCAAGGCGGAGGCGGTCGACGGTTTTCTGCAGGTCCTGGTTCTGCTGACGGACATGACGCAGGTCAATATAGTTCTGCCAGAGATCGAGCAGGTCGAGTCCTGAGGAATGAATGAGCCGCTCGGGGGGCGATACGAATGCACTAGCCCAGAGGCGGATGAGGCGCACTCCGCCGGAGTCGCGTGGATCAAGGCTCATGCGTCCGGAATCGGCACGGTGCACCTGCACGGCGAGGCCGACGACCTGTACCGCCAGCAGGGCCAGAAGCACCAGAAGATTCCGATAACGGACGAAGAACGGTTCCATGGCAAAGCTCAGGGCCCAAGCCCGGGCGCGCGGGGAAAGATTTGTTTACCGGCCCCGTCAATCCCGCCGCTTAGTCAATCTTGATTTTGCGCAACAGGCGGAAGTCGGAGAGCATTTTGCCGGTGCCGAGGACGACGGATGCGAGCGGATCGTCCGCGACGGAGACGGGCAGTCCGGTTTCTTCGCGGATGCGTTTGTCGAGATTCTTGATGAGGGCGCCGCCGCCGGTGAGCACGATGCCGCGGTCACTGATGTCCGCGGAGAGCTCGGGCGGGGTGCGTTCGAGGGCGACGCGAATGGCATTCATGATCACGGCGATGCACTCGCTGAGCGCTTCGCGGATTTCGCTGTCGTCGATGGTGATGGTCTTGGGCACGCCTTCGATCAAATTGCGGCCCTTGATTTCGATGGTCAGCGGCTTGTCGAGCGGGAAAGCGGAGCCGACCTCCATCTTGATCTGCTCGGCGGTGCGCTCGCCGATGAGCAGGTTGTATTTGCGCTTGAGGTAGTTGGTGATGGCCTCGTCCATCTGGTTTCCGGCCATGCGCACGGAGCGCGAGTAGACGATGCCGGAGAGCGAGATGACGGCGATGTCAGTGGTGCCGCCGCCGATGTCGACGACCATGTTGCCGCCCGGTTCGGTGATGGGCAGACCTGCGCCGATGGCGGCGACCATGGCCTGTTCGACGAGATAGACCTCGCTGGCCTTGGCGCGATAGGCGGAGTCCTCGACGGCGCGCTTTTCCACCTGCGTAATCTCAGAGGGCACGCCGATGACAATGCGCGGATGCACGAGCATCTTGCGGTTGTGCGCCTTGTGGATGAAGTAATTGAGCATCTTCTCGGTGACTTTGAAGTCCGCGATGACGCCGTCTTTCATGGGCTTGATGGCCACGATGTTCCCAGGCGTGCGGCCCAACATCTCCTTGGCTTCCTTGCCAACGGCCTCGACTTCGCCGGTGTTCTTGTTGATGGCGACGATGGACGGCTCATTGACCACGATGCCTTTGCCGGCGGCAAAGACGAGGGTGTTGGCAGTGCCTAGGTCGATCGCCAGATCGCTCGAAAACATGCTGAAGAGTGAGCGCAGGCCATGCGACCGCGAGGAGCGCGAAGGATAACCGTTCGATGACATGGGAGAGCTTACTGTACCTCAATATGCATTGTACGGCCACCGGGGGCCTCGCTGCCTGCGCCGCGAAGTGACTACCGTGCGAAAAGATGCCGGCGTGCGGTAGACTCATTGATTGCGCCGCAGGGGCGACGGCTCCGCGCGCGAAGGGTATTGATCCACTTCTGCGAGGCTTATATGACTTATCCCGTGTATCGCAATCTTATCGACGGCCAGTGGCTCCCGGCCAGGAGCGGCAAGACCATCCTCAACCTGAACCCGGCAGACCATGCGGATGTTGTTGGTGCGTTCCCCTCCTCGTCCGCGGAAGATGTAGCGCAGGCGGTGGCTGCGGCGAAGAAGGCCTACACGACGTGGCGTCTGGTGCCTGCGCCGAAGCGGGCTGAGATTCTGGTGCGCGCGGGACTGCTGCTGCAGGAGCGCAAGGAGCAGTACGCCCGCGATATGACCCGCGAGATGGGCAAGGTGCTGGCGGAGACGCGCGGCGACGTGCAGGAGGCGATTGACGAAGCGTTCTATGTAGCGGGTGAGGGGCGGCGGCTTTTTGGGGTGACGACGCCGAGCGAGCTGCAAAACAAGTTTGCCATGAGCGTGCGCATGCCGCTGGGGGTGGTGGGCCTGATTACGCCGTGGAACTTCCCCATGGCGATTCCTAGCTGGAAGCTGTTTCCCGCTCTGGTGGCGGGGAATACGTGCGTCATCAAGCCGGCGACGGATACGCCGCTTTCAACCTACAACCTGGTGCAGGCGCTGGTGGATGCGGGGCTGCCTGCTGGGGTGGTGAACCTGGTGAGCGGCAGCGGTTCGGCCACCGGCACGCCGCTGCTGGAGCACCCGGATGTGCGCGCGATCAGCTTTACTGGGTCCAGCGAAGTGGGTTCGCTGGTGGGGCAGCGGGCCGCGGCTACGTTCAAGCCTGTCTCGCTGGAGATGGGCGGCAAAAATGCGCAGATTGTGCTCAACGACGCCAATCTTGATCTGGCGCTGGACGGCGCGCTTTGGGGCGCGTTCGGAACGACGGGGCAGCGCTGCACGGCCACCAGCCGCATTCTGTTGCAGAAGGGAATTGCGGAGAAGTTTACGACGGAATTTGTGACGCGGGCCAGGGCATTGAAGGTTGGCAATGGACTTGACGAGTCAGTTGAAGTGGGTCCGCAGGTGAACGCGGGACAAATTGAGACCTCAAAGAAATATGTGGAGATTGCGCTGGCCGAGGGAGCAAAGCTGCTTACGGGCGGCCATGCGTTGACTGAGGGAGCATACAGCAAAGGCACGTTCTTTGAGCCGACGGTGCTGGGCGGCGTGACGCCGACGATGCGGATTGCGCGGGAAGAGGTGTTTGGCCCGGTGGTGAGCCTGATTGAATTCGAGAGCTTTGAGCAGGGGCTTGAGATCGCAAACTCCATCGACTACGGTCTTTCGACGGCGCTGTACACCAAGGACGTGAACCGGGCCTTTGCGGCGATTCGCGATCTGGAGGCGGGGATTACGTACATCAACGCGCCGACGATTGGCGCGGAGGTGCATCTGCCGTTTGGCGGCGTAAAGCAGACGGGGAACGGACACCGCGAGGGGCTGGGCGCGATCGAGTTCTTCACGACCTGGAAGGCCGTGTATGTGGATTACTCCGACAAACTGCAGCGGGCGCAGATTGATAACGCGGAGTGACCTGCCGCTGCTTGCGCATTCCCGAAGGGTAGGATGCACTGCGCGATAGAGCGTCGGGAAGAATCAGTCGTTCAACCTGCCATAGATGACATTGGCTGTGCCGGAGTGGGTGAGGGCGCACTGTGCGTGCTGGTCGCACTTGTAGTGGATGAGTGCGAAGTTGGCGGCCCAGCTGGCGGCGATGGGCTGATCAGTCTTTCTGCCGATGAAGAAGCTTCTGCCGGGGCTGGTGGCAAGCAGCTCCCTGGAAGCATCGTAGCCCGTGATATGTTCATCGCCCTGAATGTAGAAGCCGGAGACGGGCCGGCGGGCATTTTTCTGCGCGCCGCCGCGGCGCGCCGCCCGTGCCCGCTCATCCGCTTGCTGCGCGTTGTGGTTCATAAGCGCCTGTTGATCATCCAGGGTGGGAAAGTTTGTGGTGATCTCCCAGTAATCGACGTGCTTGTAGGCCTGCTTGGAGCAGGGGATTTCGCCCTGAGCATCGATGGCGACAATCTTGCGGTCGTTGTCGCGCTGATCATAGAAGATGTCCTGGCCGTGCCTGCGCGCGTCTTCCTGCGCCTGCAGTTGAGCGACCTGCGCCCGGCGCGCCGACTCAGCCTGCTGGATGCGCGCGGCGGCGGCCTTGTTCGCAGGCAGATGCGCCGGCACGGCGACGGGCGGCAGAGCGTCTGCTGGGTTGTAAGGGATGACAACGTCCTTCTGGCACAGGGCGAAACCGGAGGAGTCGACGAGGCGAATGGTGAGGTTGATGGGCAGGGGAGGGTTGTTCAGGACGAAATTGAATCCTGCCGCAACCGTGGGGTCGATGGGCTCAATCTGGACCTGATAGTGCAGCTTGCCATCCCAGCGGACAAGCAGGTGGCCCCGGAGGCCGGCCGGCTTGTAGATGCCCTCGCCGAGGTCCTGGGAGTCGGCACTGGGCGTCTCTTCTCCGTTATGGTGAAACGCGAAGAGGACGACAAGCAGCGTGAGGAGCACTGCGAATCCAGCCATCACGAGGGGAAGCTGTTTAGAGGGAGCCTTGCGGAGAGATACAGGGGGTTCGGGTTCGGTGCGAGGAGCGTCGGAATGGAAGATACCATCATTATGGTCGTTAGCTCCAGACGCCGCACCGCTGGAGGCCGCAGGGGTTTCCGGGGCCGATGCAGGATCGGTGTCGCCAGTCTTTGCCGGGTCAGCGCCCGGCAGGCCGGCTTCATTCTCGGCAGACTCATTCATGTAACAGTTCCCCTGGTCTCTTTATAGGTATAGGAGCGTGTCAGTCTTAAGGCCATTGGAGCATGCCGATGGTGCTGTGACAACGTTGAACCGGCAAGATGGGTCACCTTCGTAACCGGCAGCGATGCGGCGGACCGGGTTCAGGGGCCGCGAGCGCTGGCCTGGCCTGCCGGGCCAGCGACGGTTTTTACTGCGCCTCCCACGGACTCTTGACGGGGATGGCGCTCTGCAGCCATGCGCTGTAGATCAAGTCGCGCAACATGCTGGCACCGGCGGCCAGGCGCTCCGCGGCAAAGTCACGGGACTGGGCCGAGCCGGCACCGGTGAATCCACCCGACTTTTCAAACATGTAGACCTGCTCCACCTGGGTAGCGGACTGGCGCAGATAGGCGACGTAGGGGTCAAAGACGTCCCCCTGAATGGGCTGCAGGGGCGCGATAAGCGCCTGTACCTGGGGTGGGTGAATATTGGCTCCGATAAAGGGGCCTTCAAATTCCCAGTGAATCTGATGGGCGGTGGTGTAGCCGTTCGGATTGGCCCCAACCCAGCCGTTGTAGCGGATGGTGGTGTGAAGCGGCTGCGAGCCGTCGCCGACGTAGTGGCCGAGCCAGCCGGCGTAGAAGATGGCTGCCTGCTCGACCGGCGCGGTGTCTTGCCCGGAGGCGGCCAGATGACGGTAGGCGCGCAGGGCAGCTTTGAGGCGTTCCCAGACCTCGGTCGTTTGCCAGGGCTGCAGGCCGATCTTCTCAGGACGCTCGCCGGCGGCGAAGACTTTGGCTTCAAAGTCGAAGCGGCGGTGCGGAAGCGGGCCGAGGGCGTCGGCGAGTTCGAGGTCGATGAAGTGCTCGGGGGCCTGTGCGTCGACTAGTTCAGGTTCAGACGGGGAGCGCCAGCGATCAGGCTCGGGGCCGAGGTACTCGATCTCGCGGATGGCAGCTTCAGAGCGCAGGAACGCGGGGGCATCGCTGGGAAGGTTGAAGATGGCAAGCCGGTTGATGATGCAGTGTCCCTCATCGCCCCAGGCATGGGCTAGGGGAGGATGCACGGTGAAGAAGCCCAGAATGAGGAGTAAGCAGGCGTGGCGTGGGTTCAGGATGGTGCGTTCCATGGAGCCAGTATAAGGAGGAGGCGCGTTTGGGCTGTGCGGGGAGACGATATAGGATAGGCCCGATTGCGGACGAAAGAGAGGCGGATGACGGGTAGATTTCTCCAATGCCAGGCCAATTACGGGCGGGATGCGGGAAGCATAATTTGGCGTGGCAGCCCCGACAAAGAGGCGTAAGGTAAAGGACCATAGGCTGCCGAGAGAGCCGAATGGGCCGAGTTCTGCCGCGCACTGGAAGGCGCACCCGCGCGTCGTCTGCGCCGCCATTTGCAGTACGACCGTGCGTGCAGAGGTTCCAAGAGTAACTTTTTGAAGAATTTGACTCTTTTGCGGGATGCTTTTTTCAGGATGAGCGTGGCTAGAATGATGTAGACGTTCGAATACCCTGTACCTCTCTGGAGGGGGACAGGTCGATCGCAGCTGAAATAGGAATCTCAGGAGAGCGCAGGCGGCATGGAGAATGACGGAGCCCGGCATGTGAAGCAGGTGGCGCGAGAGACCTCTCCATCCACATGGTCTGCTCTGGCTGTGCTTGCGCTTGCCATGGCGGCGGGAGGCATAACTGCGCGCCTTGAGGCCGGCCCGCGCTATGACTGGCTGCTGTTGATGACCGCCATGGGTCTCACAGCGGCGGTCGCGATGCGTCTGCTGGCGGACAATTCCGCAGAACGGGAAGCGGCCCTTCGCTATGCCGGCGATCCGCTGAAGGACCTGCTGGATTCTGCCGGGCCGATCATTCTCTCCATCGGACTTGACGGGCGTTTCACCTACGCCAATCCCGCAGCCGAGCGGTTGCTGGGCTATCACGCAGAGGAACTCGCGGGACTGAGGGGAACCGGAGATTTGCTGGCACCTGGGGAAGCGGATCGCCTGGTGCGAGAAGTGCAAAGGCTCTGCGGCATCGAACGGCAGACCGAAGATTCGCCGGAGGGGCGGATCGAAGCCTACGCGGAGATTGCCCGCTGTCTTGCTCCCAGTATGACGCCGGCGATTGACACGAGTCTGCGCCGTAAGGACGGGAGCCTGCTGCCCGTCAGACTGCATCTCTCAACTCTGCGCAACCGGGATGGCGATCCGGTGGGCATGGTGGCGGTCGGGTTGATCCAGAGCGCGACGGGGCGAAAGGAACTGCTGAAGCGCGAGACGCGCGATCGCTTCAGGGATGTGTTCGAGAACTCGAGCGAGATGATCGCGACGCTGGATCTTTCGGGACGGTTCCTCTATGCGAACCCGGCCTGGAGGAGGTGCTTCGGCAACAGCGGCGACCCGGGCGCAGACGAGGGATCCTTCGAGGACGCATTCGGGCCGGGTACGCGGGCAGAGGCCGCCTCGCTGCTTCGGCGGTCGCTGAGCGGTGAGACGATTGACCGCGCGCCGCTGCGCAATGAGGGGAAAGACGGGCATCTGGTGGAGTTGGAGCTGAGTCTGCACCAGCGACGCCGGGCGGGAAAGCCGATGGCAGTGCAATGCCAGGCGCGCGACGTAACCCAGCAGAAGCGCCGCGAACAGCGCCTCGCGTTGCAACTGTTGGTGAGCCAGATTCTTGGGGAAAACCTGTCGGCGGATACCGCGGCTGTGCGTGTTCTTGAGGCGCTCTGTGTCTCCCAGGGCTGGGATATGGCTGTGAAGTGGGACGTGAACCAGGACGAGCGGCGTCTGGAGTTCAGCACGGCCTGGGGTCTGCCCGGCGGCGAGATCGAGTCATTTATCCAGCAGAGCATGGCAAAGCCGCTGTTGCTCGGGGAAGAGCTTCCGGGGAGGACATGGAAAGAGGGCCGGCTGGTGTGGGTGACCGATCTGCGGGAGCTGCGCGGAAGTGCGCGAGCGCAGGCTGCGGTGGAGCGGAATATGGTGTCGGGTTGGGCGGCTCCGATCCAGGTGGGCAACTCGGTTCTGGCGGTTCTTGAGTTTTACAGTCATCTGCGGCTGCGCGAGGATGCGGAAATCTCGGCGGCGATGGAAACGGTGGCCTCTTCACTGGGACAGATGCTGGCCCGGACGCGTGAACGGGAACGCGCTGAGGAGCTGAGCCGTCAGCAGAAGATCCTGTTGCACTCCGTGGCGGACGGCATCTGCGGCATCGACAGGAATGGACTGGTGCGGTTTGCCAATCCGGCAGCGACGAGGCTGCTGGGCGCGCCCGCGGCCAGCCTGATCGGCAAGACAGTGCATGACCTGCTGCACGGCGGAATGCCGGCAGGCAAGCGATGCGATGACGATTGCGCGCTGCGGCGCGCGGCTATGCAGCGGGTACCCGCGACGGGCGAAAACACGATCTACCGGGCCAATGGCGCGGGTTTTCCAGCGGAGTACTTCCTGAACCCGATCATGGATCAGGGACGCTTCTCCGGCTCGGTGCTGAGTTTCAGGGACATCAGTCAACGCTATGCCCTGGACCGGCTCAAGGATGAGTTTGTTTCGACGGTGAGCCATGAGCTGCGCACTCCGTTGACTTCTATTCGCGGCGCGCTGGGCTTGCTGACATCAGGGATTCTTGGCGAGGTAAGCGATAAGGCAACGAATCTGCTGCGCATCGCGCTCACGAACTCGGATCGTCTGGTGCGGCTGATCAACGACATTCTGGACCTTGAACGGGCGCAGGGCGGGCGGGAGCCTCTGGTCTTCCGTCCGATACAGATGGGGGACCTGGTGCGGCAGGCGATGGATGGTATGCAGCTGGTGGCGGAGCAGGCCGGCGTGATGCTGATCCACGACAAGACGCAGGTAGAGGTGATGGGCGATGCGGATCGCCTGGTGCAGGTGCTCACGAATCTGTTGTCGAACGCGGTCAAGTTTTCGCCGCCCAACTCGGCAGTGTCCGTGATGTTGCGGCCCGGCTCGAGCGGGGTGACGCTGTCGGTGATCGACCAAGGGCGCGGCATTCCCGCGGACAAGCTGGAGGCCGTGTTTGGGCGATTCCAGCAGGTGGATGCTTCCGACTCGCGGCAGAAGGGTGGGAGCGGGCTGGGTCTGGCGATTTGCCGGGCAATCGTGACGCAGCATAGCGGACGCATCTGGGCCGAACGGAATCCAACGCGCGGTACGACGTTCCGCGTATTTTTGCCCTATCACCCGGCTGCGGCGGCGAAGCGCAAGGTGGACACCTCGAATTCGCCGGGCCAGGGAGTTGTGCTCCTGGCGAGTGCGACGGTTGCCACTCGACCGGTAATTGGTGCGCAGCTTGCCGACTACGGCTATCGGATTTTGGAGACCGACACGGTGGAACAGACCGCGACGGCTGCCCATGACGGAGTGGAAGCGATTGTCATTGACGGATCGTTCTCGGCGGTCAACGGGTGGGAAGTGGTGCCGCAACTACGCAGAGCGAGCCCGGAAGCGCACACGCCACTGATTTTGTTGAGCCTGGATCATCATCAGATGACGTCGGCATCGCCGTCCAACGGAGATGGCACACATCTGCGCGAAGATGCAGCGATGAAGGAGATTTCACGCGCACTGACAAACCCCGGAGAACTGCTGCGGATCCTTGTTGTTGAGGATGACGCGAACCTTTCGCGAACCGTTTGCGATGCGGTGGCAGGCGATCGAACTCAGGTGCAGGCGGCGCGGACGCGCATGGAGGCGATTGAGCAATGCTCCAGGTTCAAGCCGCATGTGCTGGTGTTGAACATCGGCCTGGCGGGCGGTGAGGCATTCAACGTGGTGGATAGGTTTCGCGAGCAGGAGATCCTGGGGCAGCTCCCACTCCTGATTTACTCGGGCAGCGAATTTTCTGCTGAGGATCGCGTTCATATGGACAGGGGCCTGACTCAGCTTCTTGCCAAGGGAAGAGTGCAGCCGCATCAGCTGGAGACGCTGATCCTCACGATTCTGCGGAATACGAAGCAGGTGGATGAGGGATTGGCTGATCCATCGAGCTTGCGAGAGATATGAGAATGATAGCTCTTTGTTGCCGCTGGACCGGGCGAGTTGCGAGGGCGGGCCAGGGGGGAGCGCAAAGACAGCGGTTCGTTGGGATGGGTGGAATTTTGCAGGCTCGGTCGGCAGACCGGCTTGCAGCGGGCAGTGAGGCGCAGGTTTAACCGGTCAGGGAAGGGCAGACTGGCAGCGTCGGGAGACTTAAATATGCGGCACCGAATACTGATTATCGATGATGAAGATGATATTCGCGAGATTGCTGCCATGAGTCTGGAGAGCGTGGCGGGATGGGAAGTCATGGTCGCCAACTCCGGGGCGCAGGGGCTGGTGCGTGCGGCCAACTACAAGCCGGATGCTATCCTGCTGGACGTGATGATGCCGGGCATGGATGGTCCTTCCACGTTCAGGGAGCTGCGCAGCAATCCTGCCACGGCAAGGATTCCTGTGCTTTTTCTTACGGCCAAGGTGCAGGCCAGTGATCGTCAGCGATTTGCCGGAATCGGCGTAGAGGCAGTGCTCGTGAAGCCGTTCGATCCGATGACGCTCTCCACGCAGATTTCGTCGGCGTTGGGTTGGAACTGATATAGAGGACTCGCATGCAAGCAGGCGGGCAGTGGCCCCTTGAAGAGGCCATGACGCAACTATGGACGCGCTTTCTTCCGCATATGGAAGAGCGGGTTCGGGCGCTTGAAATGGCAGCGTGTGGACTGTCGCAGGAGAACTTTGCGCCCGGCGATTGCGCGGTGGGCAGCGCAGCCGCGCACAAACTGGCTGGTGTGCTGGGCAGTTTTGGCTTGCACGAGGGCACGCACCTTGCGCGCGAAGCCGAAACGCTTTGTGCCGATGCTGCGGGGCCCGATCCGGTGGCCTCGGCCCGAGTGGCCGAGATTGCATTGCAGCTCCGTGCGATGCTGGCCGAGCGCGGATAGTGCATGTGGAATCGAGCCCGGTACAATTTGGAAGGTGAAACCCTCCCACGCCATTGCGCGCCAGCTCGACCTTGCTTTTGCAGAGGAGCAATCGCCGCGACGAATCTGGTCTGTCCACGGGCTTGTCGAGCAACTCCGCGAGCGCGTGGAGACGGAATGGGCGGATGCGTGGGTGGAGGGCGAAGTCTCCAACTTGCGGGCTGCTCCTTCGGGGCACTTGTATTTCACGCTGAAAGACGCCGAGGCGCAGTTGCCGGTGGTGCTTTTTCGCCG
>JAKBHH010000170.1 GCA_021836865.1 Acidobacteriota bacterium
GCCAACTGACATGCCTTTCAGTGTACTCAATCGAGGTTACAGAAACGATCACGTATGGCACGAGGAAGCATGACGTGCACGCTGAATTGAAAGGTGGAAGCGTGACGCACACAGAAACTCCGCACTCGGCAACAGAGAACCACGCAGCTGCACGCGAAGAATATGGCCTGCACGCCGGCGTGCTGGGTCCAGTGGAGACTCTGGCGCAGTCTGTCTCGGCGATGGCTCCCTCCACTTCATCGTCGCTGACCATCCCGCTTGTCTTTGCGCTGGCAGGTAATGGCACATGGCTCGTTTATCTGCTTGCCACTGGTGCGACCTTGCTTGTCGGCTTCTGTGTCAGCCGCTTCGCTCGCATCTCTGCATCGCCGGGGTCGCTTTACACATACACGGCTGAGGCCCTGCCGCCATTCTTCGGTGTTACGGTAGCATGGGCGCTGCTCATGGCTTATCTTGCAACTGGCGCTTCCGTGGCAGGAGGCGCACTCTACTATGCCGTGTTGCTGTGCGAGCAGTTCCTTCACTGGTCACCTAACCACCTGGCCACACTCCTGGCGGTGTGTGCGCTGGCTGCGGCGATTGCCTACCGAGATGTGAAGCTTTCAGCCGAGGTGATGCTGTGGATTGAAGCCGCATCCCTGTGCCTCATTGTGCTTGTTCTCTCGGCGATACTGTATCGCGCCGGCTTTCACATTGATCTTCAAGAAGTGACGTTGCGCGGCGTACATCCATCCGCGCTGGGCCCGGCACTGGTCCTGGCGCTGTTCAGCTTTGTTGGGTTCGAGAGCGCGACCACGCTCGGTGCGGAGGCCCGCGATCCGCTGCGCACCATTCCGCGCGCAGTCATTCAATGCGCCGTTCTGGCCGGGGTCTTCTTCGTGCTGTGCTCCTACTCCGAGGTGCTGGGGTTTCGTGGGGAGCCCGGCAACCTGAGCGAGACCACGAGTCCTCTGCATCTGCTGGCTGAAAAGGCAGGCATCGCGGGGGTGGGAGTGGCGATCGATTTTGGCGCCGGCATCAGCATGTTTGCGTGCGTGCTGGCATGTATTATTGCCGCGGCGCGTGTGCTGATGCGCATGGCGCATGGCGGACTGCTACCTGCAGTGCTGGCAGGCACAAGCCGGCGACATGGCACGCCGGGTTATTCGATTGGCCTGTCGGCAGTGATGATGCTGGGCATGACATCGGGGCTCGCACTCCGCGGGGTAAGGGGCGAAGAGATGTACGATCTGCTGGGGTCCCTCGCTGTCTTCGGCTTTCTAACTGCATACACACTTATTGCCATTGCCCTTCCATTTGCGCGGCGCGCGGTCGGGCAACATTCAATGGTGGTTGCGGGCCTTTGCATTGTGACGGTAGCGGTCATGATTCTCATTACCGTATTTGATCTGCGTTCGACTACCGACGCCGCTCATGCGCGGCTGCCCCTGATATACCTGTGCTATCTCGCCGTCGGGATTGGATGGTATGCGCTGGCAGGATGGCGGCTGAATCGCACCCCTCGATGAGAGATCAGGGCTGCTGCTCCGCTTCAGGCAGAAGAATGAGCAACAGCACGAGGCCCACTTCCGCGAAGTTCCTGAAGGCATCTTCCTGACCGTTCCATGTATGGGATTGCCACATCAGAAACCACTCACCGCCGACCGAATGAAATGCGACAAACCACATGAGCATCGACAACGTAAGCGCGATGATGGGCAGACGCTTGGCGGCGTTGAACCTCTCCGCTGACGAGCCAAGCGCACGGACCAGGCCGGCTGTTGCGATCCAGAGGAGAACTGCCGTCACAGCTTCCCAGGCAATGATGCAGTCGTAGAACGCGATATGAATCCAGGCGGCGTGGAGAGCCCGCCCCATGCCATGATTTCCAGGGATTGTTGAATCCATCAGGAGCACGTGGCGCACAAACTCGTAGTTCGAGTTGTAGTCGGTGAGATTATTGAAGACCACGAGCGTGTAGAAGAAGGCAACGCCGGCCAGGAGCAGGATTTTTGCAACACGAGTCGTCATGCGGAGCGGTCTCCCGGAGATTGGGATCCAGCGCCGCACCACTTTGTCCTGTGCGGCAACGCTGTATGGCCCATCCTAACTTGAGTCGGCGTGAAATCCCATAGCTGCTCCGCAACTCGTGCTACATTCGATTTCAATGACGCAGAATTTCACTCCCGAACAGAAGCTGGCGGCGCTCGGCCTGGAACTTCCGCCCATGCCCAGGATAGGCGGCAATTACCTGCCGGCAAAGAAGGCGGGTAGGACTGTGTACCTTTCCGGCGTGATCTCCTTCGGGCCAGAGGGCTTGATTTCCGGCACGGCGGGGGACGGACGGAGCACAGAAGAGGGCTACGCGGCAGCGCGAGCCTGTGCTCTGACGCAGCTCGCAGTGCTGCGGGAAACACTGGGCTCACTGGACCGCGTGGCGGAGATTCTGACCGTCAACGGATATGTGAATGCAGCCGCTGGATTCCCGGATTCGCCGGCGGTAATCAACGGCGCGTCAGATCTGCTGGTGGAGGTTTTTGGAGAGGCGGGCCGGCATGTGCGCGCCGCGGTGGGCGTGAATGCGCTGCCACGCAATGCATTGGTCGAGTTGCAGATGACGGTCCGGGTGAAAGAGCCATGAGGGAGCATACACTCAGCGCAGAGCCAACCCATTCCGTGTGGGACCGCGCGCTACAACCGCGGCTGCACATCCAGCCGGGCGACGAGGTGCAGATTGAATGCACCGATGCAAGCGGCGGCCAGGTACAGCCCGGCATGAATGTTGCGGCATATCTGAAGATTGACCGCACCCGCATTCATGCACTGACAGGGCCCATCTGGATCGAGGGCGCGGAACCGGGGGATGTGCTGCAGGTGGACGTGCTGGCAACGCGGCACAGCGGCTGGGGATGGTCGAGTGTAGTTGAAGGGCTGGGCCTGCTCAAGGAACGGTTTCGCGAGCCATACCTGTTTCATTGGCAGCTCGATGGCGAGTCCACGAGTTCACTGGCGCCTGCGGTTGTGCCCGTACGGCCGTTCCTGGGCGTGATGGGCGTGGCGCGCGCGGACGATGGAGCATTTCGGACGCGGCCACCGGGGCCCTTCGGAGGCAATCTGGATGTGCGGGAACTGTGCGCCGGCTCCACACTTTACCTTCCCGTTTACAACCGTGGCGCGCTTTTCAGTTGCGGAGACGGGCACGCGGCACAGGGCGATGGAGAGGTCTGCATCAACGGGATTGAGTGTCCGCTGGATGTGACGCTTGCCTTCCGGCTGCACAAGCATCAGGTGCTTCGAGGACCCCTGGTTGAAGCGCGGGAACACATTGCGCCAGATTCGATGGCTGACGCATGGATCGTGGTGGAAACAGGAACTGACTTGCTTGAGACATCGCGCAGCGCAACAAATCGCATGGTCGATCTGTTGATCAGCCGTTGGGGCTTCAGCGCAGTTCACGCCTACCTGCTTTGCAGTGTTGCTCTCAAGCTGCGCATCAGCCAACTGGTGAACGAGCCTGTGCATACTGTCAGCGCGGCTCTGAGCAGGCAGATCCTGCCGGACCGGGAGCTATTCCCAATCCAATGACGATCAATGACCCCGATGTTGTCGCGGAACTGAGTGATCTCTATTCGCGGTATGAGAATGCGCTGGTCGCCAACGACGTTGAGACGCTGATCAGCATGTTCTGGTCAGGCGACCGTGTGATGCGCTTCGGCGCCACGGAAAACCTGTATGGACCGAGCGACCTTGAGGCATTCCGCAGGTCTCGACCGACGCAGAACCTGGCCCGCACCATCCAGCGGCTGGACATCGTAAGTTTCGATCGCGACTTTGCCAGCATCACTCTGGAGTTCGAGCGCGAAACGGAAGCGGGCCCGATCCGCGGCCGGCAAAGTCAGGTGTGGGTCAGACTGCCGGAAGGCTGGCGCATCGTGCAGGCGCATGTTTCCCTGTTGTCGGCAGCGTGATGCGGCGGACGAAACACTCCTTTTGCGGCGCGAATCTTTAGATAAACTTTATGCGGCAAAACTTATCTTACAAGTACTGTAGTCGCACCCAAACAAGAACAACGACCAGCTTCATTCGTTGCGGACCCTCTGCTCTCTTCTCCTCCTATTGATTTGCTTGTGCGATTGAACGCGCATTGATGCATCGAGTTACACGCAGCCTCCATCACGCAGGAGCGTGAATTCCCATTTTCGAGGCCTATCCCTTTGAGGTATTCCATGCGATCGAGCTTCTCCCTGTTTCCCCGTCTATTCCTGCCGCTGGCAGTTCTCTTATTGAACGGCCTGCCTGCGGTGGCGCAACAAACGCTGGGCGGAATCACCGGTGAGGTGACCGATGCATCGGGAGGTGTAATCCCCGGGGCGACGGTTGTAGTGCTGGGTGAGCAGACATCTTTCTCACGGACCACCAAAAGCAATGCAACAGGCACTTACACGTTTGTGAACCTGCCGATTGGCAGCTACACGCTCACGTATACAGTCGCGGGCTTTGACGTGCAGAAGACCCAGCACATTACAGTGCAGGCGGATCGCACCGCCACGGTCAACGCCGCATTGAAAGTGGGGGAGACGACAACAACGGTGGAAGTGGAAGCGACACCGCTGATGAATGCGGTCGACACAACGAACGGCTACGTGATGGACAAATCTCAGATTGAGGACGTGCCGCTGGCGACAGGTAGCTTCACGGGCCTTGCCACGGAATCAACCGGCGTGAACGCAGAGCTGCCCAGCGGAACGGGAGCAGACTCCGGCATGGGCAATGTTCCCATCTGGGCCAATGGACAGCGCGACACGTCGAACAGCTTCCTGTTGAACGGCGTGGATGCAAGCAACCTGTTCAATGGCAAAAGCACCAGCCAGGTAGCCTCAGCGCG
>JAKBHH010000010.1 GCA_021836865.1 Acidobacteriota bacterium
GTGCGGCGGGCGGTGGCGTTGGGCAGGAGCAGATCAGACTGTGCGTCGTGGCCCACGATTTCGAGCAGAGTTTTGTCGGCGTCGGAGATGTTTTCGTACTCGACATAGAGAACGGGATTGAGGGGATATTCGTGCAGGAGCGGACGAATTCGGTTTTCGATGCGGAAGCCGGTGAAGAGGGTGGAGTCCGCCGAGGTGGTCTGGCCTTCGAGATAGAGCTCGGAGGTCCACCACGCGCGGACGCCGTACTCGAACTCGGTTGCTTCTGCGCCGAAGCGAGTGGATGCGTCGGGCTTCCCGAGGTCGGTCTTTGATTCGATGTCGAGATTGCCGGGTTCTTCCAGGTCGTGTGAGTAGGTGACAAAGTAGGGCTTTTCCTGGGCTGAGGCGTAGCGGGCGAGGCAGGCAAGAAGAAGTGTCCAGACGAGTGCTACGGCCGATTTCCGGACGAGTGCGGGGATTGTATGAGCGAGCACAGAGCCATCCTTGAAATGAGGACTAATTTGGTCTTAATTAAAATAAGACTAAATATGTCGGATATTGGAGTCAAGGCAGGGTCTCAATCTGGTAGCGGGGTAGTGGGACGGTTTTATCTGGGCTGATGAGGCAGGGAAGAAGGGGTTTGAGGATGGGCAGGACGCAGAAGCCGATGCCAATGCCCTGGAGTTTGGGCACGAGCGTTGGATTGGGATGGGAAGTGGGGGCGCCGTGCGGCCAGCGCCCTTGATTGAGGCGGGTTACTAGTCGTGGATTACGTTGTAGACGTAGGTTCCGAAGTCAGTGAAGAAGTCAACGGAGTTGATGCCGCCGGGAATGTATTCGGTGGCGAACCAGAGGGAGTTGTCGTCGGCGACGCCCCAGGAGTAATCGCCCCAACGCGCCACTCCGCCGCCGCCGAATGCCTTGTAGCCGGAGAAGTCGTCCTGAGGCGCAGCACCGGCGGCGACGATGTTGATGGGGCCTGCGCGGAATGGATTGAGAGAGGCATAGGCCGCACTCGGAAAGGTGGTTGGTCCTGCAACGGTGAAGGCAGCGGCTGCAGTCCCGTCGGACGTGACGCCAATGCCGGGATAGATGGCTGAATTTCCAGCGACGGAGATATAGCTCTGCCCCAGGACTCTGGCTCTGAGGCCGTTGTCGGAGATCTCTGGAATGACAACGAAGTAGGCGATGCCGCTGTTGATGCTTTTACCGTTAGAGACGATGGTGTTGAGGCCACCCCAGAGTTGTCCGTTGGCAAAGACGACGTTTTGCATGCGGTCGTCCCCCGCATCGATCATCTCTTCGGGTTCGCCGAGGGATTGGCCGAGCGGGAAGGGGCCGGGCTTTTGGACGACCGGGGCAGGTTGGCCGTAGACCTCACTTGTAAGAATGACATTCATGAGGCTGACCGTGGGGGTTGGTTGGGCGAGGGAGCGGGTATTGTTGAGGGCCCAGACGGCAACGCGGTTATCAAGGGTGCCGGTGAAATCAAGGGCGCTAAGGAAATATTCAACGCCGGAGTCTTCGTTACCCCGGAGGTCAGGCGAGCTGGCGGGCTGGATGGAGTAGGCGATTCCCTCGGCGAGTGGAAGGTTTCCGATGTGGACGAGGGCCAGGGTTGCGCCGGACTCAAGGAGGGTTTTGGAGAGGGCGTAGACTTGTGCGCCATTGAAGGTGCCGGAGAAGACGCCAAACTCATTTGTCGTGAGGTAGACTCCGTTGAAGTCTGCGCCGAGTGTGGGCTGATCACCGAAGCAGGGTGAAGCCGTGGTGCATCCGGAGTTGGCAGGCGTGCCATCGAGACCGTCGTCGGTGGTGTCAATGGAGTAGATGGAGTAGGCGCCGGTGGGATCGCTTGTCTGGCTGACCGCGAGGACGAGGTTGCTGCGGCCGGTGACGAAGTTGAGCACGTTGGTCATCGAGAGGAACCAGCGCTGCGTGGGGGCGTCGTAATAACAGCGCGGGTCACTGAGGAAGGTGGTTGTGGGATCAGCGCCGAAGAAGGCATTGACCGATTCCGGGGTGGTGAGCTGAGCGCCCTTCTCGCTGTAGACGGCGAGGGTGGAATTGATGGCCTCCATGACGTAGCCATGGCCTGCGCAGAGGCCCTGATCGGGCGGAGTGACGACGTTGCCGTTCGCGGTTGCATTGTCAACGGTGGAGAGGCCTGCGAATGCGACGGCGGGGGCGTGGCTGACGATGGGATTCGGCCAGGGTGCGGGAGCGGAGAGCGCGGAGAGCGCGGGCACCTGGGTGGAAGCCGGCAGGTTTGCGATGGAGAGCCTGCGGGCGCGCACGAGGTCGTAGTCGGGCTTTTCGACAGGCGAGGCAATGGAGGTGTAACTGGGATGGGGATTGCTGCCCATGATCGCAACGCCTCTGGGCGCGGCCTGGGTGAGGGTGACTGTGCCTACAGTGGATTGCGATGCAGCGTACGGAAGACAACCCGCCGCGAGCAGCCACAGCGCGATGGAACGGACCGCTGGATTTTGCATGAGTCGATCTCCTTTTAGCCTGGTTGAACTCAAACCGCTTTGAGACTGCACAGGGAGACCGTGTCTGTCGCTGTGCAGAAGCACGGACGATGGGTGGTTGTTGCGCGGGAACTAGGCGAGCATGTTTTGTGATTTCGCCTGGACAGCGATGGCGGGAAGTTAACCGGAAGCAGGAGGGTGTGTCAAGACAAAGTTGCCTCGGTGTGAGCGGATGAATAACTATGAGGGAGTTTTACGGTGAGACGCCTGTGGGGAATCATTCCGCCACGGTGGTCGTGATGTTGGTGGACTTCATGGGCTGCTTCTGGGGATCTTCGTTGACGTATCGCGACAACTGAACCAGATGCTCTCCGGGAGATGGGAGATCGAAAAGTTCACTCAGAACCGAATATCTATGCCTAAATGGTCGGGGCGGAGGGATTCGAACCCCCGACCCTCTGCTCCCAAAGCAGATGCGCTACCAGACTGCGCTACGCCCCGATGCCTTCTTGATTGTACCGTGGAACGGCTCCGGCATTCACGTATCGGGTTTAGAACCAATGCGCGTGCATCCACCAGAGCAACAGGAAAACGAGGGCAAGGGGCAGCAGGAATACCGCCGCCAGTGCTGCTGCCAGGAACCCCAGGAAGGCCCAGTCGCGCCAGGTGTGGCGCCTCGGTGCCTCCAGGTGACGGTGCAGGAGCGCGTAGTTGCGGCGGTTCGTCTTCCAGGCGATATCGAAGGCATCGCCGAGCAGGGGGATTGAACCGACCAGAACGCCGATTGCTACGTTAACGGTCATCCGCACCAAGGTGACGTACGGTAGCCCGCGGACCCAGGCCGCCAGAGGAATGACCAGCGACAGAATTCCGGCCAGTACGTCGCCCAGCGCTGGGACCAGACCGATGATTCCGTCAAGCCCAAACCGGATATTCGTGCCAGGCACTCTGAAGGCCTCATCGAGCAGGACTTCAAGCGACTGCAGTGTGCTGTCGCGCAGGAGCCAAGCCCCGCGTTCCCAGCGGTTCTGCATGGATGCCGAGGGCGATGCGAGGTTGCCGCGACTTCGCTCTGCAAGCTTATCCGGTTGGTCCTGGGCCATCTTTACTCCCTCGTCACTCGCGAGCGGCATCTCTTGTTCAATGCTACAATCGTAGGTATACACGGCGGCTATAGTTCAGCGGCAGAACGCCTGACTGTGGCTCAGGATGTCGTGGGTTCGATCCCCACTAGCCGCCCCAAAGAAAATAAGAACCTCACATCTAATCCTTTGATTCAGCGAGCGACAGCGTGCTTATGCACGCGCCTGCTCGATGACAGGGCATGTCCGGCGTGCACACAGCTGCCGCCGCGAAGCGTGCATCGGGATGACTCGAAAAGCGGCGCATTCGATGAGCTACAGCGAGCCTTGGAACAAAGCGTCTGTCTCATGGGCGCGCCGGGTATTCTCGGACGCCCACTCAAGTGTCTATCGGCCGGTTCCTGCAACCGGAATCGAGCCATCTCTGCGCGCTAGGAGTCGGAGACCCTGCTGCTGGCCACCTCTGTGTCCACCGTTGAAAGCACGTCGCGATGGCGGGAGCAGGGAACGGGTGTTCACTTTGAACTCGCGATCCAGGCATCGATCCGGCTGCTAAGTACGTCGAGCGGCAAGGCGCCCGCGTCCAACACCTGATCATGGAAGGAGCGGATGTCAAATTTCGCACCCAGTGCCGCTTTTGCTTTGTCCCGGAGCTCAAGAATCTTCAACTGTCCAACCTTGTAGGCGAGTGCCTGTCCGGGCCAGGCTACGTAGCGATCCACCTCGGCCTCGATGGTGGCATCGTCAAGTGCTGTGTGGTCGTGGAAGTAATCGACCATCTGTTGACGCGTCCAGTGTTTGGAGTGGACGCCTGTATCCACCACTAAGCGGATGGAGCGCCACATATCTGCCTCGAGTCGGCCATAGTCTGAGTACGGATCCTGATAGAAGCCGACATCCTTGCCTAGTTGCTCGGCGTACAGGCCCCATCCTTCAGTGTACCCGGTGTATTGGTCGTATCTGCGGAACTCAGGAATGCCCTGAAGCTCGTGCGCGATGGAGATCTGCAGATGATGGCCGGGCAGGCCTTCATGGTAAGCGATCACTTCAACGTCATAGAGATTGCGGCTGGTCGCATTGTAGGTGTTGATAAAAATCCGTCCTGGCCGCTTTCCATCTGCCGTGCCAGCCTCATAATATGCGGGCGCCGCACTCTTCTGGAGATAGTCCGGTACGGCGACGACCTGGTACGTCGCAGTGGGAAGGTGGCCAAAAAGCTGCGGGAGCCTGGCCTGCATCGGCGTGAGATCGCTACGGTAGGCAGCCAGCAGAGCCTCGGCGGAGGCTGGATGGAGCGTGGGATTCGTCTTGAGACTGGCGTTGAAGGTCTTCAGGTCTTTGAAGCCGAGTTTCTGAGCAATGGGGAGCATGGCGGCCTCATCCTTTTTCACTTCGTTGAGGCCAATCTGGTGAAGCTCGTCCGGGCTCAGGTCGATTGTCGTGCCGCGATGGATCAGAAACTTGTAGTACTGGGCGCCGTCGGGCAGAGCCCAGATGCCAGGCTGCTCCCGGCCTGCGGGAATGTAGGTAACCTGAAGGAAGCGGGCCAAACGCTGATAGGCGGGCAGGACCCGTTTTGCAATGACCGCAAGCATCTCGTCGTGGATACGCGTCTGTTCAGCGGCTGGGATGGAAGCCGGAAACTTCTTCAACGGCATCGCGAGCGGCGAGTCTTCCGGCTTTTGAGCGGCTAACTGCTGTACCTGGTCGAGCGCTTTCTCAAGCAGATACTTCGGCGGAACCCGCTGGTCATCAATGCCGATGGACATGTTGGTCATGACCTGATCGAATGCCTTTGGGATCTGGCGGAGGCGCGTGATCCAATCGTCATAGTCCTTGACGGTATTGAAGCTGAGTTGCGTTACGAGGTCGGGATACGTTGTGTAGATGCCTCCCATCTGGTTGATCGGCATCTCCCATTCCTTGAACTCCGCAGCCTCTTCATCCTCGGCAAACTTGCGCAGCAACAAATCCCGGCTTGTCTTTTCCTGGTCCGTAAAGCCGGTGGGGTCGATGGCCGCCAGGCGCATCAGGTCATTCTGCTCTGCTTCGAGCCAATCGTTGGATGCTTGCACGGAATAGTCCGTGATCTGGTCATTGAAACGCAAATCGCCGATGGTCGATGCGAATTCGGGCGAGTGCTGCAAATACGCATCCCAGTAGTCTTTGAAGAAGGAGCGAAGTGCATCTTGTCTGGTTTCAAGCGGTGCCGGGGACGGCGTTTGTGCGGAGAGGTATGTCGTGAAGGCTGATGAAGCGGTGACGAAAAGCAGGACGGGAAGAACAAATCGTTTCAAGGATGAACCTCAAGGCGGAATGCCGATAAGAACGCCTCTTTGACAAGTGTAGAGCAATGAGAGGCGTTTTCGGCTGAGCCGCGCCTTGAAGTCAGGCGGAGAGCCGCTCAGGGGTGCGCCCTTGCGCAGAGAAGCATTCGTTTCCCAGAATCCGGTAGAGCGTAGAGCGGCTGATCCCAAGCTGCCGTGCCGCGCGAACCTTATTTCCACGGTTGACTTCAAGGACATACTGCACATGATGCAGAATCACTTCATCGAGGAGCAGTCCGTGAGCCGGCGCTGCGGAGACCAGCTCGGCGCGCGGGGCCAACTCGGGCGTGATGGGCAGATCCTCAGCGCGAATCAGGCCATCAGCAGCTTCGAGGAGCGAAGCCTCCAGCACACTGGCGAGTTCGCGAAGATTTCCGGGCCAGCCATGTTGCAGCAATCGTGTGAGCGCGCCCTGAGTGAGCGTGACCGGGCGATGTTGATACCGTGTGCAGATACGCTCCAGCAGCGCCCCCGCGAGAGGCGCAATGTCTTCTTTGCGATGTCGAAGAGGCGGAACCGCGAAGCGCAACGCGGTGAGGCGAAAGGCGAGGTCAGGCATGAGCAGTCCCTGACTCGTCATCTGCCGCAGCGGCATTTGGGAAGAGGCGACCAGCACGGTTCGTCCCGCAGGCCGATCCTGGAGCAGCTTGAGAACGGCCAGGAGCAGTCCCTGCCCCGGTGCGGCCAGTAGGTCCACACGATCGAGGTAGATGAAGCCGGAGAGTGTGGCCGGATCGGCTTCAGTGACCAGCCACTGGCGAGCATCGTGACGCTGAAAGGCCGAGCGGGCCAATGGGCCGCGTGTGTGCAGGTAACGGGCCAACGTCTCCTTGCCGCAGCCGTGTTCGCCCTCAATCGCGGCGATCTGCGCATAGGGCGCCACCATTTCAACCTGCATGAGCAGCTTGCGCCAGGCAGGACTTGCACCGATGATTTCCAAATTGCGCGGCGCCTCCGCAGCGGCAGGCAGGCCGGAATAGGCGGGTTGAGATTCGAACTGTGTCGCACTTTGCATGGCAATCGATGTCCTTTGCCGGACAGCCCACGAGTGCTCCGGAGCCGACTTCCAATTCATCGGCGATGGGACAAAAAACATGAACCAGAGCCATGAGAGCTCTGGTTCAATTGCAGCCTGTGCTGGAGGCGGAGTTTTCTATTTGGCGGTGCGGAACCGCTTGGAGGGCTCGTCAGAGAAGATCTGGCCGTCACGGATATGCACGACTCGATGGGCGTACTCTGCGATGTCCGGCTCGTGGGTCACGAGGACGATGGTGTTGCCGCCCGCATGAAGCTGATCGAACAGGTTCATGATTTCTACCCCGGTTTTGGAATCCAGGTTTCCGGTAGGCTCGTCTGCGAGGATGATGGAGGGCTTGTTGACCAGTGCGCGTGCTACGGCAACACGCTGCCGTTGTCCGCCGGACAACTCGTTCGGCTTATGGAGCATTCGACTTTCAAGACCGACATCGGTAAGAGCCTGTTTGGCGCGCTCAATCCGTTCGGACGCCGGCGTTCCATTGTAGATGAGAGGCAGCTCGACGTTATGCAGGGAAGTGGCGCGGGCCAGGAGATTGAAAGTCTGAAAGACAAAGCCGATCTCTTTGTTTCGGATGCGCGCCAGCTGGTCATCGTCCAGCTCACTGACAAGCTGCCCATTGAGCCAGTACTTGCCTTTGGAAGGCGTGTCCAGGCAGCCGATTAGATTCATCAGCGTGGACTTGCCCGATCCGGATGGACCCATAATGGCGACGTATTCATTGTGTCGGATCCGCATCGAGATCCCGCGCAGCGCCTGGACCTGCTGTTCCGAACCCATGTCGTAGGTTCGCCAGAGATCCTCAACCACGATCACGTCGCTGGCGGCGGGTCGGGCCTGGGGAGACTCAACCTCGGTGCTGACAATATTCAAAGCCATGCGAATCACATCCTTTGCGGGCAGGTATGGAAGAACTTCCCGGTCTGAACTGGAGCGAAGCCTGCGATGTGCTGTGCGTCTCAGTCAACGCTACATCAGGAATTGCCAGCGGGTTGCGCCGCTGCGGCCTGTTGCTCGGTTTCGCGTTTCAGCAACGCACCATTTTTGAGCGCACGCAGAGTCTTGTAGGGTCCGATCACAACCTCTTCGCCCTCACCGAGGCCGGTCAGAACCTCAATCTCCGTGGTCCCGGTGATTCCGGTGGTGACAGGGACGAACTTTGCTCTCTGTCTTCCATGGGAATCTTTCTTCATCACGAATACACCCTGCTGCGGTGTAACTTTCGCGCCTGAGGCGGGCGTTGACGCAGCTTCCACCTTTCCGTTGTCGCCGGCAGGAGGAGGTGCGTAAAGGGTAAGCGCCTGGATGGGCAACGAGAGCACGTTCGGCTTTTGCGCCGTTGTGATCTTCGCGGTGCAGGAGAGGCCTGGACGGAGTTCGACCGCTGGAGTGTCGAGGGTCACGACCACTTTGAAGTCCTTTGCCTCTTCCGTGCCGGAGGTGGACTGTGAGGTGGCCACGCCCGTGGAGCGCAGTAGCGCCTGATCGCCGACCAGCGTGACATGCCCTTTGAAGATTCTGCCGGGGATTGCATCCACGGTAACGTCAGCCGGCTGGCCGAGCTTGACGTTGACGATGTCGGTCTCATCGACTTTGACTTCGGCGGTAATCACGCTCATGTCCGCCAGCGTCATAAAAGTGGAGCCCTCGGTATTCTGGATGCCCTCGACGACGGTTTCGCCTTCACGCACCGGCTCGTTGGTCACGATGCCATCAAACGGCGCGACCGCCTTGGTCAGGTCCAGCGCATTCTGGTTGGCGCGCAGTGTAGCTTCCGCGGTTTGCAGGTGGCCGCGGGCCGAGTTGGTGTTGGCCTTGGCCTGGTTGACGCCTGCCACAGCCTGGGCCACTGAAGCCACGTCCAGGTCATAGGCGGCCTTCTTGGCATCGTAATCTTGCTTCGCCATGATGCCGGCCTTATACAGACCCTGGGCGCGAACCCAGTCCAGCTTCTTCTGTTCGAGGTCGGCCTCGGCGTGTTGTACATTCGCCTCGGCGGTCTTTTCTGCCGCGACATACGACGCGATATCGGTCTTTGCCGCGGCGATGGCCGCCTGCTGGCCGGTCACGGAGGCCTCTTGAGCCACGTTTTCAACGGTGGCGACCAGTTGCCCCTGCTTTACATGGTCGCCTTCCTTCACGTACAGGTGGGTAATCCTGCCCATGGCAGTAGCGCCGAGGTTGACGTATGTCTTTGGCTTGATCTGGCCCGTGCCGCTGACGATCGTCGACAGATCCTGCTTCACGACCTTTGCGGTGAGCACCTTCGTGTAACCGGATTGCTGCTTGTAGACCATAAAGCCCACAAGGGCCGCGGTGACCACGACGGCGAGAATGATCAGGAGAATCTTCTTCATCTTGTTTGGATACTCCGGGGCTTGGCCCCCTAATCGCGAAGTACGCACTGCCGAAATGTTTGGTTCCCTGCGATCTGCCGATAAAATCGGCGGGTCTGAACAGGGTGCTGCAATGATCGGATGGCGGATTGTCAGTCCCGAGTTTACAGCAGGTCGTTCCGCTGCAGAAGTGGTACTTTAGCCTCGCCCGGACCTGACCCGCCGCCAGAGATGCATTCAATGATTTGGACGGATAAAGATCGCGGATAGTCTCATTTTCCGGTTGCACGGCGCGGAAGGGCCAGGCTGTGGAGCGTGCCGCGCCGGTTTACCAATCGGGTTCGGCGGCGTCCAACCGGCGGGGGGGTTGCCGGTCAACCTTGCCCAGGGTTGCCGGGGCCCGTAGAATAGATTGCTGCAGGAGTGTTTCAAGGCAATTATGTCGAATAGTCTCAGGTTTCTCTTCGTCGCACTGGGTTGCGGCCTGATGTGTGCTCCAGGCAACCGGGTGCTGGCCCAGCAGACAAGCAGTACGTCGACGCAGGCCGCAGCATCGGCAGATACGGATCAGGAAGTGGATCCCCTCAAGCGGCCACGCAGTGACAAAGAGCGTTTTGCGGCTCAAAAGGCCGTGCGCCAGGAGTTGAAAGGCGCCTATAAAACCTGGCTCGATCAGGATGTTGCCTACATCATCTCCGACGAAGAGCGCAAGGCCTTTAGAAACCTGAGCAATGACGAAGAGCGCGAAGCATTCATTGAGCAGTTCTGGCTGCGGCGCAATCCTAATCCGGACTCTCCGGACAACGAGTTCCGCGAGGAGCACTACCGCCGCATCGCCTATGCGAACGAACACTTCGCAGCCGGAAAACCGGGATGGAAGACAGACCGCGGCCACATCTATATTTCGTTTGGCAAGCCAGACTCGATCGAGTCACACCCCTCAGGAGGCGCCTATAACCGCCCGATGGAAGAAGGCGGCGGCGAGACTTCCACATTTCCTTTTGAAACCTGGCACTACAGGTATCTGGAAGGTATCGGCGAAAATGTCGACATCGAATTTGTAGACACATGCATGTGCGGCGACTATCACTTCACCATTGATCGCGGCGAAAAGGATGCACTCTCGCATGTGCCGGGCATGGGCGCGACGCAGTGGGAAGAGATGGGGATGGCCAAGAAGGCGGATCGCTTCAAGGGCGGGTTCGAGTCCCTTGGAACGGGCCCTCTTGCTTCCGGCGAGGCATCCAAGGAATTCGATCGGATTGAGCTTGCGGCAAAACTGTTTGCTCCTCCTCCGGTCAAGTTCAAGGATCTGGACAACTTCATCTCCGAGCACAAACTGATTGAAGGTCCGATCTTTCCATTCGATGTGAGAACCGACTTTGTGAAGGTCACCGACAACACCGTTCTTGTGCCGATCACAGTGCAGATCAAAAACCGTGACATCACCTTTGTGACCAAAACCGGTGTGGCGACGGGAGTAGTGAATATCCTTGGGAAGGTGACAACGCTCACCCACAAGACGGTCCAGACATTTGAAGATACTGTGCAGGTAGAGCAGCCGGCAGAGCTTCTGGAAAAGTCGCTCGACCGGCGTTCTGTCTACTGGAAGGCTCTTCCACTGCTGCCGGGGCTCTACCGTCTGGATATCGCGATTAAGGACGTCAACAATCCGGATCACATCGGCATTTACGGCTCGGCCTTGAATGTACCCGAATTCCACGATGAGAAGCTGGCAACCTCATCCCTTATTCTGGGCGACGAGATGAACACCGTATCCTCGCACGATATCGGGGAAGGCAGTTGCATCATTGGGAACACGCACATTTGCCCCAGGGTGAGCGCCAATGCGGCCACGCCTGTTGACTTTAAGCGAGGCCAGGAGTTGAGCTTCTGGATGCAGGTGTACAACCTGGGCATCGATGAGGCGACGAAGAGCAATCAAGCGAAGGTGACCTACCAGATCACGGATGTGACTACAAACACGGTTGTGTTTGAGAAGGAATTGGATTCAAAAGACTTGGGGGCACACAGCGATCAGTTGACGGTGGAGAAGTCGCTGCCGATGGCTGGGTTGCAACCGGGGAAGTACAGGGTCACGATCAAGGTGAACGACGAAATCTCTAAGCAACAGATTGCGCAATCGGCACCTTTTGTCGTGCAATAGATTGTATGCTGCACGCCATGGCTATCTGGTCCCAGATCCGGAAGCCTGTGCAGGATTCATTTGCAACAGATTTGCCAAGGACGCCGCCGGGTCACTAGAACGGGTGATAATGCGCAGGCTCCATCTCGGATTATGCGTCGCACTGATGGCGGTGGTCTGTGCTCCGCTCTACGGAGCTATGGCCGCATCGGTTTCCGGTGTGGTGCGGGATTCAACCGGAGAACCACAAATAGGGGCCGTCGTTCAGCTCCTTCAGCCTGACTTATCCGTTTTTGCTGCAGCCTATACAGACTCCAAAGGGCGCTTCACCTTTTCTGGAGTGATTCCCGGTCGATATTCCGTCAAGGCCATCGCGACCTCTTTTCTGCCTTCGCTTCGCGAAAACGTGCGCGTCCGTCGTAGCACAGTTGTCAACCTGACTCTGAACACCTTGTACGAAGTGATGCAGTGGCTGCCTGCGCAACCCAAAGCCGCGAATGCACCCAAGGATGACTGGGCCTGGACGCTGCGCTCCGCCGCCAACCGCCCGCTGCTGCGATGGCTGGAGGACGGCCCGCTGGTGGTTGTGACCGATGGCTCTGGCAGTCAGCCGCGGCTTAAGGCTCGCCTGATGGCGACGGGCCAGGAAGGGACCTTTGGCGAAAGCGGTGAACGCATCACCGCCTCCGTTATGGATACACCCCAGAACAGCCGTGCATTGCTGGCCCGTGTGGATTTTGCGCCGGGAACGGATGGCGGGATGGAGTCGATGCTGGGTTTTCGCCAGGATCTTGGCTTTGCCGGTTCTGTGCAATCCTTGGCTGCTGTCGCTGTCCACCCTGAAGTGGATGGTTCAGCGTCTGAAGGGATGGACGAGGCCGCGGTTCGCAGTTGGGAAACCATTCGGCTGGGAGACGCGTTGGAAGCCGAGGTGGGTTCGAGCCAGGTGGTGGCAGGATTCTCGAAAGGCTCGCCGAACACGCTGGTTGAAGCGCTCCCATTTGCTACTGTCGCGTGGACGAGCGGAGCCTCGTCGGTGCACTACGGAATGACCACGTTTACGTCCTCGCCGACAGCGGGTGACGCATCGCAGGCCGCCGGGTGGCTGCCCCCGGTTGTGATGCGCGGTGGAAACCTGGTGATCGAAAAGGGCCTGCATCAGGAGATCGGATGGCAGCGACAGACCGATGCCTCCGATATGTCTTTCCTTGTTTTTAGTGACTCTGTACAGAACCCTGTGATGGAGGCTGCGGTCGAGAATCGAGGCCCCATCGCGGCGAACATGTTATATGACCAAACGAGCGGCCTGGGGCATTTTGCCGGACCGGACTATTCGGGCTCCGGGGTGATTGGCCACGTGGAGCACAAACTACCTGGCGGTCAGCGCGTCCGGTTTACCTATGCGAACGGCAGTGCGCTGGTGATGCCGGCTCTTCCTCAGGCGGCACCTCTCGGCCTGCTTCTTGCTGCGGCCCATCCTCGCCGTGTCCAGACCTACACGCTTTCGCTTTCGGGCACACTGGATGGCTCCGGCACTCGCTGGAGCGCGACGTATCGATGGCAGCCGGCGGACAGTGTCAGTTCCGTAGCCCCCTTTGCCGAGAGCACATCGGAGCCTTATTTCGCTTTACATGTGCGCCAGGCCATCCACAAGCGCGCAGATGGCGCGGGCGGTATAGATGCCCTGCTGGACGTGAGCAATCTACTCGCGCAAGGCTATCGCCCATTCGTTCTACCAGATGGTTCAACGCTCATTTTCGCGCAGGGTCAAAGGGCCATTGGCGCAGGGCTCGCCTTCACGTTCTAGAGTCATCCGGCGACGTGTCCGCGCGGGTTTTGAATCTACTGAACGCTGTGCTATATTCTTTAAGGAACAGCAGACATCGTGCCTGTTCAGCCATGCCCCGAGTCCCTCCGACATGGTCTTCATTTAATCTGGACGCGTAGCTCAACTGGCAGAGCATTCGGCTCTTAACCGACAGGTTGTAGGTTCGATTCCTACCGCGTCCACCATAAAATATCGAGTCTGAGACGCACCCAAAGACAAACGCCACCTTGTGGGGAGCTTGTACTTGCTTTAGCCGACCGCAGCGGGGGGGCATTTCCAAGTCGTTCATCCCGACCAAAGTTCCGGTGTCGAGTCCCTCCGCAAAGAGCTTTTACGTCGCTGAACATGACGGGATATCCTTGTTGGATGCCGATGCGATGCAGCTCTCGCAGAATTCCAATTCAACAGCGGTGGGTGCTGATTGCCGCGCTGGCATTGACGAGCCGGCTAGCGGCTCAGGAAGTGTCTCCCACGCTGCGACAGGCCGATGCCGACTATCGGGCGGGAGTTGCCGCGCTCAATCGAAACGATCTGTCGACTGCTCAATCAAAGCTTGAAGAGGTTGTCCGGCTTGCTCCATCGGTGGAGTTGGGCCATAGTGCATTGGGCGTGGTTTTGGAGCGGGAAGGGAAGTTGACGGCAGCAATTGTGGAATATCGAAAGGCCCTGACAATCAAGCCCGACGATAGCGTTGCGCTGCTGAACCTTGCGGCGGCGTATGCACAGAGCGACGCTCCGGCGAAAGCTGTGCCGCTTTATGCAAGGGCAGAGGCGGCGGCACGGGCGCAGAAGCAAATCCTGGCGCCCAGCCAGCTTGCTTCTTACGCCCGGGTGCTTGCGGCCACCGGGCAGTTAACCGACGCAATCGCGCAAATGCGCGAGGCCGCAACCGAGCAACCCGGCAATGCACAACTACGCGACGATCTTGGCTCGCTGTATGCCCAGGCCAAGGATTGGCCGCAGGCGGAAGGAGAACTTGCAGAAGCGATTCGTTTGAAGCCGGGGCTCGCCGCGGCGCACCTGCATCTGGGCTTTGTCCTTCAGGCAGAGCAAAAGGCTGGTTTTGCGCAGGAATGGATGCAGGCATACAAGCTTGCCCCGGGAAATGCGAACGTTGCTCTGATGGTTGGCAAATCGCTGGCAGATGCGGGGCAGGATGAGCAGGCTCTTGCGATCCTCACCGCGGCCCATCAACTCGCACCGAGTTCGACAACGGCGGCGTATCAGTTAGCCCTTGTGCGGCAGCGGATGAATCAGACCCAGGATGCGATTGATCTTTTCAAGAACGTGGTGAAGAGTGAACCGGACAACTATGATGCACTTGTCAATCTGGGGCTGGCGCTGACGCAGGCGCACGATGCACGCAGTGCAGTGCCCTACCTCCAACGCGCCATCGCTCTGCAGCCGCGCGATGCGACAGCGCTGCAGGATCTGGCTGCAGCCTATCTGCAGGTCAATGAGACCGCGGATGCGATCACGCAACTGCAGGCTGCCCTGAAGCTGACGCCTAATTCTCCCCAGCTTCACTACGATCTGGGAGCAGCCTACAAGCTGGAAGACGATGCGGCTCATGCGATTCCGGAGCTGGAGACTGCGGCAAAGCTGGACCCTAACGCTTATGAGCCGCAATACCTGCTCGGCGTGCTGTACATGCAGCAGGGCCGCTATGACGAGGCAGCACCCCGTCTGGAATCTTCATTGAAGCTGCACCCCCAGAATGGAGACGCGTGGGCAACCCTCGGCAGCGTCTACAGCAAGCTTGACCAGTTGCCGCAGGCGGTCAGCGCACTGCGGGAGGCTATCAGGCAACTGCCTGACCAGGCAGATCCTCATCTCACGTTAGCCGCAGTTCTTGTGAAGCAGAATCAGCCCGAGGAAGCCTTGGCGGAGCGCAAGCTCGCGGCCAACCTGATGCGCGCGCACATGAATCTTCAGCGCGCTGAGGTTGCTACAAACTCCGGCAAGTCGTTATTGGCCGGCGGCAAGGTCGACGACGCAATTGTCGAGTTTCGCAACGCGATCAGCTTTGACCCGGACTATGCAGAGGCTCACCTCGGCCTGGCCCAGGCGCTGGATAAGCAGGGCAAGTCGGCTGAGGCGGATGCCGAGCGTGCACGCGCGAAAGGCGGTGCCGCACCTGCCCAGTAGACTGTCGCCAAGACAGCTCGTGCGGCCTTTACAGTCGAATACGCGCCCCCTATACTAGCTTTAAAAGAGGGTGGCGGTTTACTTTGCCTCCATTCCCCGGCCGCCCAGATGATGAACTTCTTCCAAGCCGCTGGCAACGCGATCTCTTCCGGAAGCAAGTAAACTCCGTCAGGTGTATCCCCTGGAATGAATAGTCTCGCAAATCGCACGGCTTATGTTTGTTTGCTGCTTTGTGCGATTTCGCCGCTATCTCTTCATCGTTTATCCATTGCTCAGGATGTAAGCAGTGACCAGGCAAATGCGCGGGACATATACGCAAACAAGGTGGGCCAGACTTATCACTACGCCTTCGGTCAAAACAACATCTCTGCGCCTGGAAACGCTGCAGTGGAAGGGAACAACTTCCTTCAGCCAGGCGCGTTTCCTGATGCTGCCTACTGCGGGCATTGCCATCGCGAGGCCTATCACCAGTGGCGCGAATCGTTGCACGCCAATTCGTTTCGCTCGCCCTTCTACCGCACAAGCGTCAACATATTGTCGCGCACCAAAGGCATTGAATATGCTCGTCACTGTGACAGTTGCCACAACCCAATTGGCATATTCGCCGGCGCTCTAGATTCACATGCTACAGTCGACCGCTCTTTTGACCGCGATGGCTTGACCTGCACCACCTGCCATTCAATTCAGCGGATCGACTCGAAGCGCGGCAATGGCAGTTATGTTTTGGGCGTTCCCTCGGTGCTTGTCGATGAGCACGGCAGCCGGATTTCGGGCCAGGTGCCGGACGCGGAGATTCTGGCGCATCTTGACCGCCATTCCAAAGCTGTAATGCAGGACATCTATCGTACGCCGGAGTTTTGCGGCACCTGCCACAAGGCAAGCCTTCCCCCACAACTCAACGATTACAAGTGGATTCGCGCATTTACGACCTACGATGAGTGGCAGAATTCCAAATTCTCCAATCGTTCACCGCTCACCTTCTATACGGCCGACTTCACCACCTGCCAGGGCTGTCATATGCTGCGCGCACCGAACGCGCTGCCCGAACCCGGCGCCAAGGACGGCACATTTGCGTCGCACCGTTGGACTGCGGGAAATACTGCGGTTCCTTTTTATTACGGATTTGACGAGCAACTCGAAAAGACGATCGCATTTCTCCGCAGCGGCAACTTTCTCAACGTAGACATCTTTGGTCTGAGACTGGGCAACAGCGACAAGCTGATTGCTCCTCTAGGCACGGTCCCATTCAAGCTGCAGGGCGGCGAGGTTGTCGAAGCGCTGGTTGTCATTCAGAACAAGAACATCGGTCACTCGCTGGTCCCTGAAGTTCGCGATCTGTATGAAGCCTGGGTTCAATTCACTGCGAGCGACGCCACCGGCAAGGCGATCTACTCAAGTGGGTATTTGAAGCCAGATGGAACCCTCGAGCCGAGCGCACACAGCTTCACTAATCGCCCCGTCGACGTAGTGGGCAACTTTGTGGACAATCACATGGTATGGGCCATTCACTCCGTGGCGTACGACAACACGATTCAGTCCGGCAGCTCTGCGCTGGTGCGGTACCGCTTCAGCCTTCCGGCCACCGTCAACGGGCCCATCAGCTTGAAAGCCCAGGTAAACTATCGTCATCTCCGGCAAAGTTACCTGAATAATATCTTCGGTTCAGGTCATCCTGCTTATCCTGTCGTGGAGATTGCTTCACGCACGCGCATCTTGAAGATCGGTGCCAATGCGCCGGAAGAGCCAATGTCCGACGACAACCCGGACTGGATGCGCTGGAATAACCTGGGCATCAGTTACCTTGACCAGTTGCAATATCCGGACGCACTCAACGCATTTCAGCAGGTCACGCGCTTGCGCCCTGAGTACAAGGACGGATATATCAACCTGGCTTTGACGTTTATTGATTGGGAGAAATACAATCTGGCCGCTGAACCCCTGGAAAAGGCGCTTGCTCTGCGACCAGGTGACGCGCGCGCACTTTACTATCGGGCGATTGTAGAGCGACGCGAGCGGAACTCTGACGCCGAAGTAGCTGACCTGGAAAAGGTAGTAACTCAGTATCCTGAGTGCCGCGATGCGCGTCGTGAATTAGGCATCTCCTACTATCAGGGGCATCGGCCTGAGCAAGCCATTGAGCAGTTCAAAGCGCTGCAGGCCATTGATCCCGATGATCTGGCAGCACATTACAACCTCGCCATTCTTTATCGCCGAAAGGGAATGAGGAAGCAGGCCGAGCAGGAAGCTGCGCAGTACACCATGAAGCGGGTTGATCCGGGGGCACCGACTTACTCCCTCGACTATCTCCGCAAGCATCCCGAGATATCCAACGAAAGTGTTCCCTGGCATCTCCACACCGACATGAAGAGCCAGACGAAAGACCCTGGACCGGGGTCGCAATAAGTCGGAAGGAAACCCTGTGAAACTTCGCTCTCCCAGCCGTCGTAAATTTATCCAGTCGCTCAGCCGCGCGGCGCTGGTGCTCCCGTTTGCCGACGTGCTTGCACTCGCGGGGCAGCAACCACCGGATTCTCAATCTCAGACGCTGAAAATTGGCCCCATGGAGCGCAGCTACGATGCAAAACCCGCACCTCCGCCGCCGGGGCCTAAGTCGCCCATTGAAGGGACACCGCTGGGAGTAACTTTCGATGAGGTCGCACCCCAGGCCGGACTAACGGAAAAAACCATTTATGGTGGAGAGTTCAAGAACAAGTATCTGCTTGAAACGACCGGCTGCGGCCTCGCCTTCTACGATTACGACCACGATGGATGGGTGGATCTTTTCCTCGTCAATGGGTGGCGCCTGGAGGGATTTGCCAAGGGCCAGGAGCCGCACTGCCGTCTATTCAAGAACAATCGCGATGGCACGTTTACCGACGTAAGCGTGGGCTCCGGACTGGAGCATAAATTCGGCTGGGGACAGGCATGTTGCGTGGGCGACTATAACAACGATGGCATCGACGATCTCTTCGTTACCTACTACGGACAGAACGCACTTTACCGCAACAATGGCAATGGAACCTTCACTGATGTGACGAAGGAAGCCGGACTTATCCAGTCCGGTCCCAAGATCCGCTGGAATACAGGCTGCACCTTTGTAGACTATGACCGCGACGGGCATCTGGATCTTTTTGTTGCCAACTATGTTGATCTTGATCTGAAAACTGCGCCCCTGCCTGAAGACGGGCCCTGCACTTATAAAGGCATTCTCGTGGCGTGCGGGCCGCCGGGACTTCCGGGCGGCAAGAACATTCTCTATCACAATCAAGGTGACGGCACTTTCCTTGACGTCAGCGAAAAGTCCGGCATGTGGACAGCGGTAGGCACCTATGGTCTGAGCGTTGCGGCTTCCGACCTGGACGGCGACGGATGGCCTGACATCTATGTCGCCAATGACTCAGCTCCTGCTACCTTCTATCTCAACCAGAAGGATGGAACCTTCCGTGACATAGCAGTGGAAGCCGGAGCCGCACTCTCCGCAGAGGCCAAACCGCAGGCTGGCATGGGCGTTTCGATAGGCGACTATCTCCGGAACGGAAACTTCGACATCGTTAAGACAAACTTCGCCGGAGATACAGATTCTCTCTATACCAATCTTGGCGACGGTAACTTTGAAGACCGAACTTATCCTGGCGGGTTGGGTGTGAACACACGGCTGCTGGGCTGGGGTGTGGGATTCTTCGACATGGATAACGACGGATGGCCGGACATTCTAATGTCAAATGGCCATGTCTATCCCGAGGTTGATAGTTCCAAGACAGATCTGAAATATGCCGAGCACAAATATCTCTATCGCAACCTGCGCAACGGGCGCTTTGAAGATGTGACCGACAAAGCCGGCGCGGGCATCCTGGAAAACGCCCCGGCGCGAGGCTGTGCCTTTGGCGACTATGACAACGATGGCGTCATTGACGTTGCCGTCAACTGCATTAACTCAGCTCCGCAGCTTCTGCGCTGCACCTCTACGCTCAATCGCAACTGGATCAAGGTGAAGCTCGTTGGAACCAAATCTAATCGCTCAGGGATTGGGAGCCGCGTCATCGTGACCGCAACCACCACGCTGGGCGCGGCCAAAGCCCTCGTGCAAACCGACGAGCTGCGCAGCGGAGGGAGCTATTTCTCACAGAATGATCTGCGGCTTCACTTCGGGCTCGACCAAGCCAAGCAGGTTGATTTGGTGCAGGTGCACTGGCTCAGTGGGCAGGTCGATGAATTTCACAATCTCGATGCAAATCGCCTGTACGTGCTTGAAGAGGGTGGAAAAATTCTGAAGTCCGATCCGCTTACACCCGCAAAGCGCAAGGCTCACGCTTAGAGATCACCATGATGCGGACGATTTTTTTGCTCTGTACTATCGCTTCATCCGTTCCAGGCATGGGGCAGGCAACAACCGCGTGTCCCTGGCTCTCAACCGGAACAGCAGCGAACCTTCTCGGCGGCGATATAACGGTTTCATCGCATGTGGAGGGCACCTGGGCTGGTTCGTGCCGTTTCATGCGGCTGATCAGCCCCGCCGCATCCTCCATCGAGGTATTGGTCGGGCCAAAGGACACGCATCCCTGTCCGCAAGGCAATCTGAAACTCCCAGCGCTAGGCAATGGGGCGGTACAATGCACGCATACGGTATCACCGAGTCAGCCGTCCAGCATTATCGCGGGACGCATACGAGATGTGTACTTTGTAATAACCATGACAGGCATTTCTGGCGCAATGACCCCGGAGCCTTCGGATCCACGTCTTGCCGATGCCTTTGCCGCGTCGCCACTCGAGCGCGTCGCAGAACAAGTCGTCGGCAATCTGTATTGAGCCCAAGAACGGCAGTAGGCCCGGACGTAACTCCACGCTGAAGCTTCGCCGGGATGAAATGGGCAAATCTTCATTGTGCCGGCTGTGTTAGGTGAACTCTGCCCCCTTACACGGTGTCGAAGTGGATGGGGCAGGAGAGTGGAGGGCGCACGGTCGCTCCTGCCCCTGATGCGGATCAGTTCCGCAAGGCGGAGCGGGTCAGGTTTGCGAACCCAGTGCCGATGTGCTTTGCCTCGCCGATTGTGAACTAAGTCGCGTCCGGGTTGCCTTCAAGCTCGATCCTCGCGCGACTCATCCCAGGTGCGAAGACTGGGCATATCGCCCATGTAGCAAGTGGCTAGCGCCGCCGCTACGGGTTGGGGTATTCTCCGGAATAACATGAAAACATCTGTGCTGCCGACGTTTAACACGCTTTTGTTGCTGATCGACGGCTCAACCCAGCGTGAGGCAGTCATCGCGCACTCGCCATTCACGATTGGCCGTTCTCCGGACAAAGACCTGATACTTCCATATCCCTATATCTCACGAAGTCACGCTGAGATCGTATTCGACGCGGGCCAGTTTTACCTGGTCGACTGCGGCAGTAAGAGCGGCAGTTTTGTCAACGGCGAGCCAGTCTTGCGCCAGGCCCTCATGCCGAATGACGTGATCCGCTTAGGCACATTGCAAGGGCCACTGCTGCGCTTCTGCAAGCAGGAGGATACAACATCTGCCTTAAGCGGACTGCTTCACCAGGAGATGCCGGAATCGGATTTGGAGAAGCTCAGCTGGTTTCTGGATGCTGCCCGCAAACTCAACCTGGTGGGCGCGGTCCACGAAATACTGGTCTCATTGATTGAAATCGCCATGCATTTGACGCAAGTGGAGCGCGGCTATGTTTTTCTGAAAGACCCTGCCGGAAATCTGCAGCTGTCCGTGGGCAGAAACATCCAAGGGGAGCCGCTGCAAGATGACTCAACCATCTCTCATTCCGCGATTCAGCAGGCCATTCAAAGCGCGTCGGAGTTCATTGTTACGGACACGCTCTCAGCGGAGGCAGGGTCCCCTTCGGCCAGTATCGTTGCTCATAGTCTACGCACCGTTATCTGCATCCCGTTGCGCAAGCGCAGCACTGGTTCGGAGACTCCACTCGGCGAAGTACTGGGCATACTTTATCTCGACAGCAGGCAGCGGCAGACTCTGATGCGCGTAGATGGCGATCTGCTGAAGACGATTGCTATGGAGGCTGCGGTACTGGTTGAAAATGCTTCACTGGCCAGCGCGGAGGAGTCAGCACGACGGTATCGTGAAGAATTGGCCATAGCGGCAGGCATCCAGCAAGGGCTGATGACGGTCAGGATTCCTGAACTGGACTACGCGCGCGTTCTGGCGCACAGCATTCCGTGCAAGGAGATTGGCGGAGACTTCTACGATGTGATTACCACAGAGAGCGCCCTATACGTCGTCGTCGCGGATGTTTCAGGGAAGGGTGTTTCAGCGGCCCTGCTCGGCTCCACGCTGCAAGGACTGGTGCATGCCCAGATACTGGCGGGACTCTCACTGCCGCAGATTGCTATGTTCACTAACCAATACATATGCGGAAAATCGATTTCAAAGTATGCGACGCTGGTCATTCTGAAATTGATCCCAAATGGCACAGCAGAATATCTCAACTGCGGTCACGTTCAACCGCTGTGGCATCGAGCGGATCAAAGCACTGTTTTGACGAATGGCAACTTGCCCGTGGGGTTGATCCCCGATGCGATCTACACCTCAGAGATGATTCACATCGAGCCCGGAGAGCGCGTGCTGGTCTTCACGGACGGCGTAACAGAAGCGGAGAGTCCGTTGGGAGAGTTTTTCGGAGATGCACGGCTCGAATCTCTTGTGCAGAAAGGTGCAAGCATTCACGAGATTTTTCAACAGGTGCAACTCTATATGGATACCGCTCCTGCGAATGACGACTGCACCTTGCTGGAGGTGTGCTATGGACGATGTTCATAAGCATGGAGCAACGAGCCGTCATCAAGCGGCCAGCAACTGTGCGTGGATACCCAGGGCAGCGGTATGCGTGAGTCCGCACTGACTGGGTCACAGGACCACCAGACCGGCGGCGCAGGAATGCTTGTTGTTGGTTACCGCGGCACACTGCGGGCGGCGTCCACGACGGTTCTGCGATTACCTCGGTCTGCGAACGATGATGAGGTATTCATTGACGACCAACCGCCCATCGTGGGAACGATACTGGAGCCGTGGCTAGCGAAGGCTTTGGATCAACTGACCGAGCGCTCTGCGCCAAATCTTCTCCTCTTTCGCGGAGCGACCGTTCCGCTGGAGTCGCTGCTCCTGCTGCTCAAAGAGCGGTTGATCGATGTTCTGACACAGGCCGTGGGTGATGCGAGCATTGCGCCTGGAGCGCATTCTTCGCATTGGAGCGCCAGCGACATATTGCTCAAGTGTCCGCTGCTGGCCCCGCTGCTCAGGAGTGTCGTTGCGGAATGGGTATCAGCGACGATTACATTTCTGCGGCGGCTGCATCAAGATCAGCACTGGATTGCCGCCGATCTTGGACTCGCCGGGTTGCCTTCTATCGAAGCTGTATCCGGAACTACCTCTGATGCTCATCCAGGCGGCCATTTCGTCCTTCGCATCTGTTTCGTGGGCGGGTGCTGTTTGTATTACAAACCCCGGCCAGTCACCGGAGAGTGGCTCTGGCACGGGTTACTCGATGCGGTCGCGCGCATCGATCCTGAACTGCGGCTGCCTGCATCGCGCGTCCTGGGAGACGGCTCCAGACTCGATTACGGATGGACGAGCTCGGTATTTGCCGAGGTTGAAGCGCTCGCAGGGAATTGCGATGAAAAAGCCAATTCCGATTCTGCAAGCACGCCTGACTATTGGCATGCGGCAGGAGCCATGTTATGTCTCGCTCAACGCGCAAGGCTGACCGATCTGCACCTGGGAAACATCGTCGCCACCCCCCGGGGCCCAGCCGTGACTGACGCCGAATGCTTTGCAACACCGGATCCTCATCTTCTTCGGGGCGATAAGGTTTCACCGAACCATGGGGCCATATCGGATGCCGTGGGTTCGCTTTTGAGCACCGGTTTGCTCCCACTCAGGCCGGCAACCGGCTATCCGGATGTCTCAGGTCTTTTTGGCCATGCAGCGCCAGTGTCTGGTGTAATGCTGCCCAAATGGGTAGTGTCTCGAGATGGTCATTATCGTCTGACTGCAGTGGAGGCGGAACTTGTTGCGCATCCCAACCTGCTGGCCCAGACCTCTGCCATCGCCGCGCTGCCGCAGATTTTGAGCGGATATCGTCATGCCGCAGACCTTCTTCTAAGGGCGCGCGCGACTCTCATCGGCTCTGGTACGCGATGGCTAGCGGTGCTGGAGAAGGTGCATGCGCCGAGGTTCGTCGTCCGCGACACCCTTACTTATGGAATGCTGTTGAGCCAATCTCTGGAGCCGCAGTATCTCCGCTCCAGGCACAGGCGGCAATGCGCAATTCTCTCCGGTCTTGATGCCTGCTCGGTCGTCCGCCAGCCTTGGTCACTGGTGCGTTCCGAGGCGCGAGACCTGCTCGAAATGCACGTCCCGCGGCTGGTTGTTTTGCCCGGTAGTCGCACCCTGGCAGCCGGTTCCGGGCGCAGGATCGCGAGCCGGTTTACGGCCTGTACCCCGGCACAGGCGGTCATTCGGCAGATAGAGGAGCTATCCCATGAGAGCATTGAGAACGTCCAGGCGCCCGCCCTCATGTCCGCAATTTTTGTAGATTATGTCTCGAATGATCGCTAATGTTATGTGCTAGTATTCGGATGTGTTGAGTGCGCCAGATGGGTCGGTGGTGCGCAACAATTTCGAGAGGAAAGCCATGACCAATGTAGACAGGCTTCAACAGGCCGGACTGATTCAAGTCCACCATCCCCTGACCGACGCCGAAGCTCAAAGCGTCAACCAGCTGAGTTCGACGGAAATAGATGCGCTCATCTCTGTGCGCGTCAAGCTTGGCGATGCGTTTTTCCAGCGTAAAGTGCAGGACGGCGACGCCCACCGCATGGGAACGGTCTTGCTGTAACTGGGCACTCGCACCCAGCTATACGCAAAGCTCAGACAAGCGCCAGGATCGTATGGGGAGACGGAATGACCACACAGAGTCAACGTCTGCGCGAGACAATTTCCCTAGTTAGCGGGCACCTCAGTTCTTTGATTCGCCAAGTATGGTTTCATCCAAGGTTGAGCGAACTCTACCCTGAGTTTCTTTTCGCAATCTACGGGATCACGGCAAGTTCGGCTCCAGCAATGCGAGCCGCGGCGGAGCGCTGCTCGGCTATAACCACCGGCGAACCTCTCGCGCGTTGGCTGCATGACTACTATCTGGAACACGCCGCTGAGGAGACAGGCCACGAAAAGTGGTTGCTGGATGATCTCGCAGCGATGGGAGTCCAGAGGCAGCGTGTGTTGCAGCGGTTGCCTTATGCGAGCGTTGCTGCGCTGGTGGGCGCGCAGTACTACTGGATGCTTCACGTACATCCGATCGCCTATCTTGGATACATCGCAGTCGTGGAGGAGCCGGCATCAATCGAATTCCTGGAGGAGGTTTCCAGGCGATCCGGCATTCCGCTCTCTACCATGTCTTGCCATCTGATGCATGCCAAGCTCGATCCGGACCATGTTGCGGACTTTAATGCGGCACTGGACTCACTGCCTCTGCAGCAGCATCACATGGACCTGATCACAGTAAGCGCTATCACGACCAGCTCACATCTCGTCAACGTGTTCTCGGATATTCTGGAACACTTTGAGCGAATCGAGAATCCCGCAGGCGCCGAGACGATCTTTACCTCTTCCGGAGTTGCAATCGCCTCCCCATCCAGAGAGTTCTGATATGCAGACGGTCTTCAGTCCCGGAGATGACTTCTTTCACTATCGCCTTGTCAGAAAGCTCGGGGAAGGTGGAATGGGTGTTGTCTTTGAGGCAGAGGACATCCGACTTCAGCGCAAGGTCGCGATCAAAGTGCTACAGCCGGCGATCTCAGAAGATGCTGAAATGCGCGAGCGATTCTTGCGCGAGGCGCGCGCCGCCTCTGCGATTGACCATGCCAACCTCTGCACCATTTATGCAGTTGAGACAGCTCCGGATGGTTCACTGTTACTGGTGATGGCCTACTACCGGGGCCAGACCCTTGCTGAACTGATCCAGCGAGGCCCAATCGATATCTCGCGCATCCGCGACATTGGGCGGCAGACAGCCTCTGGACTCCATGCCGCACACATGTCCGGTATTATCCATCGGGACATTAAGCCGGGGAATATCTTCCTGCTGGACTCAGGTACCGTCAAAATTCTCGACTTTGGCCTCTCCCGCTTCGTTCATCAGCAGCAATTTACCGCTCCGCACAAAGTGATGGGCACTCTTGCGTACATGCCTCCGGAGCAGCTTGCCGGGGAGTCGGTTGATTACCGTGCGGATATATGGGCGCTGGGAGTGGTGCTCTATGAGATGGCGGCGGGCCACTCACCCTTCCGGCAGGTATCACAATCCGCAACCATAGCGGCCATTGCAGCAGGGCGTTACATTCCTTTGCATCACGCACGTCCTGATCTGCCCCACGCTATCCACATGGCAGTGCAGGGCTCATTGCGGCTGCATCCGCATGAGCGTCATGCGTCGGCTGCGGAGATACTGGCGTTGCTGAGCGACAATCTGGAAGAGGAAGCCAAGGAGGGCACTAAGCGGGCAGTCATTTTTCCTGCCAGCGTGACGCAGACTGTCACCGTGGGCTTCAATGGCGCCTGGGACGGCGAGACCAAATCATTTCGGGAGCTACCGGCAACCGGTACAGCGGCTGGGAGGCCGCAGCCGAGTGAGGTTCAGTCAAGCCGGGGAAGCTCTTCGATCGCGGTGCTGCCAATGCAGAATGTCAGCTCCGACCCGGAGAACGAGTATTTCAGCGATGGGCTCACAGACGAGTTGATCAACGCGCTGGGGACGCTCCCGAACCTGCACGTTGTCTCTCGAAGTTCCGTTTTCTCCTTCAAAGGGAAACATCAGAATATCCGCGAAATAGGCAAATTGCTGGATGTTGACGTCGTCCTCGAGGGCAGTGTACGCCGTTCAGGAGCCCGTATTCGCATCACGATGCAGCTCACCGATGCGCGAAGGGGATTTCACGTCTGGTCAGCGCGGTTTGACCGTGAGATTGCAGACGTGTTCCAGTTACAGGATGAACTTGCTACAGCGGTGCTCTCAGCCTTGCGGGAAAAGCTCGCGCTGAACTTAGACGGTTCCGATCTTCAGACAAGGACGCCGATGCAGGCCGAGGCATACGATGCATATCTGAAAGGTCGCTATCACTGGGAACAGAGATCGGTCGAAAGCGTTAGACTCGCAGGACAATATTTCGAACAGGCGCTCAAGCTGGACCCCGGCTCTGCGCCGGCGCATGCGGGTATGGCAGATTACTTTTGCCTGCAAGGGCTTCTGGGCCTGATTCCTCCGGATGTGGCATGGCCCAGCGCACGATCGTCCGCGCTGCAGGCGATCGAGCTCGATCCGGGGTTGCCGGAGGGCCACCTGGCGCTTGCATCCGTGTTGCAGTTCTACGACTGGAATTGGATCGGCGGCCGGGAGCACATCGTGAAGGCGATCGAGTTGCGCCCCCAGCGCGGCGAGTCTTACTACCTTTACGCTTCCCATCTAATGACACAAGGGAAGCTTGAGGAGGCGCTGGAGCAGGTACGTATCGGACTTAGCTACGATCCCCTTGCGACCTGGCTGCTGGCAGCCGAGGCAATTCTTAGAACCTATCTTGGTGACCACGACAGCAGCATTCTGCTGGCGCAGACTGCGCTCACTTCTTCGCCGCACTATTTCGAGCTTTATTATTCACTGGGGCTGGCTCAGTCCCAGGCCGGACGCTCGCATGAAGCAGTTGCGACGTTCGAGCGCGGAATCGAACACAGCCGCATGCCCATTCTCATGGGCTGGCTCGCGGAGGCTCATGCGCAAAAAGGGGACCATGACAAAGCGCGCGAGGTGCTTGCCAACCTTCTTGAACTAGCGAACAACGGGAACCGGATGCCTGTGGCGATTGCTGTGGCTGCAGCGTCTCTCGGCGAAGATGAACTCGCTTTCAACTGGCTGGAGATAGCCGCGGACATGCATGACATCCTGGTGGCCTACATCACCGTGATGCCTAGCCTCAGAAGGCTTCAGGATCATCCCCGCTACCACCGACTGATCGCCCGCATGAAGCTGGCTCATCCTTCCTCGCACCGGAGGCACAATGAAACTCGGCAGAGTTCACTCAATACGCGATAATAGAACACTGCAATTGGCTGACTACATCGAGGTCGCTTCATTGCCGGTGCCGCCAGCCAAGGAGTTACTGGAGACCACGACGTCGTGGCCCATGCTGGCAAACAATGAATTCAACTGCTGCACCTCGGCTGCTGCCGGCCACATGGTGCACCACTGGACAGCGGCGAATCAGCATGGCGTCTTCCTGACGGATGCAGACATTATCCGTGCCCATGCTCACCTTACCGGAGACCGGCTTATGGACTGCGTGTCCATGCTCGATGCCCTCAAATACTGGCGCAAGACGGGCATCGGGAATCATCGTGTTCATTCCTTTGTTAGTGTGCGCGCGCGGGATGCAGACCACTTGCGCGCTATCGTTCACCTGTTCGGAAGCGCATACATCGGCCTTGATCTGCCGGACTTTGCGATGACCGGCGACCCAGCCGGATGGCCGGAAATTCCATGGGCAATACCCGCATCCGCCTCAGCGGCAAACGCTGCTCCGCAGCCGGCGAATGGTCACTGCGTCACGGGAATCGGTTATTGCGAAGACGGCGTGTACGTGGTCACGTGGGGCACACTGAAGACGATTAGCTGGGAGTTCTACTGTCGTTACAGCGTCGAACTGTTCGCTGTGCTCAGCTCTGATTGGGTGCGCAGCGCCGAAGTCTCTCCGTCCGGTTTCGATTTGACAAGTCTTCGGCAGGACCTGTCGCTCGTCCAGAGAACCTCTCCGGCTTAGATCAGAGTGGTCATACCCCGCCTTCGCCGGAGGGTACTTGCTCACCGGTCTGCGTTGCGTGAAAGTGACGCCAAATGGCCCCTGCTGTTTTTCGCGGCACCACGGCAGTCAGGGACTCCACCGTCGCCTGCTGCACGTCGCGCAGGCTGCCGAAGTGGGTAAGCAGACGCTGGCGGGTTTGTTCACCCACGCCCTGGATATCCAGCAGCTCCGAGTCGCGATCGCGCATGGCCCGGCGCTGGCGATGGTAGCCCACCGCAAAGCGGTGGCTCTCATCGCGGATGAGCTGCACCAGATGCAGAACAGGGGAGCGGCGATCCAGAACAACCGGCTCCTCTTCATTTCCGTAGAGGTAGATGACCTCTTCGCGCTTGGCAATGGAGGCCAGCGGTTGCGATGTGAAGCCAAGCGACTCAAGGGCTTCTGCCGCGGCATGCAACTGGCCCAGCCCACCATCTATCAGGACCAGGGACGGCAGCGGCTGATTCTCTTCTTTCAGACGACGATATCTGCGGTGGACCACCTCGCGCATGGAGGCAAAGTCGTCCACCCCGACGACCGTCATCACTTTGAACTTTCGGTAGGCGGATTTATTCATCTTGCCGTCTTCCCATACCACCAACGAGGCTACGGTTTCGGCGCCCTGGATGTGGGAGATATCGAAGCACTCGATGCGGCGAGGCAGCTCCGGCAGCATCAGGGCATCGGCAAAAGCCTCTTGAATGACCTTCCGGGAGGGCTCCAGGACACGAAAGCGTTGTGTGTGCGATTGCTTGGCATTCTGCCCGGCCAGATCCACCAGCGAGCGCTTTTCTCCCCGTTGCGGTACGGCCAAATCGATGCGGTGCCCGGTGCGCTCGCTGAGCAGAGCGGCTAGAGCTTCACGGTCTGCGAAATCCACTGGAACGAGGATGGTGCGCGGGACGTAGTGCTGGTCGATATAGAGCTGCTTGAGCAGAGCAGAGAAGACCTGTCCGGAATCAAAAGTTCGCTCGCCGGAATCGCGGCTCGCCGCTGGTTCAGCGGCGCAGGGCGCGATGCTCTCCCGCCCCGGAGATTCACCGTCGGAGAATTCCAGCAGTTCGGGAAGATCATCCCAGAAGAACTCGCGCCGATCGACAATTTTGCCGGCACGAACGTGAAATAAATTGACGGCCAGTGCCCCATCCTCAAAGTGATACCCGAAGACGTCGGCATCGTCACTCTGCTCAGCGGTGGCGATCCTTTGCTTTTCGCTCAGCTGATGCACGGTGGAGAGCTGGTCGCGCAGCCGCGCAGCCGCCTCAAAGTGCTCGGCCTCGGCGGCAGCGATCATGCGTGTGGTCAGGGTGCGCTCCAATTCAGCATGGCGGCCCTCCAGAAACATCTGTGCATCGCGCACTGCATCCGCGTAGGCATTCGGCGTAGTGAGCCCCTCGACACAGGGACCAAGACAGCGGTGAATGTAGTACTGCAGACAGGCTCGGGGATGGTAGCGCGACAGATCGACCTTGCAGCTGGGTATAAGAAAGCTGCGGTGGATGAGTTCGACAACGCGATAGGCGAGATTACCGGGGAAGTAAGGACCAAAGTAGGCCGCGCCATCTTTGCGCAGACGGCGCGTGACAAACACCTTGGGATAGCGGTCAGAGAGTGTGAGCTTGACGTAGGGGTAAGTCTTGTCATCCCGCAGCAGGATGTTGAACCGTGGCTTCCGCTGCTTGATGAGATTGTTTTCAAGGGCCAATGCCTCGTGCTCGTTGGCCACCAGGATATAGTCAAGATCGACAGCCTCGCGCATGAGCGAGCCGGTTTTTGCATTGGCCTGCGAGGCTTCAAGCAGGTAGGAGCGCACCCGCGAGCGCAGGTTTTTGGCCTTGCCCACATAGATCACCTCGCCCTCTGCGTTTTTATAGAGGTACACGCCGGGCTGGGTGGGCAAATTGCGGATTGTTTCGTAGAGATCCATGCGTCGTCGGGGTCAGAGAGTCCCAATGGTTAGCATAGCGGGCGCCCGGAAAGCTTGCCAGGTTCAAGCATTTGCAGGAGAATTCCTTACTCTCCGGGTAAAAATTACATGGTATGCGCGGGCCGGCGTGTTCTGGAAAAGTTCAGCAAAGCATTTATTATGAGCTACTTGATTCATGACATTGATTTGGCGCGGAGAGTGCAAGTAGCTGAGTGTTGATGTCGTATTGCCCGCCTGCCGGGCAGCTCGTGGTGACTCGGCAGCGCAAAGATAAGGGAGAGACAATGAAAACACTTGGAACTTGGATGTTAGCCGCCTTGGCGCTGGCCGGAGTGACCGGATGCGCGACTAAGAACTACGTGCGCAACCAGACGGCGCCCCTGGTGGAGCATACCGGACAATTGGAAGAGAAGACGGCCGCGAACGGCCGGTCTATCCAGGACACAGACCAGCGTGCGCAGGCCGGAGTCAAGCAGGCGCAGACGGCTGCTGAAGCAGCGGCGCAGAACGCGCAGAGCGCCACCAAGGCAGCGGGAGATGCGGAGGCAGCAGCCAATGACGCCGTGCATCGTGCCGACTCGCTGGATAGCGTGGTCAAGGGGTTGGACAACTACAAGCAGATGGCGGACGTGACCGTAACCTTCGGATTCGATAAGGCGGTTCTGACCGATGACGATAAGTCCCAGCTGGATAGCTTTGCCGGCCAACTAGGCTCGGCCAAGGGCTACATTCTTGAAGTGACAGGCGGGACCGATTCGACGGGCCCGGCGCAGTATAACTATGACCTGAGCCAGCGCCGCGCCGACGCCGTCGTGCAGTATCTTGCGTCGAAGTACAACATTCCGGCGCATCGTTTCTATCTGATCGGTATCGGGAAGGATAAGGAAGTGGCGCCGAACGATACGGCAGAAGGCCGGAAAAAGAATCGCCGTGTGGAAGTGCAGATGTTGAGCAACATGGGCGGCGGGCAACAGGCGCAACCTGCGACCGCAGGCAACGGGAACTAACTTCGGCATAGAAGCAACCAGGTAGGACAATTCCGGGCATGAAGCAGAGTCGGCCATCCGAGGGAGAGATCGGATGGCCGGCTGCTTTTCGTTCACCAAGAACAGGTATCCTGCTTCAGGATCGGTTTGCCTCCAACTGACGCACATGCTCTGCGCGAACCTCCACTGCAGTGAAGAGTCGCAGGAACGGCGCGCCCTGGGCCGCGGCCTCGACCGCGGGCCTGCCCTTGGCCTCTTCGCGCTCTACAATGCAAACAACAGCAGCGATGACCATGCCCGCCTCACGCGCCGCTTCAATCGCGTGGATGGTGGAGGCGCCGGTGGTGCATACGTCATCCACAATCACCACGCGCGCGCCCTCACGGCAAAAGCCTTCGATTCGACGTCCGGTGCCATGCGATTTTTCTGCCTTGCGCACCAGAAATCCGTGCAGCAGCGGCGCAGTGCTGTCAGATTGCGCGCGCCATGCGCTGGCTGTCGCCACGTTGGAAACAATCGGGTCAGCGCCCATGGTGAGCCCGCCGACGGCCTCGGCCAGAATCTGATTTTCTTCCAGCAATTCAAGGATAGCGTGGCCTGTCAGGCGGCCACCCTCGGCATGGAGCGTTGTGGTGCGGCAGTCAATGTAGTAGTCGCTTGTGCCGCCGGACGAGAGTTTGAACTGGCCGAGGCGGAAGCTGGTGCGTGCCAGCAGCGCGAGCAGCTGTTGAGCATAGGTTGGTTTCGTCATCACTCAAGATTGTAACGGCCCGATCCGCGCCCGTTCAGCTCGGTCAGCACACCAGACGCGTTCGGTTCAGCTTGATGCCGTCCAGACGTCCCAGCAGGGTCACGGCAATGCGCTCCGCTGCGAACAGTTGCTGGGCCATCGCCTGCACTTGCACGGCTTCCACCTGGTCGATGCGGGCTATCACTTCTTCAGCAGTGAAAAACTGCTGAAAGTACATCTCCTGACGCGCCAGGTTGGCCATGCGGGAGCTCGAGCTCTCAAGGCCCATGAGGATGTTGCCTTTCAGCTGGTCCTTGGCACGGGTCAGTTCTTCGCTGCCCAAAGGGGCATCCTTCAGTTTCCTGAACTCATCCAGAATCAGATCGACTACTTCAAGCGCCTTGCCCGCCGACGTACCGGCATAGATGCAGAGTGTGCCGGTGTCGCGATACGGACTCAGGTCGGAGTAGATGGAGTACGCCATGCCGCGCTCTTCGCGAATGGTCTGGAAGAGACGCGAGCTCATACCCCCGCCGAGCACCGTGTTCAGAATGAGCGTGGCGTAGCGGTTGTCGTCCGTGATGGGCGGCGCCGGCACGCCCAGGCAGATCTGCACCTGCTCCAGCGCCTTCTTGTTGCGTAAAACGATGCGTGCGCTCGTCTCCGGCGTCACTTCTTCCATCACGGCATTGCCCGGCAGCAGCGGTGCAAACTTCTGCGCTACGGAGTCGACAAACCCGTCGTGGTCAAGATTGCCTGCGGCAGAGAAGACCATGTTGCCACCCAGGAATCGTCCGCCGTGATAGTCAAATAGCTTTTGCTGGTCCAGTCGGCCCACCGTCGCGGATGTGCCCAGAATGGGCTTGCCCAGCGGGTGATCCCTCCAGAAGTTCTGCGTGAAGAGCTCATGTACCAGTACGTCAGGATTGTCTTCGTCAATCTTGATCTCTTCGAGGATGACGCCGCGCTCGCGTTCAATGTCATTCGAGGCAAAGACGGGGTTCAACACCAGATCCGCAAGCACATCGAGCGCAATTGGCACATGCTCCGCGAGCGACTTTACGTTGAAGCAGATAGTTTCCTTGCCGGTGAAGGCGTCCAGGTTGCCGCCGATCGAATCCATCTCGCGCGCAATGTGCTGCGCGGAGCGCGAGCGCGTTCCTTTGAAGAGCATGTGCTCCACAAAGTGCGAGATGCCATTCGTTTCCGCCGCCTCGCACCGTGAGCCGGACTTGACCCACGCACCCATGGCGACGGAACGTAGATGTTCCATGCGCTCAGTGAGAACGATAAGGCCGTTGGGCAATACAGTGCGGCGAAGATTGCGTTCAGTGCTCATGGTCATAGGGATAAGCTTAGATTGCGGCACGGCAGAGCCCGAAACACGTGCGGGGATGCGGTTTTGGTTGCGGTACGGGAGAAATCCTGAGCAGCATCATCAGCCGGGGCTGCATACAAGCCGAAAATGGCTTATGCTGGGCCCAGCCGTGACTGCGCAAACCAGCCAACTTGTTCGATTAGACACCAACTTGCCACCCGTGGGAAGCAAGCACTCTCTGTTTGGGTTGGATGCAGAAACGCTCGCCGCGTGCATGGCCCAAATGGGCGAACCCGCTTGGCGTGGTCGCCAACTGGCCGAAGCCATGTACCGTCAGAGGATTACGGAACTGGATCAGATCACTCCGCTGCCCCTTGCTCTGCGCGCCCGCCTTGCTGCGGAAGGGTGGCAGGTGGGCAGGCCGCGGATCGATGCCGCGTTTATCTCGCAGGATGGGACGGAACGCTATCTGGTGGAAGGTGTGGCCGGATCGGGGACGGTCGAGACCGTCTGGATGCCCGAAGGGGATGGAGGCGAGGCTGGCGACGGAACCGAAGGCGAGGCGATGATCCGGAGGCGGGCGACAATTTGCGTCTCCAGCCAGGTGGGTTGCGCCGTCAACTGCGGGTTTTGCCTGACGGCAAAGCTGGGCCTGCAGCGCAACCTCAACGCGGGTGAAATAGCAGGGCAGGTCATTGCAGTGCTCGACAGACACGGCGTTGATGTGGGTCGGGACCGCGTCAACCTGGTCTTCATGGGCATGGGCGAGCCCTTCCTGAATTATGAGAGCTGGATGGCCGCCGTCCGCCTGCTTGTCGAAGAGGTTGGCTTGAGTCCCCAGCGAATGACTGTCTCCACCTCCGGGATTGTGCCGGGCATCCTGCGCTTTGCCGAGGAGCCGCCCGACGTGCGGCCTAAGCTGGCGATCAGCCTGAATGCGCCCAATGACGATGTGCGTAGCAAGGTGATGCCCATCAATCGAAAGTGGCCGATTGAAGCGGTACTGGACGCCGCGCGCCAAGTGCGGCTGCGCCCGCGGGAGCAGTTGACGCTCGAGTACGTGCTGCTGGGCGGTGTGACGGATCGGCTCGAGCACGCGTCGGAAGTGGCGCGACTGGTGCGACGGACCGGATTGCCGGTAAAAGTAAACCTGATTGCCTGGAACCCAGGGCCGGGGATTGACTATGCCATGCCGCGGTCCGAAGATGTTGAAGCGTTTCGGCAGCGGCTTGTCGCCGAAGGTGTGCCGGCCTATCTGCGAAGGCCGCGCGGACGAGACATCTTCGCGGCATGCGGACAATTGAAGCGGACCGTGGAAAAGACCGTCGCGGACGCTTGAGGGCGAGCCGAAGCTTCGGCATATTCATCGGGGCGCATGCGCCGGCAGGCATTCAGTTGAAGACTTCCTGCGCGTGGATTTGTTGGCGTATCCTTGCACCGGCATGAGAGGTTCGATGCGGGCATCCCTGAAGATTTTTCTCCCCTTGACAACACAGGAAGCTGATTCTTCATCGAATATCAAATCATGTAATCGAGTTTTCGATTGATCCCCAAGGAGCGTCGATGATTGCAGCACCAGCCCGTCTTGCGCTGGCGGCAAGCGTAGTCCTTTATTTCTGTCCCTCGCTTCCCAATGCCGACGCGCAACAGTCGGCAACGCCCAGCCAGCAGCAAGAGCCTGTGACCAAGCCTGCGCCTGCTGCGCCAGCGGAGCTGCCCAATGCACCCGCACCGGCCCCCGCGGAGCCCTCACTCAGCGACCTTGGCTTTACGCAGGACCAGACACAGGCAGATCCCAAGCTGCAGGCTCTTCTGAAGAAGCGCACTGAGATGCTGAAGATCCACCAGCGCCTGGGGCTTATCACCGCCGCACCCATGGTAGCGGCTCTCATCACGGGTCCGATGGCCAAAGCGAAAGGCAAGAATGGGCAGCCCATCCAGGAGCCGACTCAGGCCAATCTGGATTTCCACGCTGCGCTTGGCGGAGCGACGACGGCGCTCTACTTTTCCACTGCGTATTTTGCGATCCGCGCACCCCGCGTGCCCGGCACCCATAAGCACGGTGCGATTCGCATGCATGAGGCCCTGGCGTTCATCCATGGCCCCGGCATGATTCTCACGCCGATTCTCGGCATCATGGCTTACAACCAGGAGAGCGCCGGCGAAAAAGTGCATGGTATCGCTTCCGCGCATGGCGCCGTCGCTGTCGTAACAACGGCGGCCTACGGAGCGTCCATTATCGCCGTCTCCTGGCCCATCCATTTGAAGTTCTGGGAGAAGTAATGAGATTTCTGAGCCTCTTCGTCCTGCCGTTTTTTGCGCTCCCCGCCGTTGCCCAGCCAGATGCGCAATGGACACTCATGCAGTCCACGCTTTCCTATCACATGTCCCATCCGATGCATGAGGTGGACGGCACAAGCCATGCAGCCAAAGGCAAGGGAACATGCCATGAAGGCCAATGCGATTTCCTCATTGCGGCACCTGTCAAATCCTTTGACTCCGGTGACACCAATCGCGACCTGCACATGCTGGAGACCACGCGCGGCGCGCAGTTTCCTATGGTTGTCGTCCGCACCCGCTTTCCTCAGGCCGATACGGCCTCGACGACGCTCTATGTGGATCTGGAAGTCCAGTTTGCCGGTCAGACCGCGCACTATCAGCACATCCCGTTTGAGCGCACGGCTCAGGGCAACATGGTTCACATCGTCGGCACCATCCCGGCCACCTGCTCTGATTTCAAAATCGATCGGCCGTCCTTTCTCACCGTGCCGATTAAAAACGAGATCCCCGTGAAGGTGGATATGACGTGGCATTCGAATTGATTGCGGTGCATGCGCAGATTCCGCGTTCTGCCATACGGCAGCCTAGTTGTCGGTAATCCGCCGCCATGGGCCGTTCGGCGCGGGCGAGCCCGACGCAGCAAAGTTGATCCGCGTGCGAGGAATGACTACCAGGTCTACACGGCGGTTCTGCGCGCGTCCTTCTGCCGTGGCGTTATCGGCGACGGGATGAAACTCCGCGAAACCCGCAGCCGAGAGTCGATCAGCAGGGATTGCATGAAGCTCCAAGAGGAGTCGCGCGATTCCAGTGGCCCGCGCAGTGGAGAGTTCCCAGTTCGAGTCAAATTGGGCATTATGCACGGGCAGGTTATCCGTGTGACCCTCAACGCGCACATCAAAGTCCGTTCCATCCAGCGATGCGCCAATCGTGCGCAGGATTCTGCCGGTGCCCAGGTGCGGCGCGGCTGAACCTGAATCAAAGAATCCAGCCTCGCGGAGGCTCACAACCAGTCCGTCCCGGCTCATTTCAATCGAGACGGCTCGATCTGCGATCTGCGGGGACAGGGACTTCGTCAACTCTCGACGAATATGCTCCAGATCGTCGCGCACCTTGGCCGGAGATTCCAGATCCTCGTCCATGACTTCCCGGACAGAGGATGCCGTGTCTGCGCCGCCGCGATGCGCAATTACTTGCAGCGCATCTTCCCCTGGATGGTCATGAAAGACACCCATGCTGCGGAATGCCGTATCAATCGCCTGCGAGACCTGCGACTGTTTCTTGTGGTCGGCCTTGGCAAACGCATACAGCACCACGAAAAATGCGAAAAGCAGCGTGATGAAGTCAGCGTACGAGATCAGCCATCTCTCGTGGCTTACGCGGCTGTGCGCCGCGCTCCGCCTCACGCTGCACGCTCCTTCGTGCCGCTTTCATGGACGCTGAGGAACCCAGACAGCTTGACCTCCAGCATCCGCGGATTCATGCCTTCAAGAATCGAGATCACTCCTTCCAGCATCATCTCGCGACGCTGATGATCCTCGTGCAACTGGAGGCGCATCTTGCCCGCGAAGGGCAGAAAGAAGAGATTCGCAAGGCCCACTCCGTAAATGGTGGCCACAAAGGCGACTGCAATGCCGCGACCCACCTCCTGAATGTTGTCCAGGTGCTGCATCACCTGAATCAGCCCCAGCACCGCACCGAGAATGCCGATGGTGGGTGAAAACCCGCCCGCGGACTCGAACACCGCCGGCAGGCGCTCATCAATCTCCGCCGCGGAGTCCAGGCTCACGCGCATGATCTTGCGCAATTCCGCCGGCTCGGTGCCGTCCACAGCCAGCATCAGGGATTGCTTAAGAAAAGGATCCTCGATCGACTCGAGGTCTGAGTCCAGCGAGACCACACCGTTGCGGCGCGCCTTGTTGGCGAAGCCCACCAGCATCTCGATAAACTGGCCGTTCTGCCTCTTGGGAGCGGCGAAGACCCGCACCATGCCGCGAAACGATGCCGCGACCGTATGCAGGGGGAATTGAAGAAGGACAGCTCCCATCGTGCCACCAAAGACAATGAGCGCGGCGGTCGGCTGCAGAATCTGGGTCAGGTTTCCGCCTTCCAGCAGGAGACCCGCGAGAATGCCCGCAATAGCCAGAACCACTCCGCCAATGCTCGCCTTATCCATGTAAGATTCCTCAAATGGTGGAACTGGACGCCGCCGGGCGAATGACTAGCGGGCGGGCTTCTGGCTCTGCCCCGAGCCTTGAGACGACGGCGCCGTGGCATGATCCAGGCTTGAAAGCGAGGCCACCTGCTGCAGGTCGCCTAACGACGGCAAGCGCCGCGCAACCATGGCCAGAAGCCGGGCCCGGTAGGCCAGCACGTGCTCCACAACCTCGGCAGGCTCTTCGCGAACAATCAGCTTCTCTCCATTAATCAGGGTGAGCATCGTGTCCGGTGAAGCATCAACCGTCTTGATCAGGTCACTGTTGAGCAGCATCGGGCTGCCGTTCAGACGGGTCAGTTCAATCATCGACGTACCACTCCTTTGCTGCAGTTATCGGCGTGAAGCAGGAAACGATGAAAGATTAGAAATTGAGACGCCCCGGTGTCTCCCGCAGGACAGAAGCCGGGGCGAATAAAGTCACCATGCAGAGCGCCGAAAAAGGGGCCAGATGCAGCGGCAGCACCCGGCAGCAGCAGCCCAGGGCAGCACATAAGAATGGGAGCATGGCCTCGGGGCGAGCCGCAAAATCATGCATCCACAAGGAGAAACCCATGTCCCTGGGTGTCTTGAATAACCTCAACGCGATGTACGCTGAGAATAACCTGAACAACACCAGCAATAGCCTGGCGAAGACGCTGCAACAGTTGTCTTCGGGCTCGCGCATCAACTCCGGCGCCGACGACGCCGCCGGCCTCTCGCTCGTCAACGGCCTGCAGGCCAACGCGACGGCTCTGACTCAGTCCTCAACAAACGCGACGGAAGGTGTCGGTCTTCTTCAGGTTGCCGACGGCGCCCTTTCGCAAGTGACAAGCCTGCTCAATCGGGCCGTGACGCTGGCTACAGAAGCCTCGAACGGCACCCTCAACTCCACACAGGATGCGGCGGCCAATCAGGAGTATCAGTCAATCCTGTCGGAGATCTCCAACATCGGGTCCACCACCACCTACAACCAGCAGGCGGTCTTCGGTTCGAACACCAACATCTACACCGGCGACTCCTCGGCGAAAGGGGCATCAATCAACGATCTGAACATTGGATCGCTCTCCTCTTCCAACGTGGGGCAGACGGGCGGCGCTATGGGTTACACCAGCGGCCAGAGCGTCTTTGTTGATCTCTCCTCGGCTACCGTCAACGCGCAGTCCACGGATTCCATCACCGCTGGCAGCACTTTGGACATCACCTATGCAATCGCCAACACAACGGGCGGTGTGGTCTCCGCGACCGCAAAAATCAGCACCGGCGGCACGACCGGGTACGCGAACAACGTATCCGGCATGATCGCCGCAATTAACGGATCGGGGCTCGGTCTAACGGCCTCGTTCGCGACTGAGGCGGCCTCAGAGGGCTCAGGAGCCGCAAACCCGAACGCAACCGGCATCATGATCTCCGGCAACGTGGTCACGGCCGCACCCACTTCCGTTGGACAGGTTGAGGTGGCGCAGGATGCAACCACACCGATTACCGACACCAGCACCACAGGAACGTCCGCGGTCGCAGCTGGAACCACGGGAACTGCGACCATCAGTTACACGGCAAGCAGCGGCCAGAGTCTCTCCTCCACGAGCTTGACCAACCAGACCAACGCCCAGTCGGCTCTGACCTCGCTGAACGCAGCGATCAGCGACGTGGCGGCCCAGGACGGCTACATCGGCGCGCAGATCAACACCCTCAACTCCGCCAGCCAGGTGATCAACACGCAGCAGCAGAACATCGTGGCCGCGCAGAACGCAGTCCAGGCTACGGACTACGCGCAGGCCTCCTCGAATCTTTCAAAGTTCGAGATCCTGAGCCAGACCGGCATCTCCGCGCTGGCCCAGGCTAATAGCCTGCAGCAGGAAGTGACCAAGCTGCTGCAGTAATTCCGCAACCTGCCGATAACCAGAGGGGCGTCCTGACCGGGCGCCCTTGCTGGCGTAACGCGCCAGGGGTTGCGGCGGTTGGAATGAGATTCCTCCAATTCCTTCCGCGCGCTGCTGGCACGAGGGGTGCAAAAGGGACTACCCGGAGGACGCAATGGGCACGGTAGGACTGAGCTTTGGCTCGCCGATGAGCGGCGCCGGCTTCAACGTCAGCTCGACAGTGGCGTCAATTGTGAGCAATCTGCAGAACGTGGAGACGCCCTGGAAGAGCCAGTTGACCTCTCTGCAAAGCCAGGACACCGTGCTATCCAGTCTGGGCACCTTGTTCTCAAACCTTTCCAACGACATGAGTGCGCTGACGGATTTCCAGGGCGTGCTGGCGCAAAAGACGGGCTCCAGTTCCGACACCAATGTGCTGCAGCTTACCTCCGCCTCTTCGTCGGCGAGCGCGGGAACCCACACAGTGGTTGTCAACACCCTCGCACAGACCTCCAGCGGTTATATGACGGTCATCCCGAGCGCTTCCGATACACTTTCCGGCTCCATGACAATTCAGGTCGGTAGCGGCGCGGCGAAGGTCATTACGCTGGGTTCAACGAACAATACGCTTTCCGGACTGGCGGCGGCGATCAATGCCTCAGGGGTGGGTGTGACAGCGTCCGTACTCACCGATTCTGCCGGCTCGCGCCTGAGCCTTGTCTCCGGCACCTCGGGAGCGAATGGTAACCTCACGATCAGCGCCAGCTCGATTGCGGATACCAGCAATTCCAATGCGGCCCTGTCGTACACCTCCTCAGTGACGGGTTCCGATGCATCGCTGGTTGTCGATGGCGTGACGCTCTCCAGCGCCTCCAACACGGTGTCTAATCTGATTCCCGGCGTGACGTTTCAGTTGCTGAGCACCAGTTCTGCCGGATCGCAGGTACAGGTGGTGATCGGCAACTACAACACCGGGGTCGAAAGCGCCGTTGGAAGCATGGTCTCCGATTACAACGCGCTGATCAGCGCCATCAACACGCAGCATGGGAATGACAGTTCAGGCAATCCTGAGCCGCTCTTCGGTTCGCCAACACTCTCCCTGTTGCAGCAGCAGCTCCTGGGGAGCCTTAACACGCAGAACCCCAACGGCTATCTGGACCCCATCGCAAACTCCTCCGACACGCTCTCAGGCTCCATGACGATTCAGGTTGGCAGCGGCACCCCGCAGAGCGTGATGTTGAACTCGACCGACAATACACTCTCCGGCCTGGCCTCGGCCATCAATTCAGCCAGTATGGGAGTCACGGCAAATATTGTCACCGATAGCTCTGGTTCCCGGCTGGTCCTTGTGTCGGGCACCGCCGGCTCGGCCGGAGCCTTGACCGTGACCTCGGCAATTACGGATACAACGACGAGCACGGCACTCAATTACAACGCCAGCTCGTCGGATATCTCCAGTCTCACAAGCCTTGGCATCAGCGTGAACAATAACGGCTCGCTGACGCTCGATACCACTTCTCTTGATTCGCTGCTGAATACCGACTTCAATGGCGTCGTTGGCTTCTTTCAGAACGCAAACAGCTGGGGAACAACATTCTCCAATACACTGAGCAATGCCGGGACAGGCTCCGCAACCGGAGTGCTCAAGCTCGCACAGAACGCCAACAGCACCATCGAATCGAATTTGAATGTAGACGTCTCGCGGGAAGAGGCCCTGATTTCCGTGCAGCAGAAGAGCCTGACGGCCGAATTGAACAGCGCCAACGAAATCCTGCAGGGACTTCCTTCGCAACTGCTCAGCGTCAACGAGATATATTCGGCCATTTCCGGCTATAACCAAAACCAGAATGGCTGAAAGGCAGTTCTACCATGTCTAATTATCGGGAACACGCCTTGGACGGCGCATCGGCGATCGACCTTGTCGTGGCCCTCTACGATGGCATCGTGCGCTTTCTCTATCTCGCTGCCGCAGCGGTTGACCGCGGCGATGAAGCCGGGCGAAGGGCAGCGGTGAAGCGGGCTCTGGATATTATCATCCACTTGCAGGCGAGACTGCGCATGGACATTGGAGGAAGGCCTGCAACTGCGCTCAGCGAGTTCTACGCGTCGATTTTCGCCGAGATTCTAAGAGCTTCTCAAGCTGCTTCGCGACCGAAGTTCGAACACGCGATCGAGTGCGTCCGCAATGTCCGCGAGGCCTGGAAACAGATCGCAGCCGAGTCGCCACGTCATGGCGCGTCCGAGGCTGGAAGCAGCGTGCAGGAAGTTCTGCGGAGGCCTATCGACGGCGGGGAAGGCATGCAGTCCTCTGCAATGATCGCTACAAAGTGGACCGCCTGAAGCTTTAACCGGCGACTGTGAGCTCTTCTTCCAGTTGTTGCTTTTGATAGAGGCTCGCGTAGTAGCCGTCAAGCGCAAGCAACTCGTCATGGCCGCCGAGCTCAACAATCCGGCCATGATCGAGGACTGCAATCTGGTCCGCGTTCCGCACCGTAGAGACGCGATGCGAGATCAGAATCGTGGTTGCCGTGGCCGTGTAGGCTCGCAGGCCGCCAAGAATGCGTTCTTCCGTGTACGTGTCGACACTGGCAAGAGCATCATCAAGAATGAGAATGGCCGGACGCCGAAGGAGTGCGCGGGCGATGGCCGAACGCTGCTTCTGCCCTCCCGAGAGGGTCACCCCTCGCTCACCGACCACAGTATCAAGCCCAAGCGGAAACTCTTCAAATTCCTTGCGAATGTGGGCGGCTTCGGCAGCTTGCAGTATCTCCTCAAGGCTGGTTTCCGGAGATCCAAATGCAAGATTCTCGCGGATCGTTTCGCTGAAGAGAAATGTTTCCTGCGGTACCATCCCGATATTGTGCCGGAGGACGGCCAGCGGGTAGGCTCGCACGGACTTGCCGTCGATCAGCAAAGTACCTTCTGGCGCCTCGTGCATCCGCGTGATGAGTTTCACCAGAGTGGACTTTCCTGATCCTGTTGGTCCCACGATGGCAAGGCTTGACCCCGCCGGTATACGAAGCGAGATGTCGTGAAGGACCCGCGTGTCGCCATAACTGAAGTTTAGCTCTCGGAACTCGATCTCACCCCTTAGCACTGTGTCTCCCGGGATCGAAGGATCGGCCTCGCGGTCATCGATACTCGGCGTGGCGCGAAGGAGTTCATCGATGCGCTTCACGGATGCTGTGCCGCGCTGAAACAGATTCACCACCCAGCCAACGGCAATGATGGGCCAGATGAGCAGGATCATGTACGTGTTGAACGCCACGAACTCGCCCGCGCTGATGCGGTGACTTATGACCAGATGCCCGCCGACGAGCAATGTGATTACCATGGAGATCCCAAGGATGAACTCAAGTGTGGGCCATAGCATGCCCATCAGCTGCACGAGGCGTTGCGCGCGCGCAATATAGCGCAGATTAAGATGCTCAAACCGCTTAATCTGCGACTCTTCACGGGCGAACGCGCGCACCAGCCGTGCGCCTGAGTAATTTTCCTGAGCCTGCGATGATATCTCGGAAAAGCTTTCTTGAATGCGCTCAAACCGCTCGTGGATCTTGCGACCGAAGTACTGCACGAGAATGCTTGCCAGGGGCATCGGAGCCCAGGCAACAAGTGTGAGAAAGGGGCTGATTCGAAGAAGAAAGAACAGGGCGCCGAAGGTAAAAAAGATTGTATTGGCGCTGTACATTAAAGCCGGACCCAGCAGCATGCGGACCGCATTCAGATCGTTCGTCATGCGGGCCATAATGTCGCCCGTGCGGTAGTCGCGATAAAAGCCCGAGTCCTGCAATTCGAGTTTGCGAAAAAGATCATTTCGCATATCGAATTCGATCTCCCGCGAGATGCCGATCAGGATCCATCGCTGGGCATAGAGGAAGACACCTTTGACGAGTGAAATGGCAACGAGAATCCCGGCAAATTCAAGGATGCGATACCGCGTCACGCCATGGTCAAGATCATCGATCGCCGCCTGCAGAACCTTGGGAAATAAGACCCACACCGCGTTTGTGCAGACAACGCAGAAAAGTCCGAGCACGTAGCCCCAACGATACCGTCGCATGTAGCCAAGCAGGGGAGTGAGGTCGCGCAGCATGACCCTATTGTACGGGGTGTCCCGCGAATTTCATGCAACCGGGGTATCCTGCGCGTGCGGAGATGCGCAGCGCGTGTCAGGTCTGTGTCCGCAGCAAGAGGTAGCCGCCTACCAGGCCGAAGAGGATATCCGGAGCCCACGCAGCCAGGGCGGCGGGCAGGTCGTTTACGCTTCCCATGGCGCCAAATAGCCCATCCATTACCCAGTATGTAAGCGCAACAAGAATTGCAACGGCAATTCCGGTCAGCGAGCCGCGGCGGCCCATGGATAGAGCAAACGGAATGGCCAGCACGGCCATAATCACCGCTACCGCGGGGTAGGCGAGCTTATGCCAGAGAGCGACCCGCAGCCGCATCGTATCAAAACCGCTCTGCCTGAGGTCACTGATGTAGCGCCGCAATTGCCCGAAGTTCATCTCCTGGGACTGAAGGCTTTCTTTATTGAAATATCCGGGCTCCTCGTGGATTTCCGCGAAGGATGTCTGCTTAAACTCCTGGTAGCTGCCTTCCACCACCTGCGCTCCGTTGAAATCCCGCTTCCACCCATTTTCGAAGACCCATGCATGCGCATCAGGGTTCCAGAAGACGCGAGCGGCAAAGATGCGCCGCGTCAAGGAGAACGTATCCGGCTTGAATTCAAACACCGAAAGATTCGCGAACTCATTTTGGTCGCGGTCAAAGAACTGGTAGTAAAAGATGTGGCTTGGCTCATCCTTTTCAAACTCGCCGAAGATCCACTTTTGCTCCGGACGCAAGAAGGTCTGCGGAGGGCGTCCCTTGATCGTGCTCCGGAGCGCCTCTTGACGCCGATTTGCCTGCGGCAGATAGAACTCATCAAAAAGATAGAGACAAACGGCGAGCGTGGCGGAGATGCAGACAACGGGCACAACGAGCCTGTAGAGGCTAATGCCGGTGGCTTTCATGGCCACGATTTCGCTGTTGCGGTTGAGCACACCAAAGGTGACCAGAACGCTGATGAGAACGGCCAGGGGGGCAATCTGATACATCATGCTGGGGGTCAGATTGATCAGATAGGCGCCAACCGTTTCAAGTCGGATATGATTGCGCAGGATATCCCCGACCAACTCAAAGAACGTGAAGACGAGCATCAGCAGGACAAAGCTTGCAAGTACCAGCAGAAATGTCCCCAGGAACTCGCGCATGACGTATGCATCAAGGATGCGAGGAAACGTGCTTTGGCCTTTGAGGCGTGCCTTCCTGGGATGAAGGCGCTGCAGCAGGCCATTGTAATGAAAAGGCCTGTTGGCGGGCTCGGGATGGGTGCGCGGAGTGCGCAGGGCCCAACTGGTAATCGCGTTGAGCACGCGCCCGCCGTTGGCCATCTCCCAGAGAAGGAAGATGCCCACCGCCGCGAAGAGGAAATTCGCCATCCATACGCCAAGAAAAGGCGGCAGGCGGTCCTGTTTGCTCAGAGCGATCCCGGTGTAGGAAAGCACGTAGTAGAGCAGCACGAGCAGAAGGGTGAAGACCAGGCCGGAACTCTTGCCGCCGCGCCGCGAAGTGACCCCCAGCGGGACTCCCACCAGCATCAGCACGATGCAGGCCACCGGATAGGCGAAGCGAGTATGCAACTCGATAAGGAAGCGCGTTGCATCCTTGCCGTGAGTGCGTTGCCAAAGCAGGCCAAGCGGCATTGCATAAATCGCAGTGTCGAGCCGGCCCAGGTGAATATCGCTCTGCGGGCTTAACGTCAGAGGCAGGTCCGTGCTGGTGAAGGTGGAAATGTTGTATTGCTGCGGCTGCCCGGAGACCGTCTGATGCTCGGCTCCATCGCGCAGGCGCATCAGTAACTCCTGCGGCGAGTCATTGACGACGGTGGCGGAAGCAGCCGTTGTAATCAGCGGCGTGGTCGGGTCGCCCACGTCGGCCATGAAGACCTCTCTCCAGTTGGCCGCGCCCGTTCCCGCGCGCACATCCTGCACATAAAGAACTCGATTGCGAAAATCTTCATAAAAGACGCGTGGCTGTATCTCATAGGAGGCCTGTGACGTCTCCAGCGCCTGCTGCATCTCCAGGATGGCTTGATTGGCGCGGGGAGCCACAAAGACTGAGTTGACAAGGCCTAGCAGAGTGCCAACACCGGCAACAATAGAGGCAACACGCACGAAATAGGCGATGCCAAGGCCCGATGCCCGCATGGCGATGACTTCGCTGTCTGCAGCCAGACGGCTTAACCCGAGCAGAATCCCCACCAGCACGGCCATCGGGATGGTCACGCGGAAGGTATTCGGGAGAGTGAAGAGAAAGATCTCCCCAACGTTCGTCAGTGTGGAACTGTTGCGCACCACCATTTCCAGGATGTGCGGCAGGTCGCGCATGAAGAGAATGAAGGTAAACAGCGCGCACCCGATCAGTGTGTGCGAGAGAATTTCGCCAAGGATGTAGCGGGTAAGTATGCGCACAAATGACCTGATGTCAGTGTAGCGCGGCCGGAGTGGGAGTCGAAGCCGTGGGTTGCCAGCGGCGCAATCTCAGACTGTTTGACAGCACGCTGACGGAACTCATCGCCATTGCGGCGGCTGCAACCCAGGGACTCAACACAATGTGGAACTCGGGATAAAACAGGCCCGCGGCCAGGGGTATGCCGAGCAGGTTGTAACCCACAGCCCACAGCAGGTTCTGGCGCATCACCCTCAGCGTCGATCGGGATAGCTCTAGGGCGGCGGCAACGGCGGAAGGCAAGGGCCGCAGCAGCAGAACGTCGCCCGCCTCCTGGGCAAGGTCAGCGCCGGTTCCCATGGCAATGCCTGCGTCAGCCTGCGCCAGAGCGCCCGCGTCGTTGATGCCGTCTCCCACCATGGCCACCCGAAGGCCCTCCTGCTGCAGCGCGCGAATTCTGCCTAACTTCCCCGGCGGATCGAGGCCTGCTTCTACCTCGGCGATTCCTGCCTGATTGGCGATCGGGGCGGCCGCCGCAGCTGAATCGCCAGTCAGCATGATCACCCGCAGGCCGAATCCACGCAGAGCTGCCACTGCGCCGGTTGAATCGGGACGGAGGGCATCGCGCGCATCAAAACAGCCTACTGTGAGATCGTCAAGCACCATCCAGAGCCGCGTCATTCCAGGCTTTGCAGGGGGTATCCCGTCCGGAGTCCGAAGCATGGACTCGCGAAGAAACTCCTCATTGCCCAGTAGACATGCATAGCCATCAACCCGCGCCCGGATTCCGCGGCCCGGCACAATCTGTACATCTTCCGCTGGCAGCCAATAGAGTCCTCGCGCCCGCGCCGCATCCACAATCGCATGCGCCAACGGGTGATTGGACTTTTCTTCCACGGCCGCAGCAATGCGCAAAAGATCGCTTTCCTCATAGCCGACGTAGGGCCGCACCGCAGCCAGAACCGGGTGCCCGACAGTCAGTGTCCCGGTCTTGTCCATCACCACAACGTTGACGCGGGCCAGCCGCTCCATTGCTTCGCCGCCTTTGAAGAGCACGCCAAGCTGCGCGCCTCTGCCGACAGCTACCGTCAGCGCTGCAGGAACCGCAAGGCCCATGGCGCATGGGCAGGCAATCACCAGTACAGCAACCGTGTTGGCCAATGCCATTTCCAGCGAATGGGCAGCCAGCATCCAGATTGTGAACGTGACAGCCGCAATTGTAAGGACCACAGGAACAAAGATCGCGCTCGCGCGGTCAGCAAGCCGCTCCATGGGCGCCCGAGAAGCCTGCGCCTGCGTCACCATCCGGGTTATCTGCGCCAAAACGGTCGCTTCACCAAGCGACTGGGCACGGCAAGTCACAGCGCCATCGTAGTTCAGTGACCCTGCCAGTACTCGATCACCTGCCTCGCGCGGTTGGGGAGTCGACTCGCCCGTGAGCATGGACTCGTCCACGGTCGTGCGGCCGTCCAGGATCTGTGCATCCACGGGAATACGCTCGCCCGGCAAAACCAGAATGCGATCTCCAACGCGGACTTCTTCCAGGGGCACCATGGTCTCCACGCCATCCACTACCCGCCGGGCCGTGACGGGACGCAGGCGGCTCAGGGATTCCAGGGCTGCAAGAGCGCGCTTCTTTGCCCTTAACTCAAGCGCCTTGCCCATGAGCAGAAAGCCGATGATAAGCAGTACCGCATCAAAATAGACTTGCCGCCCGGCTGCAGGCGCAAAGGTGGCCCACGTGGAGTACAAAAAAGCGACGCTGGTCCCCAGGCTCACCAGCGTATTCATATTGGTCCTGCCGTGCCGCAGCCCGCGCAGAGCACTCACGTAGATTTCGCGCCCCGCCCAGACCACCAGAACCAGGGTCAAAAGGAAAAGAAAATAACGGATCAGATCCTGGGGAATCGCAAAAAGCCAGGGCAGCAATTGGGCCAGCCAGTGGTCCTGCATGCTCATCTGTGCGCTCAACGGCATCGCCAGGAGCATTGCCACCGCACCTCCAGCCACGGTGACAAAGGCTTTCCGCTCCGAGGATGAAATCGGCGCGTCGGCTTGCGCGGCATCTCCGTCACCTGTGCGCGGCAGCACGGCATCGTAGCCCGCTGATCGTACCGCTTCCACCAATTCGTTTGGAGATGCCACTGCGGGGTCGAACACCACGCTGGCTCGATGCGCCATCAGGTCCACGCGCGCCGATTCCACCCCGGCCGTGGTGCGCAATGCCTGCTCCACGTGGTGCTGGCATGCCGCGCAACTCATTCCGAGGATGGGCAGCGTGAGGGATTGTTGTTCCGAAGTCGCCATTAGATCGTGCTACTTTTCCAGGCTTGCGGAGTAGCCCGCCTTTTGAAGTGCAGCAATCGCCAGATTCGCAGCACTTGCTTCCGCCGCGGCGCTCAGTCTTGCAGCGCCAAGTCGCACTTCCTCTACTTTGAGGCCCTCCGTCGATGTCAGGGCCTGCGTCACCCGGCGAATGCAGGAACCGCAATGCATGCCTTCAATGCGCAGCGTGAACTCAGCCATCGTGTCCTCCTGCTGTCTTTGATGATACGACGGAAGAATCGTCGCACCGGGAACGGTACCGCAAAGGGTACTGACCAGGGTAACCATTAGAATCAGGTGTCATGCAGAGAGAATTTCCCTCGGTGCCGCTGGTCGGAGTGGGTGCGGTTGTGGTGGATGGGGATCGGGTATTGCTCGTCCGACGAGCGCAGGAGCCGATGAAGGGCCGCTGGACCATACCGGGCGGCCTGCTCGAACTGGGCGAAAAGCTCCATGAGGCCGTAGTCCGCGAGGCGAAGGAAGAGACGGGACTCCTGGTCGAGCCGGTTGAGCTTGTGGAGTTGCTGGACCGCATCCTGGGCGAGGGTGACCGCGTACGCTACCACTACGTAATTGCCGACTACCTTTGCCAAGCCACTGGCGGAACTCTTCAAGCCGCATCCGACGTCGACGCAGCCCGATGGGTGGATCGCGCGGAGTGGAACGGGGATAGCGCCCTTGACCTCGATCCTGTTACCGTGCGAGTCATCGAGGCGGGCTGGCAGCGTGCCCGTGCCCTGCGAGCAAAGGAGACGATATGAGGGTTGCAAAAGCCGCCAAATGGGCCGTCGGGCTGCTCCTGGTCTCCATTCTCGCCGCAGGGTTTGCCTTTTGGCGGCACCCCGTCCGGATCTTCACCGAAGCGACGCAGGCCCGCATGTGGCTGGACGGAGCGCGCAGCCACTGGACCCGCGTCCAGGGCTTCCGCATCCACTACTACGCCCTGGGGCCGGAAGCCGGTCCGCCTGTTGTGCTCATCCATGGGTTGGGCGCCCGGGCCGAGGACTGGGCCAATCTCGGGCCCTATCTGGCCAAAGCCGGATTTCGAGTCTACTTGCCGGATCTGCCCGGTTACGGCGAAAGCGAAAGACCGGCGAACTTCTCCTATTCCGTATCGGATGAAGCCAGCGTCGTCGTCGGCTTCCTCGACGCAGTTGGACTCAGGCGGGTAGACCTGGGCGGCTGGTCGATGGGCGGCTGGATCGTGCAGATTGTCGCAGCCCGCCACCCGGAGCGCGTGCAACGCCTGCTCCTGTTTGACAGCGCGGGTATCTATGAGAAGCCAGACTGGAACACGGCGCTCTTTACGCCCTCCACACCGGCGGAGATTGACCAGCTCGATGTCCTGCTCATGCCTCATCCGCCTGCCGTTCCCGGTTTCGTCGCGTCTGATATTCTCCGCATCTCCCGGCGCAATGGCTGGGTTGTGCAACGCGCGCTGGCTTCCATGCTCACTGGCCGCGACGCTACGGACAACCTGCTACCGCAGCTCAAAATGCCTGTCCTGATCGTCTGGGGCGCGCTCGACCGGATCACTCCGATCGAACAGGCGTGGAAGATTCGCACATTGATCCCGCAGTCGCAACTGGATGTAATTGCCGGTTGTGGCCATCTCGCCCCCAGCCAATGCGCCGCGCAGATCGGTCCCCTGGTTGTGCAGTTTGTGAAGGAATAAGCCTTGCCGTGCTTGCCTCGGACGGAGCCCGCAAATGCCGCTCGTCCCACTTCCGCTGGCTCAAACACGCTTGTACAGAACGAAAAGGGCCGCGCAGAGGCGGCCCATTTCGATGGTTGAAGGGAGCGCTACACGCCAATCACCGCGCACAGCTCCTTCACAGCCGCGGCGCTTTTCTTGATCCCCGCCTCTTCTTCCGGCGTCAGCTTGATCTCGACAATCTGCTCAAGACCCGCGGCACCCAGCTTGCACGGCACGCCGATAAAGTAGCCGTCGATCCCGTACTCGCCCTGGAGATAAGCAGCACAAGGCAGAATCTTCTTCTTGTCCTTAAGAATTGCTTCCACCATCTCTACAGCGGCGGCCGATGGCGCATAGTAGGCGCTGCCGGTCTTCAGATATTTCACAATCTCTGCGCCGCCGTCGCGGGTGCGTTGCACCAACTCTTCCAAGCGCGCCGGGGCAATCAGTTCCGTGATCGGAATGCCTGCGACAGTCGAATAGCGGGCCAGTGGCACCATCGTATCTCCATGGCCGCCCAGCACAAAGGCCGTCACGTTCTCCACGCTCACATTCAGTTCTTGCGCGATAAATGCACGGAAACGTGCAGAGTCCAGCACGCCCGCCATGCCAATTACGCGCTCGCGGTTGAAGCCCGCCTGGCGATACGCCGCCTGCGCCATCGCATCCAGAGGATTCGACACGATAATCAGAATCGATTCCGGCGACTGCGCCACCACCTTCTGCACCACGTCCGACATGATCTTGAAGTTGGTCTGCAGCAGGTCGTCGCGGCTCATGCCTGGTTTGCGTGGAATTCCGGCCGTAATAATCACAATATCCGAGTTTGCCGTGGCGGCGTAGTCATTGGCGCCTCCCACATGCACATCGCACCCGGCAATCGGCATCGCTTCCAGCAGGTCCAGCGCCTTGCCCTGCGGCACGCCTTCCACCACATCCACCAGCACCACGTCTGCCAGTTCCTTGGCCGCAATCCAATGAGCGGCCGTGGCGCCCACGTTGCCGGCGCCCACAATGCTTACTTTCTTTCGCATGTTTTCCCTCTGATTCTCCGGGGCTTGACCCCGCATGTTGAGTAGCTTGTTCACCAGTCCGTCACCGAATCTCTGATCTTTGTGCTTACATGTTGCCAATGATCCGCGTCGCAAACTCACTGGTGCCCACCTTGGTGGCTCCAGCCGTCTGCCGCTCGAAATCGTAGGTGACGAACTTCTGCATGATGGTTTTTTCCATCGATGTTTCGATGAGCTTGGCCGCTTCTTTCCAGCCGATGAAGTCAAGCATCATGACGCCCGACAGGATGACCGAGCCGGGGTTGATCATGTCTTTGTCGGCATATTTGGGAGCGGTGCCGTGCGTGGCCTCAAATACAGCGAAGCCATCGCCAATGTTGGCTCCGGGCGCGATGCCCAGACCGCCGACCTGCGCCGCGGCTGCGTCGGAGATGTAGTCGCCGTTGAGGTTGGTGGTGGCCAGCACGCTATAGTCAGCCGGACGAAGGATAATCTGCTGGAAGATCGAGTCGGCGATGCGGTCATTGATGAGCACCTTAGACTTCCATGCTCCGTTGCCGTGGGTTTTGCCGATCGAATCGAGCACAGCTTTCACTTCAGCGCACACGCTGTCACGGAAGGCAGGCGGTGCAAACTCCATGCCCGGCTCAATCAGCGCGGCGTTCTCTTCAATGGAGATGCCGGGCTTCGCTTCCACGTTGCCTAGAATCCAGCTCTCGCGCTCAGTCACCGTCTGCGCGCGGAACTCTTCAGTGGCAACCTCGTAGCCCCACTCGCGGAATGCTCCCTCGGTGAACTTCTGGATGTTGCCCTTGTGGACGAGGGTCACCGTCTTGCGGCCCGTTTCCAGCGCGCTACGGATGGCATAGCGTACCAGCCTCTTGCTGCCGAAGATCGAGATCGGCTTGATGCCTACGCCTGAGTCGGTGCGAACCTTCTTCTTGCCACCCTTGAGCATCTCGTCGTTGAGGAAGCCGATCAGCTTGGCGGCTTCGTCGGTGCCCTCCCTGAACTCGATGCCCGAGTACACGTCCTCGGTGTTCTCGCGGAAGATAACGATGTCCACCTTTTCCGGGTGCTTCACCGGGCTGGGCACGCCCTGGTAGTACTTCACCGGCCGCACGCAGGCGTAGAGATCGAGAAGCTGCCGCAGGGCCACGTTCAGTGAGCGAATGCCGCCGCCCACCGGCGTAGTTAGCGGTCCCTTGATTGACACGCGCAGGTCGCGCGCCGCAGCCACGGAGTCGTCCGGCAGCCACGTATTGAACTGGCGATATGCCTTCTCGCCGGCAAAGATCTCAAACCACTTGACACTGCGCTTGCCGCCGTAGGCCTTTTCCACCGCGGCGTCGAATACGCGCTGCGAGGCCTTCCAGATGTCGCGCCCCGTGCCGTCGCCTTCAATAAATGGAATGATGGGGTTGTCAGGAATCTGATACTGTTCGTTGCTGTACCCGATGATTGCGCCGTCTTTGGGCAGTGTGAGCCCGTTGTAAGTCGTCTGCATGATGATCGTGTTACCCCTTCCCTATAGACAATTGCAGACAGAGGCTAACACCTGCAAATCCGCGCTGGCAAAGCAGGTGTCCCTGCCAGCCATGCCACGTCACGCGCTGGATTTTCGGCCAGGCAGGGTTGGGTAATGAGCTGGTTCGGGTTGCGATGGCCCAGGTCCCGGCCTACCGGCCAATCCATGCTGCGTCATGCCGAACGGAGATCGGCGGCACGCGGCTCTGTGGATAAATAATGCAGAATCAGCAGAATGTGGGCGCGGGTTATTTTCCCGCCCAACTCGCATCCGAGTCAGGATCACTTTACGGACCGGCTCGTGCGTTGGAAGCACGCAGGGACTTCGTCCAGCGGCGGACACATCTGTCGATGTGGATCAACCGAGCCGCGCATCTGTGCGAGCGGTCGTCGACTCATCGCGCTCACTGCTTTTCCAGCTGCTCTCCGTCAAAACGCGGAATTCCAAAATGGCCGCGCAGATGCAGCAAATCAACCGGGCTTAGGTTTCCGGCCACACTCACCAGGGTCAGGCTCCGCGGTGTCTCGGCCAACACCACCGCTCCGCGAATGTTCACGCCGTCCAGCACCAGCCACACATCCGTGGTGCCGCTGTGCAGCGGGCCGCCTGCGTTGGTTGTCGTCACCAGGTGCTTCCACCCCCGCAGATGGTAGGCCGCGCGAATCGAATCCACAGCGCCCTCGTCGGGAACGCCCGCATCGCTAAAGCGCAAAAGGTGTATGCTCACGCCGTCCAGCTTGTTGATCACCTGCCGGTCCTGCGCCTGGGAGTCAGGCACCAGTCCGGCTGCCATGCTCAGCAGGCTCCGGTCCAGCGTGAAGCTGGTTTTCATCGCGGCCTCGGCGTTCAGTACGGCAAGCGCCGGCGGAGTCCAGTCCAGCGGCACCGGGCCCAGAGTCGCCGGTACGTAGGGCGGGACAATGTCGCCGGAGGCTACCGCGGCGCTGCTCTGAGGCACCGGACTGGAATGCGGTAAAGCGGGCTCCTGTGCAGTCAGCACGGCGCAAGCAAGCCCCGTGCCAAGCACGGGAATTCCGAACTTCAACGTCCACTTCATATCCGGTTAAACGCGGATGCAGCGCAAAAGTTCCGGCTTGAGGTCGAAAGTTTCCGGTGGGCCGAGTTGCGAGATTCCCGGTCCTCTACTCCCGACCCAGCCGGGAATTGCACCATCGGGACCCAGGGTCCGGAGTAAAAGCTCGATGAAATCTTGTTCCGCACTGTTTTCAGGGACCTGAATGCGATAAACTCATGCGGGAAGATATCAGAATTTTCATGACTTTCAACGTCACGGAGGATACATAGAAATTGGGAAAAAGCATGGTCCCGAAGAAGCTTTTCTTTACCAAAGGTGTAGGCAAACACAAGGAGCGTTTGACCTCCTTTGAGCTGGCCCTTCGGGATGCAGGAATCGCCTCGCAGAATCTGGTGCGCGTCTCTTCCATCTTTCCGCCGCAGTGCAAAGTGATTGGGCGCAAGGAAGGCCTGAAATATTTGAACCACGGCGAGGTGGTCTTCGCGGTCATCGCGGAGAACTCCACGCGCGAGCCGCACCGGCTTGTGGTCTCAAGCATCGGTGTGGCCATTCCGGCCGACCGCAACACCTACGGCTACCTGAGCGAACACCACAGCTTTGGCGAGACCGAGGACCAGGCCGGCGAATATGCCGAGGAACTTGCCGCGGAGATGCTCGCCACCACACTGGATGTGGATTTCGACCCCGACAAGAGCTGGGACGAGAAGAAGGAGATCTATCGCATCTCCAACAAAATTGTCAGGACCAGCAACGTGACCCAGTCGGCCGTCGGAGACAAGCGCGGTCTGTGGACCACGACCATCGCCGCGGCGGTGCTGATTCTCGAAGAGTAAGGATTGCATCCAGCAGGCTTTTGAGGCCAATCCTGCTCAAGCGGGGTTGGCCTTGCTGTGTGGCCGGAAAGGAAGCGGGCAGGGAAGATGGCATATGAACGCAAATACAACGTAGGTCTGGTGCAGATGCGCATGGGCCCAGATCCTGAGGCGAATCTGGTCTCGGCGGTGCGTCATATTCGCGAAGCAGCGCGTCTGGGCGCCAACATTGTCTGCCTGCCGGAGCTCTTTCGTGCGCAATACTTCTGCCAGCGCGAAGACATCCGTCTGTTCGATCTTGCCGAGACAGTCCCCGGGCCCTCGACGGCAAAGCTGGCCGAGGTGGCTCGTGAAGCGCGTGTAGTCATCATCGCCTCGCTCTTTGAACGGCGCGCGCCTGGGCTCTACCACAACACGGCCGTCACGTTAAACGTGGATGGGAGCATTGCGAGCGTCTATCGCAAGATGCACATCCCAGACGATCCGCTTTACTACGAGAAGTTCTACTTCACGCCCGGCGATCTGGGGTTCAAAGCCGCCGACGTCGCATTCGGCCGCATCGGCACGCTCGTCTGCTGGGATCAGTGGTTTCCCGAAGGCGCGCGGCTAACGGCCTTGCAGGGCGCGGAGGTGCTCTTTTATCCCACCGCGATCGGCTGGCACCCGGCAGAGAAGGACGAGTTCGGCGCTGCGCAATACGATGCGTGGCAAACCATCCAGCGGGCTCATGCTATCGCCAACGGCGTCTATGTGGCGGGCGTAAACCGCGTAGGCCACGAACATGGCGACATCCTCGGCAATCGCGCGCCGGGGCTGGGCCTCGAGTTCTGGGGAGGCAGCTTCCTGGCCGATCCCTTTGGCCGCGTCCTTGCCAAGGCGTCGCATGACGCGGAAGAAATCCTGCTGGCCGAGATCGACCTGGCGCTGCTTGAAGACACGCGCCGCAACTGGCCATTCCTGCGCGACCGCCGCATCGATGCCTATGCGCCCATTACGCAGCGCTTTCTCGATCCTGTTCGTAACGATGCACCGGATGGAAAGCCAAAGTAGCCATGCCCCTGCACACGCCTGAAAGAACGCCCCGCGCGCTCGGCTACCGCATGCCCGCCGAGTGGGAGCAGCACGAGGCAACCTGGCTGGCCTGGCCGCACAACCACGAAGACTGGCCGGGCAAGTTCCAGCCCATTCCCTGGATCTATGCGGAAATTGTGCGCCTGCTGGCTATGCGCGAACGCGTTCACATTCTCGTGGAGGATGCGAAAGCGCAGCGGCGTGCCCAGGGAATTCTTAAGCGGGCAGGTGCGAATCTGGCCCAGGTGAGCTTTCATCCCTGGCCTACGGATCGCGTCTGGACGCGCGACTCCGGCCCCATTTTTATTCGCAGCGCGGAAGGACACGTCGCGATCACCAACTGGCGATTCAACGCGTGGGCCAAGTATTCAGACTGGCATCTGGATGACCGGCTGCCAGGTCGAGTAACCGAGCTGCTGGGCTTGCCGGAGTGGCAGCCTATCATCCAACTTGCAGACGGACCGCGCAGGCTTGTGCTGGAGGGCGGATCGATTGACACGAATGGACAGGGCATTTTGCTCACGACCGAAGAGTGTCTGCTGAGCGAGGTGCAGCAGCGCAATCCAGGCGTGAGCCGCGCACAGCTGGAGCAGGCGTTTCACGATTATCTCGGCATCGATCAGGTGATCTGGCTCAATCGCGGCGTGGCAGGCGATGACACACACGGCCACGTAGACGACATCTCCCGTTTCGTTGGGCCAACGACGATTGTGACTGCGGTGGAGCCGAGCGAGAGCGATCCGAACCACGAGCCTCTCGCCGAAAATCTGGCGCGGTTGAAGGCCGCGCGCACGCTGGACGGCAAACAGTTCACGGTCGTCGAGCTGCCGCTGCCCCGCCCGGTTGTCTTCCGCGGTCAGCGGCTGCCCGCAAGTTATGCCAACTTTTATCTGGCCAACGGTCTGGTGCTTGTACCCACCTTTCACGATCCCAACGATCGCATCGCGCTCAATACGCTGGCCGAGGTGTTCCCGGAGCGCGAGGTCATCGGCATCCACGCGGTGGACCTGATCTGGGGGCTGGGGGCGCTGCATTGCATGACCCAGCAGCAGCCGGCCGCGCTACCATCGAAACCATGACCGACCAGGATGCCATGCAGGCCGCGCTCGGAGAGGCGCGCCTTGCCGTAGAAGCAGGCGAGGTGCCGATTGGCGCGCTGGTGGTGCGCGATGGAGAGATCATTGCTCGGGGGCAAAATCGCGTGCTGCGCGATATCGACCCCACAGCCCATGCGGAGATTGTCTCGCTCCGAGCGGCGGCATTGGCACTGGGCAACTATCGCCTCAACGGCTGCACGCTCTACGTCACGCTGGAGCCCTGCGCGATGTGTGCAGGAGCCATGATTCATGCGCGGGTGGACCGACTGGTCTTTGCCGCGGTCGATCCCAAGACAGGCGCCTGCGGCTCGGTGCTTAAGGTGCTCAACCACCCCCAGCTTAACCATCAGATTCAGGTGGAGCAGGGGACTCTGGCGGATGAGGCTGCAGAATTACTACGTAATTTCTTTCGCGAGCGGCGGTAGCCTAGCGCCGCGTCAAGGCTTGGATGCGGCCCGCCCGGTTGGGCCATTTTGCCACCAGCTCCGCATAGCTCCCGCCGCGGTAATCGGCGAAGTCGAAGCCGGGGGTGACGGTGCAGCCCATCAGCGCGACGTGTCCGTTGCTAACTAAGCGCGTGCCCTGCCATACGCCCGCGGGGACAACGAGCTGGACATGCTGACCAGCCTGCAAATCCGGTCCAAGAGTGAAGACAGCAGAGCTGCCATCCGGGTAGAGCTGCAGCATTTCGACGGGATCGCCGAGGTAAAAATGGAAGATTTCATCCGAGTCCAGAACGTGCATTTCGGAGAAGGTTCCAGGCTCCAGCAAGTAGTAGATGGCGGTGCCCAGCGCGCGTTGACCGCGCGCAAGGTCGACCGCGCCCTGTGAGGTATAGGTGCGCCGGAAGGAGCCGCCCTCGATAGGATGCGGCCGCAAATCCAGCCACTCTTTGATCTCTTCTGCCGTCATGTTCCTCGATAGTAGCAGCGCCCGCACGCTAAAATAGATGTATGAAGGTGAACGTTTATACAGCCGCCTGGTGCCGTGATTGCCGGGCTGCGAAGCAATTTCTCGATAGCCACAAGATCGAATACACCGAGATCAATGTGGATGACGATCCGGCTGCATCGGCGGAGGTGGTGAGGCAAGTGGGCAAGCGGGCGATTCCGCAGCTTGTGATTGACGGCGAATGGTTTCAGCCGTACAAGCCAGGCCGCGGCCTGCTTTACGATGAGCTGCACAAGCGCCTTGGGATTCCGCGCGCCTGATCTGCTTTTCCTCGTACAATCAAAGTTTGGCGCGGGCCGCTGGACGCGGTCAAGCTCAGGAGTCTGCCATTGATTGACCGCTACACACGCCGGACGATGGGCCGTATCTGGACGGAAGAGTCGAAGTATCGCTGCTGGCTCGATGTCGAATCCGCAGCGAGCGCCGTGCTGGCAGAGGATGGCGTCATTCCCGCCGCGGCCGCCGACGCCATTGCGACCAAGGCCAGCTTCTCCACCGCGCGCATCCAGGAAATTGAGTCCGAAGTCAGGCATGACGTGATCGCCTTCACGACGGCCGTGGCGGAGTCGCTCAAGAGCCAGGGGCTGGATTCTGAGTCCCGCTGGCTGCATTACGGGCTCACCTCGAACGACGTGGTGGATACGGCGCAGGCGCTGCAGGTGAAAAATGCGTCGGCGCAGATTCGTGCCGGGCTCGTTGCCCTGCTCGCGGTGCTGAAGCGGCGGGCACTTGAATTCAAGCACACCCCGACGATCGGGCGCACGCATGGGATTCATGCGGAACCGACGACATTTGGGCTGAAACTGCTGAACTGGTTTGCGGAGATGGAGCGGAACCTTGCACGGTTTGACGCCGCAGCAGAGGATATGCGCGTGGGCAAGCTGTCGGGAGCGGTGGGGACGTTCGGTCACCTGAAGCCCGAGCATGAAGAGCGCATCTGTGCGCGGCTTGGATTGAAGCCGGCTCCGGTGGCGACGCAAGTCATCCAGCGCGACCGGCACGCCGCATATATTGCGACGCTGGCCCTTATTGGCAGCACCCTCGATAAGATCGCCGTGGAGGTTCGCCACCTGCAAAGGACCGAAGTGCGCGAGGCGCAGGAGTACTTCAGCGAGAAACAAAAAGGCTCCTCGGCAATGCCGCACAAGAAGAACCCCATCACCAGCGAGCAGATCAGCGGCCTCGCTCGTGTGCTCCGCGGCAATGCGCAGGCGGCCTTTGAGAACGTGGCGCTCTGGCACGAGCGGGATATATCGCACTCTTCGGTCGAGCGCGTCATCTTTCCGGATTCGACGATTCTTGTGGACTATCTGCTCGCAAAGACGACCGACCTGATCGATCGGCTCCTCGTCTACCCCGAGCGGATGAAGAAGAATCTCGAAAGTACCGGTGGGCTGATCTTCAGCGGGCAACTGCTGCTGGACCTTGCCGAGGCTGGAATGATGCGCGAAGATGCCTATCGTCTCGTCCAATCGCACGCCATGCGCGCATGGAAGGAAGACCTGGTCTTTCTAGACGAGGTGGCAAAGGATGCAGCGATCACTTCGCTGCTCACTCCGGAGAAACT